>NZ_PTSN01000008.1:0-121510 GCF_002965865.1 Escherichia sp. MOD1-EC6098
TACCCAACTCCAATCAATCAATGCGTTTTAATCGACAATACAAATAATATAAGACGCGTGAGATGTCGCCCGGTGATTCGCTTTCTGGTGTTTTTTCGATCTTTCCGGGTTTTAAATTCCTATCGATCAAGCTCGCCATCGGGGATAGCAACATGTCGGGAAATCACAATCATGACGGTTGTTGCCAGACAGTTAAGTTTACTTCCAGATTATTCTTATCATCCGATAACCAGATAATGCCGTCCTGAATCGTTGCCTGTAGTGTCATGGTGCGATCGGCAAAGGCACTCACTTTTGCCAGTTGCTCGTCGTCCAGATACCAGACGGAAAGATTGGCAAACTGCGCGCATTTGTTCTGATTTTGCTGCCACCAGATCTGCGCCGCCCGACTATTATAGGCAAACAGCGCCACTTCCGCGGCCTGGGTGCAGGCTTTCTTAATTCGCCGCTCGTCCGGCAGCCCCAGTTCAATCCACAAATCAATACCTAAATGATCATTACGCAGCCACGCTTCCGGCTCGTCATCGGCACACAAACCACGGGTAAATTGCAGACGTTCATCGGCATATTTCAGCCATGCCAGAAGGCGCAGCATCATGCGCTCCTGAGTTTCTGAAGGGTGGCGCGCCAGCGTCAGAGAGGCATCGAGAAACTGGTTGCGGTCAAGATCGGCCACATTAACCGTCGCTTTATAAATTGTCGCTTTAAGCGCCATAAGAAAACTCCTTTCGAATCAGGAGGCCATTGTAACGGAATACGTGCAGTTGCGGCGCTGATATTGCAGAAATGAGTGTGGTATAGTCACCTTGCGAAACAGGGTTTATCTTCGTAGGCTTAGACTTGCATCCACGGTTAAGTCAGAGTGCTGACAGGAGGGCATGTGGAAAAATATTGTGAGTTAATACGCAAGCGGTACGCGGAAATCGCCAGCGGAGACTTAGGATACGTTCCGGACGCGCTGGGCTGCGTTTTGAAAGTGCTGAATGAAATGGCTGCCGACGATGCCCTTTCAGAGGCTGTCAGGGAAAAAGCAGCATACGCTGCGGCCAACTTACTGGTGAGCGATTATGTCAATGAATGATACGTATCAACCTATCAATTGTGATGATTACGATAATCTTGAGCTCGCCTGCCAGCATCACCTGTTGCTGACGCTGGAGCTGAAAGATGGCGAAAAATTGCAGGGTAAAGCCAATGATTTAGTGTCCCGCAAAAATGTGGAATATCTGGTCGTCGATGTCGCTGGCGAAACCCGCGAGTTGCGCCTGGATAAAATTACCAGCTTTAGCCATCCGGAAATCGGTACGGTAGTGGTGAGTGAGTCCTGATTCACTTTTGCCGGATGCGACGCATAGCGCGTCTTATCCGGCTATGCTGAACTAACTATTTCTCTGCCAGAAAAAACTTACACCAGCCTCATCTTCAGCAAAGCCTTCACGTGTAACAAAAATTCCCGCTGCCGCAATCAACGTTTCGCCATAAAACAGCAGTGGCGTAGTATCACGCAGCCACGGCGGCACGCCCAGTTCCTGCCAGATTTTCTTTAACTTACGTCCACCGTTGCGCCCGACAATGTGCAGCAATCCCGACGCTTTGAAACGCACGCTGACCGCTTCATCTGCACGCGGAGGGCGAATATCGCCTCCCGCAGTAAACTGCACACTTCCCAGATCAACCGGTAATTCCAGCGGCTGTTGCCACGCCAGCCACGGCACAATGGTTTCGCTTTGTCCGGCAACGGATTTAATCCACCACAGTTGCGACAGATAGCGACGGATTTCAAACGCGCCAAAGCGCAAACAGGGGGAAGCATCTTCCCGCGCCAGTGCAACTTCTTGCCAAATCCGTACCAGCGCATCGCGGGAAGGCATCGGCGCATTCAGCCCAGCCAGCCAGCGGCGGATAATCGCCGCGCGGCGGACATCGCTCATCGCCATCATTGGCGCAATCTGTAGCGTTCCCTGCGACGTTTGGCAGTGCGCTAAATCATCCGCCAGCAGTTCATCCAACAGGCTCTCTTGTTCAGCGCAAAGCGTGGCGCTGCGTGCCGTTGCTTCGGCAAAATGCGGCCAACGCTGCTGTAATAACGGCACCACGTGCAGGCGCAGGAAGTTACGATCGTAGCTATCGTCCTGATTACTTTCGTCTTCAATCCAGCGTAAGCCATGTTTATGTGCCCACTGCTCCAGCTCTCCACGTGTGCGAGTGAGCAACGGGCGGATAAGCCGGGTTCCGGCAAAATCAGATACTTCTCCCATAGCGGAAAGCCCGGCAGGGCCACTGCCACGTTTTAACGCCAGCAAAAAGGTTTCACATTGATCGTTAAGATGTTGTGCAGTGACCAGAACTTCTCCGGGTAACAGCGTTCGGGCAAATGCCTGATAACGCGCCTGCCGTGCCTGGGCCTCAATGCCTAACCCCTCTTGCGCAAGCTGCACGCGCTCAACCACCAGCGGCACCTGCCACTGCTGGCAGATATTTTCACAATGCACGACCCAGGCATCAGCATTAGCACTTAAACCGTGATGCACATGGATAGCGCGTAACGTGACGTCCGGATTTTCAGCCCGCCACTGCACCAGTTGATGCAGTAAAACGGTGGAGTCCAGTCCGCCACTAAAGGCCACCAGAATCTGGCGTGAGGCGAGAAGTTGAGTATTCAGCGTGAGTGTCATGATAGTGCGAATCTACAATAGAGATGCCCGGCACGTTACCGGGCAAATGCGGCGATGACAAGCCTTACTGCTCATACAGTTCCAGTGGCAGCCCGTCAGGATCGTTAAAGAACGTAAAGCGTTTTTGCGTATACGGGTCGACACGTATCGCTTCACATTTCACATTATGGCTTTCAAGGTGCGCCACTGCCGTATCAATATCATCAACGCTAAATGCCAGATGGCGCAGGCCGCAGGCTTCCGGTCGGCTGGGGCGCTCCGGTGGGAATGGAAATGAGAAAAGCTCAATCACGTACTGCCCGTTAAGCGCCAAATCCCCTTTCCACGAATCACGCGCTTCGCGATAAACTTCGCTTTGCAGCGTGAAGCCGAGAATATCGCAGTAGAAGGCTTTGCTCACCGCATAATCCGTCGCAATAATCGCAATATGGTGAACCTGTTTTAAACCCAACATAGAATCTCCTGCATTGATATGATACGCACGTGCATCGCTATATATTGATAATACGCACAAATTACAGGAAAGATGAATCAGACATTTATACTCGTCATACTTTAAGTTGCATGTGCTGCGTCTGCGTTCGCTCACACCAGTCACTTACTTATATAAGCTCCTGGTGATTCACTCGCTTGTCGCCTTCCTGCAACTCGAATTATTTAGAGTATACTCTGATTTTAAAACAACATCTCAAACGCCTGTAATAGCGGTTGAGATGCGGTTTGGTGAAGCGCTTTGCGGGAGATTACTCTGCGCTATTCTTGCTAACACTCTCGGCAATGCGGCGCAAATATTCGTTATTCTTAAACGCTATCATAATTAATTCGAAAGTCATACGACAGCTTATAAGGCCAATGACGGTATAAGCTACCCCTAAGATAATGTTTCCGCTAAATATGGAGAAGACACCGCCTATCAGTGTCAGCACCATAGCCAGCCAGTAAAAAAACACCAGAACACGCGGCATAAGAAGATGATCGAATCCTAAAATTGCTTTCATATTTTATCCTTAAAAATTCTATGAGATTGATAAATCTATATTATTTTTGACCACTGTGTATATTTGTATATGCCTCCGAAATCGGAGTTATCAACATGAGTTCAAGAATTTTATGGCAGGGGAAAACGAAAGAAAGATTATCTAAATGTATTTATAATATGACTAAATAAACTACATAGAAAAAAAGGCCACCGAAGTGACCCTTTTCAGAAAATTTGCTGATTACGCGTAACCGTAGCTCATCAGTCGCTGATAACGACGATTTTTTAAATCTTCAGTGCTTAACACGTCGAGATCGGCCAGATCCGCCAGCAGTTGCGCTTTCAGAGACGCAGCCATCTCTTCCGGGTTACGGTGAGCGCCGCCCAACGGTTCCGGGATGATGGAGTCAATCAGTTTCAGTTCTTTCAGACGCGGAGCGATGATGCCCATCGCTTCAGCCGCCAGCGGGGCCTTGTCTGCGCTCTTCCAGAGGATAGAGGCACAACCTTCCGGCGAGATAACGGAATAGGTGCTGTATTGCAGCATATTCACTTTATCGCCCACGCCAATGGCCAGCGCACCGCCAGAACCACCTTCACCGATAACCGTACAAACGACCGGTACGCCGAGGCGAGACATTTCACGCAGGTTACGCGCGATGGCTTCAGACTGACCACGTTCTTCTGCGCCCACACCCGGATAAGCCCCAGGGGTGTCGATAAAGGTGATGATTGGCATCTTAAAGCGTTCAGCCATTTGCATCAGACGCAGTGCTTTGCGGTAACCTTCTGGCGCTGGCATACCAAAGTTACGACGAATTTTCTCTTTGGTTTCACGGCCTTTCTGATGACCAATAATCATCACCGGACGACCGTCAAGACGGGCGATACCACCGACGATAGCTTTGTCATCTGCATACGCGCGGTCGCCTGCCAGTTCGTCAAATTCATCAAATGCCAGGCGAACGTAATCCAGGGTATAAGGGCGCTGTGGATGGCGTGCCAGTTGGGCAATCTGCCATGCACCGAGATCGGCGAAGATTTTACGCGTCAGTTCTACGCTTTTTTCACGCAGACGATGCACTTCTTCATCGATGTTAATATCCAGTTTCTCATCCTGGCGGCTAACCGCAGTCAGAGAATCGATTTTCGCTTCCAGCTCTGCAATCGGCTGTTCAAAATCAAGGAAATTCAGACTCATAGTATTCCTGTATTAGTCAAACTCCAGTTCCACCTGCTCCGAACCAATGAGGCCACGGAGATCGTTTAACAAACGATCGCTCGGAGAGACACGCCACGTCGCGCCAAAACGCAACCGTGCACGTGCATCCGCCCTCTGATAGTAGAGATGTACTGGAATTGTCCCAGAGCGGTGGGGTTCCAGAGACTGACGGAGTCGGTTTAAAAGCTGGTCATCAATTTGCCTGTCCGTCAGCGAGATAGCAAGCCCGCGAGCATATTTTTCCCGGGCTTCGTCAATATCCATCACTTCGCGAGCGGTCATTTTAAGCCCACCGCTGAAGTCATCAAAGCTGACCTGTCCGCTGACGATAAGTATGCGGTCTTTTTCCAGCAATTGCTGGTATTTATCCAGGGCGTCAGTAAATAACATCACTTCCAGCCGCCCGGAACGGTCATCCAGCGTGCAGATACCGATACGATTGCCGCGCTTGGTGACCATAACCCGCGCGGCAACAACGAGCCCCGCAGCCGTGGTGACTTTACCACGTTCTGTCGGGTGCATGTCTTTCAGCCTTACGCCTCCGACATAACGCTCAATCTCTTTTAAATACTGGTTGATCGGGTGGCCCGTCAGGTACAGACCCAACGTTTCGCGCTCCCCATCTAACACCACCTGCTCCGGCCACGGCTGGCAGCTAGCGTAGGATTGTTCAATTTGTTCCGGCTCTTCTGCCAGCACGCCGAACATATCGGCCTGGCCGATGGCTTCCGCTTTCGCGTGTTGATCTGCCGCTTTTAACGCATCGCCCAGCGAGTTCATTAACGCCGCGCGGTGTGGCCCCAGGCGGTCAAATGCCCCTGACATGATCAGTTTTTCCAGCACCCGCCGGTTCAGTTTTTTGGTGTCGGTACGGGCGCAAAGATCAAACAGTTCGCGGAAGTAGCCACCTTTATTACGGGCTTCGATGATGGCCTCAATTGGCCCTTCACCCACCCCTTTGATAGCGCCAATACCATACACGATTTCCCCGTCATCGTTGACGTGGAAATGGTAAAGACCGGAGTTTATATCTGGCGGCAGGATTTTAAGGCCCATCCGCCAGCACTCATCCACCAGGCCAACCACTTTCTCGGTATTGTCCATATCGGCAGTCATTACCGCCGCCATAAACTCTGCCGGATAGTGCGCTTTCAGCCATAACGTTTGATAAGACACCAAAGCATAGGCCGCAGAGTGCGATTTGTTAAATCCGTAACCCGCAAATTTCTCTACCAGGTCGAAGATTTTCATCGCCAGTTCGGCATTGATGCCGTTCTTTTCTGCACCTTCGGCAAAAACAGAACGCTGCTTGGCCATCTCTTCCGGCTTTTTCTTACCCATCGCACGACGCAGCATATCCGCGCCGCCGAGGGTATAGCCAGAAAGTACCTGGGCAATCTGCATTACCTGTTCCTGATACAGGATAATACCGTAAGTTGGCTCCAGAACCGGTTTCAGGCTTTCATGCTGCCACTGCACGTCTGGGTAGGAGATCTCCTCGCGACCATGTTTACGGTCGATAAAGTTATCCACCATCCCTGATTGCAACGGACCTGGGCGGAACAGCGCCACCAGTGCGATCATATCTTCGAAGCAGTCAGGTTGTAGACGCTTGATCAAATCTTTCATGCCGCGCGATTCAAGCTGGAATACCGCTGTGGTTTCCGAGCGTTGCAGCATGTCGAAACTTTTCTTGTCATCCAGCGGGATCGCGGCGATATCCAGCGGCGGCTCGCCATTTTTCGCCCGCCGCTTGTTGATCATCTCCAGCGCCCAGTTGATGATGGTGAGAGTACGCAGGCCGAGGAAGTCGAACTTCACCAGTCCGGCGTATTCAACGTCGCTTTTATCAAACTGAGTGACCGGATGTTTGCCTTCTTCATCGCAATAAAGCGGCGCAAAATCGGTAATTTTGGTCGGCGCGATAACCACCCCACCGGCGTGTTTACCCGCGTTACGGGTAACCCCTTCCAGTTTACGCGCCATGTCGATCAGCGCCTTAACTTCTTCATCCGCTTCGTAAATTTCTGGCAACTGCGGCTCGGCTTCAAACGCTTTCGCCAGCGTCATCCCCGGATCTGTCGGGATCAGTTTCGAGATACGATCGACAAAACCATACGGATGCCCCAGCACGCGACCTACGTCGCGGATCACCGCTTTTGCCGCCATCGTACCGAAGGTGATGATCTGCGATACCGCATCGCGACCGTACATGTCCGCCACATGTTCGATAACCTGGTCGCGTTTCTCCATACAGAAGTCAACGTCGAAGTCAGGCATGGAGACACGTTCCGGGTTAAGGAAACGTTCGAACAGCAGGTCGAATTCTAGCGGATCGAGGTCAGTGATTTTCAGCGCGTAGGCCACCAGTGACCCCGCACCGGAACCACGGCCAGGCCCTACCGGTACACCGTTATCCTTCGACCACTGGATAAATTCCATAACGATGAGAAAGTAGCCTGGGAAGCCCATCTGGTTGATAACCTGGAGTTCAGTATCCAGACGCTCGTCATATTCCGGGCGGCGCTTAAGACGTTCTTCTTCGTCAGGGAATAAAAATGCCAGACGCTCTTCCAGACCTTCTTTTGCTCGCTTAACCAGATAATCTTCGGTGCTCATGTCCCCGGTCGGGAACTGCGGCAGGAAGTATTCACCAAGACGCACGGTCACGTTACAACGTTTGGCAATCTCCACGGTGTTAGCAAGAGCTTCCGGGATGTCGGCAAACAGCTCGCACATCTCCTCTTCGCTACGCATATATTGCTGCGGCGAATAGTTACGCGGACGTTTGGGATCGTCGAGGGTAAAGCCGTCGTGGATCGCGACGCGGATTTCGTGCGCGTCGAAATCACTGCTGTCAATAAAGCGCACGTCGTTGGTTGCCACAACAGGCAAACCGCGCCTTTCCGCCAGTTCCACCGCCGCGTGCAAATAGCTTTCTTCATCCGGCCTGCCGGTGCGAATCAATTCGAGAAAATAGCGATCCGGGAAGTGCTCTTCATAAAACGCGACACACTCATCTACCAGTGCGCTGTTACCACGCAAAAGGCTGCGCCCGACGTCGCCCATGCGTCCGCCGGAGAGGAGGATCAACCCTTCGTTTAATTCGATAAGCCAGTCGCGATCGATGATCGGCCCGGCGGCACCATACCCGCGCTGATACGCTTTTGAGATCAGCAACGTCAGATTCTGATAGCCGGTATTGTTCGCCGCCAGCACCGTCAGGTGGGTTAACTCATCACCCAGCAGGTCGCACTGGACATTAAAATCCGCCCCGACGATAGGCTTAATCCCTGCGCCATGTCCCGCTCCGTAGAACTTCACCAGACCGCAAAGGTTGGTGAAATCAGTGATCGCCAGTGCCGGCATCCCCAACGCCGCCGCCTTTTTTACCAGCGGTGCGGTTTTTGCCAGACCATCGATCATCGAGTAGTCGCTGTGCACCCGTAGGTGAACGAAACGTGGTTCAGACATCTTCAGATTCCGGTTTACTTAATCTCGACACAAGAATCAGGACGCAAGTCCCAGTGCGCGTTTGACAGGGCCAAAGCTGCGCCGATGGTGTTCGGTCGCACCGTGTTCAGCCAGTTTTTCCAGATGAAAAGCCGTTGGATACCCTTTGTGTTGGGCAAATCCATATTGTGGGTAAATGATGTCCAGCTCCGCCATTTCAGCATCGCGTGTCACTTTCGCCAGGATAGACGCCGCACTGATTTCCGGCACGCGACTGTCGCCTTTAACAACCGCCATCGATGGCATCGGTAATTTCGGGCAGCGGTTACCATCAATCAACACATATTCCGGCGCAATATGCAGCCCCGCTACGGCACGCTGCATCGCCAGCATGGTTGCGTGTAAAATATTCAGTTCGTCGATTTCATGAGGTTCCGCGCGACCCAGACTCCAGCTTAACGCCTTCTCTTTGATCTCTTCACAGAGCGCCAGACGGCGTTTTTCACTCAGCTTTTTGGAATCATTCAACCCGACAATCGGGCGCGCCGGATCGAGGATCACGGCAGCGGTAACGACCGCACCGACCAACGGCCCGCGCCCAACTTCATCCACACCTGCAACAAGCTGCGTATGCGGATAAACAAATTCGATCATTGTGCTAACTCCAGAACGGCCTGCGCCGCCTGCTCATCGGCATTGCAGCGGATCTGCTGATGCAGCTCGCGGAAAGTGTCGTGCATCGCATGGCTGGTTTTACCATTCGCCAACAGCGGTAACAGCGCCGCAGCCAGTTTTTGCGGCTCACACTCTTCCTGCAATAACTCTTTGACTAACTCTCTGCCCGCCAGCAAATTTGGCAGTGAGACATAATCAGTTTTCACCAGCCGCTTCGCCAGCCAGAAGGTGAAAGGCTTCATACGATAGCCCACCACCATCGGGCATTTCGCCAGCATACACTCCAGTGCTGCCGTGCCCGACGCCAGTAGCGCCGCATCGCTGGCGACCATCGCCTCACGGCCCATCCCATCCAGCAAATGAACCGACAGGTCTGGCGCGACTTCAGCTTTGATGCGTTCAAACTGCTCGCGGCGTTTGGCATTCACCAGCGGCACCACAATCTCAAGATCCGGATATGTCTGGCGCAAAAGCTGGGCCGTTTTCAGGAAATCGGCACTAAGCATTTCGACTTCCGCGCCACGGCTCCCCGGCAGCAACGCCAGGCAGTGGGCATCGTGAGGGATCCCCAACACATCTCGTGCGGCATTTTTATCTGGATCTAACGGCATGGCATCAGCCATTGTGTGGCCGATAAAACGGCACGGCACGTTGTATTTGTCGTAAAACGCTTTTTCGAAAGGCAGAAATGCGAGGACTAAATCAGTGGCTCTGCCTATTTTGAAAACGCGTTTCTGTCGCCACGCCCACACGGACGGACTGACATAATGAATGGTTTTGATACCCTGCTTTTTGAGGTTACCTTCGAGGGTAATATTGAAGTCAGGCGCATCAATGCCAACAAAAACATCTGGCTTCAGTTCGCCAAAACGCTTTGTCAGATCGGCACGAATATGCAGTAAGCGACGCAGACGACCAAGCACTTCAACAATGCCCATCACCGCCAGTTCTTCCATTTCGTACCAGGCTTCGCAGCCTTCAGCCTGCATCCGTGGCCCGGCAACACCGACAAAGCGGGCGTTGGGCACACGTTCTTTCAGAGCGCGGATTAAACCGGCCCCCAGGATATCGCCGGAGGTTTCTCCGGCGACCAGGGCAATCGTTAATGGACGCTGTTCAGCCATTAACGAATCAGACCGCGCGTTGAGCGAGCAAAGAAATCGGCAAAGGCTTTCACTTCCGGATGCGTTTCCGCCAGTTCAGCAATTTCCGGTTTCACTTCATCAAGCGTTTTACCGCTGCGATAAATCAGCTTGTACGCATTGCGGATAGCGGTAATCGCCTCACGGCTGAATCCGCGGCGCTTCAGCCCTTCGATATTGACACCGAACGGCGTTGCGTGGTTACCCTGCGCAATGACATAAGGAGGGACGTCCTGTGCCACACCGGAGCAACCGCCAACCATCACATGCGCACCAATGATGCAGAACTGATGGACTGCGGTCATGCCGCCGATGATCGCAAAGTCGTCTACCGATACGTGCCCCGCCAGCGTTGCGTTGTTGGCGAGAATGCAGCGGTTACCTACCGTACAATCGTGCGCAATGTGCGCATTGATCATCAGTAAGTTGTCGCTGCCCACCTTCGTCAATCCACCGCCCTGGACTGTGCCACGATGAATGGTGACGCTTTCGCGAATGCGGTTACGATCGCCAATCTCCACACGGGTCGGTTCGCCAGCATATTTCAGATCCTGGTTAACTTCACCGATGGAGGCGAACTGATAAATCTCATTGTCGCGGCCAATTTTAGTATGACCATTCACGACAACGTGAGATTTCAGTACGGTATTCTCACCAATTTCGACATGGGGTCCAACGATACAAAAAGGACCAATGTGAGCGTTGGCACCAATCGACGCGCCCTCTTCCACAATGGCGGTTGGATGCACAAAGGCGGATTTATCAATCACGTATCAGGCCTCCCGGCTACGAGCACACATCATCGTTGCTTCGCAAACTACCTTACCGTCGACCAGAGCAACCCCTTTAAAACGGGTCAGGCCACGGCGCGTTTTTTCGAAAGTGACTTCCATGATCATTTGATCGCCTGGTACAACCGGGCGCTTGAAGCGCGCTTCATCAATACCGGCGAAGTAGTAAAGTTCACCCGGTTCCAGTTTTCCTACGCTTTTAAACGCCAGAATACCTGTTGCCTGTGCCATAGCTTCCAGAATCAGCACTCCCGGGAAAATCGGTTTTCCAGGGAAATGGCCCTGGAAGAATGGCTCATTGACAGAGACATTTTTAACTGCGCGCAGAAAACGACCTTCTTCAAAATCCAGCACGCGATCCACCAGTAAGAATGGGAAACGGTGCGGTAGAAGTTCTAAAATCTCTTCAATCTGCAGAGTATGAGTGTTAGTAGTCAAGATACTCTTCCTGTCAAAATATAAGAAACGATAATAATAACACGGCCTGCCGCAATCGTAAGAATGAGACAGGCCGTAAAGTTTGGCGAACAATAGATGGAACGTTAGTCTTGCTGATTAACCTTGCGCTCAAGCGATTTCAGACGCTTGCTCATATCATCAATGTTCATCACCAGTGCAGCGGTTTTGCGCCAGACTTTGTTGGGTTGCAGCGGAATGCCTGAGGAATAGACGCCAGGTTCAGTAATAGGACGCATCACCATACCCATGCCCGTAACCGTCACTTTATCGCATATTTCCATATGCCCGTTGATTACGCTGGCACCGCCGATCATGCAGTAACGACCAATTTTCAGGCTGCCCGCCATAATGACGCCACCGGCAACCGCCGTATTGTCGCCAATCACGACGTTATGTGCAATCTGACACTGATTATCAATGATCACGCCATTGCCGATCACCGTGTCATCCAGCGCGCCGCGATCGATGGTAGTACAGGCACCAATCTCCACGCGATCGCCAATAATCACGCGACCAATCTGTGGGATCTTCACCCAGTTACCACGATCGTTGGCATAGCCAAAGCCGTCTGCACCGATCACAGTTCCGGATTGGATCAGGCAATTCTGACCGATCTGGATCTCATGGTAAATGGTTACGTTCGCCCAAAGGCGCGAACCTGCGCCGATTTTGCTGTTTTTACCAACGAAGCAACCGGCACCGATAATCACGTTATCACCCAGCTCAACGCCGGACTCAATGACCGCGTTAGCGCCAATTGAGACGTTGTTACCCAGCTTCGCCGTTGCATCAATCACCGCACTTGGTGCAATGTTCTGCGCGGGCTGCGGCGTGGTATCTAAAATTTGCGCCATGCGCGCGTAAGTCAGGTAGGGATTCTTCACTACCAGTGCGGCACTTTTCGCGAAAGGAAGATCGTCCTGGGTCATCACAACCGCGGACGCCTGGCACAAGCCTAAATGTTCACGGTATTTAGGATTAACCATGAACGTAATATGACCTGTTTGTGCAGATTGCATGGACGCAACGCCGGTGATGACGATATCGCCATCACCGTGTAGTTCTGCATCCAACTGCTGCGCTAAATCAGCCAGTCGAATTGAAGGCATTACTTATTTAACCTGTTTCAGTACGTCGGCAGTGATGTCTTTTACATCGCTGCTGTTGTAAGCAACGGCGTTTGCATCAACAACCAGATCGATGCTCTGGCTGCTGGCAACGGATTTCACAGCAGTCTGGATACGAGTAACCAGTTTGCCGCGTTCTTCGTTGGAACGACGTGCGCGATCTTGTTCAAAAGCCTGCGCTTTCTGAGCAAAAGTCTGGCGCTGAGCCATCACGTCTTTTTCCAGCTTAGTACGATCGCTACCGGCTTTCATGGACTGCAGCTTTTTCATTTTAGCCTGCAGATCGGTTTCCATACGCTGCAGTTCGCTGGCACGGCCTTTGAACTCATTTTCCAGCGTGTTAGAAACACCGGTTTTCTGTGCTACCTGCTGGAACAGGCTACCCATATTGACGATTGCAATTTTGTCAGCCGCCTGAGCAGAAGTTGCCAGTGCTAAACCGAGACCTGCAGCTAATAACCACTTTTTCACAATAAACTCCTTACCATCCCATTTGCACCGGAAGGTGCAGTTCTTTGCGTGGCCCGGCGATCTTATAAAGATCGCCAAAAGTCATCGCTACACTACCACTACATTCCTTTGTGGAGAACACTTACCAGGTTTTACCAATGTTAAACTGGAACTGTTCTGCTTTGTCTCCATCGTACTTTTTGAACGGCTGGGCGTAGGAGAACACCAACGGCCCCAATGGGGACATCCATTGTAATGCGATACCCGCAGACATACGGATATTGCTTGGATCACTATAGTCCGGATATCCAGAATATTGGCTGGAATCCCAGTTTGTATCCCAAACAGTACCCATATCCCAGAAGAAGGAAGTGCGGACTGAGTTAGCATACTTGTCGCTAATGAACGGTGTCGGGGTGATGAGTTCGAGGCTGGCAACCGCCATGGCGTTACCGCCTACAGCATCATCCGATTTACACAGATCTTTTGCGCCGTCCTGAGTCGCACATTCGTAGTCGTAGTCCGGATCATAATTACTGGCCTGATGCGGGAAGTAAACCGCTTTCGGACCAATGGTGTTGGACTGGAAGCCACGCACGGTGCTGGAACCACCGGCATAGAAGTTTTCATAGAACGGCATCTCTTTGCCGCCTAAGCCATCACCGTAACCCCAACGAGTACGGCCCAGCACAACCCATTTGTGATCGTCGTCGATCGGCACATAGGTCGCCGTGTCTAACGTCACTTTGTAGTATTCGTTATCCGATCCCGGAATGGTCACTTTACCCGTCAGGTTGACACGCGAACCATCCGTCGGGAAGTAACCACGGTCGAGCTTGTTATAGGTCCAGCCATAGTTGAACGTGAAGTCGTCCGTTTTGAAGCTGTTATCTTGATCAGAGGTGCTCGGATGTTCACCCATAGAGTAGAGATAACGCCACATCGCGACCTGCGGCTGCATGTTAGACAAGGAGTTATGTACATAACCCAGACCTGCACGCAGCGAGTTGTATTCGTTAACCGGGAAGCCTAACGTCACGTCTGTACCATAACTCTTGTTGGTATAGTCGGACAGGTCGGCATCATCTGCCTGGAAGTCATTATAGAAGACACGACCACCAAGGCTTACGCCATCTACAGTGAAGTATGGGTTGGTAACGGACAGTTCAGCATAGGTCTGGTAATCGTTTTTAGTACCGTTAATACCAACAGCATAACCCGTACCTAACCAGTTATCCTGCTGTACGCCCGCCTGGAAGCTCACGCCACTTTCTGTACCGTAACCAATACCGAAGTTGAAGCTACCGGTGTTACGTTCTTTGACCTTGTAAACCACATCAACCTGGTCCGGACTACCCGGAACACGTTGGGTATCGGTATCAACCGTTTCAAAGAAGCCCAGACGATTCAGACGTTCTTTACCCTGATCAACCAGATCGCTGCCTAACCAGGCACCTTCCATCTGGCGCATTTCACGGCGCAGGACGGCATCTTTCGATGTGTCGTTACCTTCAAAACGGATCTTACGCACGTAGAAACGGTTACCCGCATCGACATTCACACGTAATTTAACGGTTTTGTCGGCATCGTTAATTTCAGGCATCGACTGTACGCGCGGATAGGCATAACCATAGCGACCGAGAAGCTTTTTAATATCATCTTCCATTTTGGTCACTTTGGTGCCGTTATACAGCTCACCCGGCTCGATTTTCGTCAGTTGCTCAATTTCAGCGGAGTGGCCGGCAAGATTGCCGCTCACTTCAACACCAGAGAGCTTATACTGATCGCCTTCGGTGATGTTCACCGTGACGTAGATACCTTTCTTATCCGGCGTCAGACTGACCTGAGTCGAGTCAATGTTGAAACGAGCATAACCGCGATCCAGATAGTAACTGCGCAGGGTTTCAAGATCGCCCGCCAGTTTCTGTTTCTGGTATTTACGATCACCTACCACGTTCCACCACGGCACTTCGTCACGCAGTTGGAAATGAGAGATCAGTTCGTCGGTGGTGAAAGCATGGTTACCAACAATGTTGATTTGCTGGATTTCTGCTGACACACCTTCCTGGAACACCAGTTTAAGGTCAACACGGTTACGCGGCAGTGGTGTCACGACAGCTTTTACGCTGGCGCTGTATTTACCGACGCTGTAGTAGAAGTCTTCCAGACCTTTTTCGATATCAGCAATGGTGGTGCGATCAAGAGATTCGCCCACACGCACGCCAGAAGCCTCGAGGTTTTGCTTCAGCATGTCATCTTTCACCGATTTGTTACCGGAGAAAGTGATGCTGGCAATGGTCGGACGTTCTTTTACCTGAACCAGAAGGGTATCACCATCACGAAGGACGCGAACATCCTCAAAGTTGCCGGTAGCAAACAGAGCGCGAATGGTATTACTGATATCTTCATCATTAACCGTGTCGCCTGTGCGCACCGGCATACTGAGGAGGGCCGCACCAACGGCGACACGCTGAAGGCCTTCGAAATGAATGTCTTTCACTACGAACCCTTCAGCACCGTATACGGTGGCGCTGCTAAACAGCAGCGACGCTATGAGCAACTTTTTCATCGCCATCGTTATTATGCGTTCTTCCTAACTAACTCTCATAACCGAGAGAAATCATTGAAAAGTGCAAGCCCCATTAACAACACCAGCAGAATCGAGCCAATGCGATAACAAAAGTCTTGAACCCGCTCGGATACCGGTCCGCCCTTGATCTTTTCGATCGCAAGGAACAGCAGATGCCCCCCGTCAAGTACGGGCAACGGAAACAGGTTAATTATCCCTAAGTTCACGCTAATAAGCGCAAGAAACGGCAGATAATAAACAACCCCGAGTTCCGCTGTCATCCCAGCCCCCTTGGCGATAGAGATCGGCCCACTGAGGTTGTTCAGTTTCACATCACCGGTGATCAATTTTCCCAGCATACTGACCGTCAGCTTCATCAACTGCCACGTTTTGTCCGTGGCTTCGACGATGGCGTTGAACGGCCCATACTGGCGTACAACTTTATACTCATCTGGCAAAGGAATGACTTTCGGCTCAATACCGACAAAGCCAATCGCCTTGCCATTACCCGGTTTGCTCTCCGGGACTAATGTTAAAGACAAGGGACTCCCCTGCCTTTCAATTTCCAACGCTAAGGCTTTACCCGGGTTATCCCGGACAAGCATCACAAACGCCACCCATTGCGTTAATGGCTGACCATCGACTTTAACGATCCTGTCGCCTGCTTGCAAACCCGCCTTGCTTGCCGCTGAGTTTGGCTGCACATTTTCCAGTACAGGTTCAATTTGCGGCCCACGGGGACGAATCCCCAAAGAAGATACAGGATCTTCTTTATCAGGCTCAAACGCCCAGTGACGTAAATCGAGCCTTACATCGCGTCGCTGGTCGCTGCCGAATGGTGCTACGGTAACGGTGGTACTTTCATCGCCAATTTTATCGACCAACTGCAAACGCACAGCATCCCAATCAGGCGTTTCGATACCATCAACGGCTTTTAGTTCCGTACCTGGTGCAATTTGTGCTTGCGCAGCTATCGAGTTGGGCAATATTTCGCCAATCACCGGACGAACACCAGGCACGCCAATGATAAAAACCAGCCAGTAGGCAAAGATAGCAAAAATGAAGTTTGCAACCGGACCTGCGGCTATAATCGCCGCACGTTGGCCGACAGATTTATTATTGAAGGCCTGGTGGCGGAGTTCCGGAACAACCGGTTCTGCGCGCTCATCCAGCATTTTGACATAACCGCCCAACGGAATCAGGGCGATGACATATTCAGTGCCTGACTTATCAGTCCGGCGCCAGAGCGCCTTACCAAAGCCTATCGAGAATCGCTCAACGCGGACACCACAACGCCGGGCAACCCAGAAATGACCAAATTCATGCACGGTGATAAGCACACCCAGTGCAACGATGAACGAAGCCAAATCCCAGAGAAAACTCAGCATAATACCTTCCGTCAAAGCGTCCTGAATACCAGCAACAACAGACAAGCAAAGACCGGCACCGCAGCCGTCAGGCTATCAATACGATCCAAAATACCGCCGTGTCCTGGAATTAAATGACCGCTGTCCTTAATTCCTGCTTCACGCTTAAACATGCTCTCGGTCAAGTCGCCTAACACTGAGGCTAACGCCGCGACAATAGAGCAAATGAGTAAGGTGATAGGTGCAACGTTCAAATTCGCCCACATGCCGTAACCCCATGAGATTACCGCTGCGGTCGCGAGTCCGCCAATAAAGCCCTGCCAGGTCTTGCCTGGAGAAACCTTCGGTGCCAACTTATGTTTGCCAAACAATTTGCCAAACATATATGCGCCAGAGTCGGCTCCCCAGACCAGGATCATGACATAGAGCAGCCATATCGCGCCACTGTAATGATTCTCGTCATAGTGCCATGTCCGTAACGCCAGCATGCCCCAAAAGAAGGGAACAATGGTTAATACACCAAAGATAATGCGCAATGTTTTGGAGTTTCGCCAGATTGCCGCAGAACCGGGGTAGAATAACACCAATAACAACGCAGCAACCCACCAGCCAAGCGAAGCCCAAAGCGAGACTTCAACCAGCGGTTGATGGATATTTCGGTGATATTCTGGCAACAGAAAAAGCATCAGCGCCAGCAATAACCCGCACAGCACCGCCAGCCATACCCGCTGCGAGCGAGTGGTAAAACCGCTAAGCTGTCCCCATTCCCACGCTGCCAGCATACAGACCACCAGCGTAACAATAGCGAACCCCACCGGCGGCAACAGAAACAGTGCCGCGATGACTACGGGTATTAAAACAAAAGCAGATATCAGGCGATACTTCAGCAAAAGCGACCCCCATCAGGCTGTTTCATCACCAGGCTCGGTGCCGCCGAAACGACGCTCTCGATTAGCAAAGGCATTTAACGCCCCTTCAAAGTCTTGTTCATCGAAATCGGGCCAGAGAACATCTGTAAAGTAAAGTTCGGCATAGGCAATTTGCCAAAGCAAAAAGTTACTAATGCGATGCTCTCCCCCAGTCCTAATTACTAAATCTACAGGGGCCAGTTCATGCATACAGACATGCTGGTTTAGCATCTCTTCATCTATCTGATCCGGTTGCAGATTTCCTTGCTGCACCTTTTCAGCCAGTTGCCTGACGCCCTGGACTATATCCCAACGTCCACCGTAGTTCGCCGCAATATTCAACGTCAGACCGGTATTCCCGGCAGTTAACGCTTCAGATTTACGAATACGTTCTTGCAAACGCGAGTTAAAGCGACTGGTATCGCCAATAATACGCAGACGCACGTTATGCCGATGCAGGCTTTTTACTTCGCTATCAAGCGCCCACACAAACAGTTCCATTAACGCACTGACTTCCTGCGCTGGTCGGTTCCAGTTTTCACTACTAAAGGCATACAGCGTTAACGCCTCAATACCGTTGTTGGCCGCAAAAGAGACCGCCCGACGGACCGATTTAGCCCCGGCTTTATGCCCGAAGGCGCGAATTTTCCCTTGCTTTTTTGCCCAGCGCCCGTTGCCATCCATAATGATCGCGACATGGCGACAGCCATGAACTGGCAATTTTTCGCTAAGTGGTTGAGTAGCAGACAACATCACGCGTTTCTTATTCCCTGAAAGGGTTTACGGTACTCAGGAATACTGAAGCCTATACAAAAAAAAGCCGTGTCAAACCACGGCATACCTGACCTTAGAAAGCCAACTACTTACGATCAGATGGCGCAGACTATATCACTGAAGCCCTACGCTAACAAATAGCACGACTCTCTGTAGCCGGATTATCCTCAGCTTGCGAGACGCATCACCTCTTTTCTGGCGACCTCGCGCGCATTGACATCAACAGACAACACATCGTCCACGCATTGTGGTTCGCGCATATCCATTTTTTCCAGCACGGATAAATTCAACGCGGCGATATCCGTAAAACGAATCCGTTGCGCAAGGAAGGCTGCAACACTAATTTCGTTTGCGGCGTTCAATGCCGTCGTCGCAGCCTGGCCTTGTTCAAACGCATCCATCGCCAGTTTCAGACATGGATAACGTTCATAATCCGGTGCGGAAAATGTCAACG
Source organism: Escherichia sp. MOD1-EC6098 (assembly GCF_002965865.1). Lineage (NCBI taxonomy): Bacteria > Pseudomonadati > Pseudomonadota > Gammaproteobacteria > Enterobacterales > Enterobacteriaceae > Escherichia > Escherichia sp. MOD1-EC6098. Next base: position 19,046 of record NZ_PTSN01000008.1, read on the forward strand.
CACTCAGTTTGCAAAAATCGAGCGGCTTCACGCCAGAGTTCACGCGATTCGGCCATGCCATGGTGTGGGCAATTGGCGTTCGCATGTCGGGTTCACCCAACTGCGCCAGAACACTGCCGTCCTGATAACGCACCATTGAGTGAATCACTGACTGCGGATGAATCAGCACTTCCATCTGGCTGGCGCTGGCGTTAAACAACCAGCGCGCTTCAATGTATTCCAGACCTTTGTTCATCATGGTGGCCGAATCGACGGAAATTTTACGTCCCATCGACCAGTTCGGATGACGACAAGCTTGATCTGGCGTCATTGTTGCCAAATCACGCAATGGCGTCTCACGGAAAGGGCCACCAGACCCGGTAAGTAAAATGGACACCACGCCATTTTGCTCAAGGTCAGCGTATCCCAGATTGTGCTGAATAGGTTGCGGTAAACTCTGAAAAATGGCGTTGTGTTCGCTATCGACGGGTAATAACTGCGCTTTGCTCTGCTTTACGGCGTCCATGAACAGACGTCCACAGGTGACCAGTGATTCTTTGTTTGCCAGCAGTATGGTTTTACCCGCGCGGATCGCGGCAAGCGTAGGTAGCAGGCCTGCGGCACCGACAATCGCAGCCATCACCTGATCAACATCGTCAAGCGCCGCCATATCGCAAGCAGCCTGCTGGCCACTTAAGACTTCGGTGCGGCTACCTTGTTGTTGTAGTGTCGTTTTAAGAAGTTTCGCACTCGCTTCATCGTCCATAACAGCATAGCGGGGAGAGAATTCCAGGCACTGTTCTACCATACGAGTGACATTTTTTCCTGCCACCAGCGCAACTACGCGGAAGTGTTCGGGATTATGGCGCACCACGTCCAGCGTGCTGCAACCAATCGAGCCGGTCGAGCCCAGAATGGTGAGTTGCTTCATGAAACATCCAGAGTTGAGACAGAATAAAAAGCAAAACGCCGCCAGCCGATCCGCAAGGATCTACTGAGCGGCGTTTTTGTCGTTCAAGAAATCAGAACTGCATCAGTTCTGCTTCTTTGTCTGCCAGCGCCGCTTCAATTTTCTTGATTGCAGCGTCAGTCAGTTTCTGTACATCGTCTTGAGAACGGCGATCATCATCTTCGCTGATCTCTTTTTCTTTCAACAGTGCTTTCACTTTGTCGTTCGCGTCACGGCGCACGTTACGCACCGCAACACGTGCTTGTTCTGCTTCACCACGAACGATTTTGGTCAGATCTTTACGACGTTCTTCCGTCAGCGGAGGCAGTGGAACACGAATGTCGCTACCCGCAGAGTTCGGGTTCAGGCCGAGGTCGGACGCCATAATCGCTTTTTCAACGGCCGGAGACATTGAACGGTCAAACACGTTGATTTTCAGTGTACGGGAATCTTCTACCGTTACGCTTGCCAGTTGACGCAGCGGCGTCGGCGTGCCGTAATATTCCACGACAATGCCATCCAGCAGGCTGGGAGAAGCACGACCCGTGCGTATTTTGCTGATTTGGGTTTTGAACGCTTCTACGCATTTGTCCATGCGTACTTCAGCATCTTTTCTGATATCGCTAATCACGTTACGAATCCTTGAAAACTTGTCTCAGTCAGACCAGACAGTCACACACAGTGGAAGTGTGCTAAGTATAGCCCTGATTAAACATATTACGGGTAATCGTCTGGATTATTAGACTATTTTATTTGCCATTTTGACCCAGGGCTGTGCTCGCAATCCTCACGTACTTTTGTACGCTCCGGTTGTTGCGCGCTGGCCGTGACCAAACTGCCTGAAACAATAACGCCTTATAATCAGACTTACGCCCCCGCGATACTTATGCGGAATCTTACCCTTATTTATCCATTACGGGAATTATTCCGTAATCAAAGTCCCTTCTTTTTCACCCATTACCACACGGCGCAGCGCACCCGGTTTGTTCATGTTGAAAACACGAATCGGTAATTTGTGGTCACGAGCCAGCGTAAAGGCAGCCAGGTCCATCACTTTCAGTTCTTTCTCCAGCACTTCACTGTAGGTCAACTGCTCGTACATAGTTGCAGTTGGATCTTGCGCCGGGTCAGCGGTAAACACACCGTCAACTTTGGTTGCTTTCAGCACCACATCGGCTTCAATTTCGATACCACGCAGGCAAGCTGCAGAGTCAGTGGTGAAGAATGGGTTACCAGTACCGGCAGAGAGGATCACCACACGGTTATTACGCAACAGGCTGATAGCTTCGGCCCAACTGTAGCTGTCACACACGCCATTCAATGGAATAGCGGACATCAGACGAGCGTTCACATAGGCGCGGTGCAGTGCATCACGCATTGCCAGGCCGTTCATCACGGTCGCCAGCATGCCCATGTGGTCGCCCACAACGCGGTTCATACCCGCTTTCGCCAGACCAGCACCACGGAACAGGTTACCCCCACCAATCACCACACCAACCTGAATACCCAGTTCAACCAGTTCTTTGATTTCCTGAGCCATGCGATCCAGTATGCTTGCATCAATACCGAAGCCTTCAGTGCCCTGCAGAGCTTCGCCACTTAACTTAAGCAGAATGCGTTTATAGACGGGTTTTGCATTGGTAGCCATGTTTCTTTCCTGAGACTGTCAACGATTGAAATGAATTAATACTGGCGACATTGTACGTCGCTTTTCAGCGCAGCCCCATAAGGGTTAGCTGAATTTACAAGATGGGCGCAAAAAGAAGCCGCCCTCAGGCGGCTCCTTTTCGATAATTAAGACTGCTTGGACATCGCAGCAACTTCTGCTGCAAAGTCAGTCTCAACTTTCTCGATGCCTTCACCCACTTCGAAGCGGATGAAGCCAGTCACTTCAGCGTTATGCTCTTTCAGCAGTTGACCAACAGTTTTTGCCGGTTCCATAACGAACGGCTGACCGGTCAGAGAAACTTCGCCGGTGAATTTCTTCATGCGGCCTTCAACCATTTTCTCTGCGATTTCTTTCGGCTTACCAGACTGCATCGCGATGTCCAACTGTACCTGGTATTCTTTCTCTACCACTTCAGCGGATACGTCTTCCGGTTTGATGAATTCTGGTTTGCTTGCAGCAACATGCATAGCGATGTGTTTAACCAGCTCTTCGTCAGCGCCTTTAGCAGCAACCAGAACGCCGATACGCGCGCCGTGCTGATAAGAACCCAGAACGTCGCCTTCCAGCGCAGCAACACGGCGAATGTTGATGTTTTCACCGATTTTCGCTACCAGCGCAACACGTTCTTCTTCGAACTGTGCTTTCAGAACTTCAACGTCAGTGATTTTGCCAGCAACCGCTGCGTCCAGAACTTTGTCTGCGAACGCCTGGAAACCAGCATCTTTTGCCACGAAGTCAGTCTGGCAGTTAACTTCCAGAATGATGCCGTAGTTGCCGTCGATTTTGGTTTTGATCACGCCGTCAGCAGCAACGTTGCCTGCTTTTTTCGCTGCTTTGATCGCACCAGACTTACGCATGTTTTCGATTGCCAGCTCGATGTCGCCGTTAGCTTCAGTCAGTGCTTTTTTGCAATCCATCATGCCTGCGCCAGTACGCTCACGCAGCTCTTTTACCAGGGATGCGGTAATTTCAGCCATTCTAAAATCCTCGGAGATGTGATCTGCCCGGAATTAAACCGCACAGATATAAAAGTGAAAAAGGGGGCCATATGCAGGCCCCCTAACCAAACGTGTACTACCTGGTCTATAAGGGCTCTCCCCTTCATATTTCAAGCTGCAGGCGCGTTGTCTTCGCTCGCTCACTCAGGTCACTTACTTAAGTAAGCTCTCTGGGATTCTCGAGCTTGCCGCCTTCCTGCAACTCGAACTATTTCGGGGGAGTTATCAAGCCTTATTACTCAGCTTCTACGAAGCTTTCTTCCGCCTGGGAAGCCAGATCCTGAGAACGGCCTTCACGAACGGTTGCAGCAACAGCGCCCAGGTACAGGGTTACAGCACGGATTGCGTCGTCGTTACCCGGGATAACGAAGTCAACACCGTCCGGATCAGAGTTGGTATCAACGATAGCAAATACCGGAATACCCAGGTTGTTTGCTTCTTTGATAGCAATGTGTTCGTGGTCAGCATCGATTACAAACAGAGCGTCCGGCAGACCGCCCATGTCTTTGATACCGCCCAGGCTGTTTTCCAGTTTCTCCAGCTCACGAGTGCGCATCAGCGCTTCTTTCTTGGTCAGCTTGTCGAAAGTACCGTCCTGAGACTGAGTTTCCAGATCTTTCAGACGTTTGATGGACTGACGAACGGTTTTCCAGTTAGTCAGCATACCGCCCAGCCAGCGATGGTTCACGAAGAACTGGTCGCAGCTCAGAGCAGCGTCTTTCACCGCTTCGCTTGCAGCGCGTTTAGTACCAACGAAAAGGATTTTACCTTTGCGAGAAGCAATCTTGTTCAGTTCAGCCAGAGCTTCGTTGAACATCGGTACAGTTTTCTCAAGGTTGATGATGTGAACTTTGTTACGCGCACCGAAAATGAACGGCTTCATTTTCGGGTTCCAGTAACGGGTCTGGTGACCGAAGTGAACACCAGCCTTGAGCATGTCGCGCATGGAAACAGTTGCCATGATTAAAACCTCTATATAAAAGTTGGGGTTATGCCTCCACGTATCCCATATTACCGACCCCAAAGGGCACCCCGGAATATGTGCCGATACGTGTGTGTTGTTACACAAAGTGAGATTGTCGCTTCCGTCCAGTCTGTGTATACGAAATGGATCGGAAGTCCGGCGCGCTTTATACCACAAATACGCCGTGGACTCCAATAATTGTTGGTGCGGTGTACAACATCACACGATGAATTTTCTATTACAGGAAACCCTCGGTGGCACGTTTCGCGAAGTTCAGAATGATTCTCAATTTGGCAGGGTGTGATACCATTGACAGCACTTAAATATATATTGTCGGTATCACCGACGCTGATGGACAGAATTAATGGCTATCTCAATCAAGACCCCTGAAGATATCGAAAAAATGCGCGTCGCTGGCCGCCTGGCTGCCGAAGTGCTGGAAATGATCGAACCGTATGTTAAACCGGGCGTCAGCACCGGCGAACTGGATCGCATCTGTAATGATTATATTGTTAATCAGCAACACGCAGTTTCTGCCTGCCTCGGCTATCACGGTTATCCGAAATCCGTTTGCATTTCTATTAATGAAGTGGTGTGCCACGGTATCCCGGACGACGCCAAACTGCTGAAAGACGGCGACATCGTTAACATTGACGTCACCGTAATCAAAGATGGTTTCCACGGCGACACCTCAAAAATGTTTATCGTCGGTAAACCGACCATCATGGGCGAACGCCTGTGTCGCATTACGCAAGAGAGCCTGTATCTGGCGCTGCGTATGGTAAAACCGGGCATTAATCTGCGTGAAATCGGCGCGGCAATTCAAAAATTTGTCGAAGCAGAAGGCTTCTCCGTCGTTCGTGAATATTGCGGGCACGGCATTGGTCGCGGCTTCCATGAAGAGCCGCAAGTGCTGCACTATGACTCCCCAGAAACCAACGTCGTGCTGAAACCGGGGATGACCTTCACCATCGAGCCAATGGTCAACGCGGGTAAAAAAGAGATCCGCACCATGAAAGATGGCTGGACGGTAAAAACCAAAGATCGCAGCTTGTCTGCACAATACGAGCATACTATTGTAGTGACCGATAACGGCTGCGAAATTCTGACGCTACGCAAGGATGACACCATCCCGGCGATAATCTCGCACGACGAATAAGAGGAAGACAAACGCAAAATTGCCTGATGCGTCCTACCTTCTCCATTTGCAAGAAGTTGTAGGCAGGATAAGGCGTTCACGCCGCATCCGGCATGAACAAAGCGTACTTTGTCAACAATCTGAAGCCGGCGAATGCCGGCTTTTTTAATGCGATAATTTAATCTTATGGGTGGCGCACAATGAATACCCTTCCAGAACAGTACGCAAACACCGCTCTCCCCACCCTTCCCGGTCAACCGCAAAACCCTGGCGTCTGGCCCCGTGATGAATTAACCGTCTGTGGAATAAAAGCCCATATCGACACTTTCCAGCGTTGGCTGGGCGATGCCTTTGACAGCGGGATTTCTGCGGAACAATTGATTGAGGCGCGCACTGAGTTTATCGACCAGCTCCTGCAACGTTTATGGATAGAAGCGGGTTTCAGCCAGATTGCCGATCTGGCGCTGGTTGCCGTCGGTGGCTATGGTCGCGGCGAGTTACATCCGCTTTCAGATATCGATTTACTGATCTTAAGTCGTAAAAAACTCCCGGACGATCAGGCGCAAAAAGTGGGCGAACTGTTAACGCTGCTCTGGGATGTGAAGCTGGAAGTCGGTCATAGCGTGCGCACCCTTGAAGAGTGTATGTTGGAAGGGTTATCGGATTTAACCGTCGCCACCAATTTAATTGAATCACGTCTGTTGATTGGCGATGTGGCGCTATTTCTCGAACTGCAAAAGCATATTTTCAGCGAAGGATTCTGGCCTTCTGACAAGTTCTACGCGGCGAAAGTTGAGGAGCAAAACCAGCGCCACCAGCGTTATCACGGCACCAGTTACAACCTCGAACCAGATATCAAAAGCAGCCCCGGCGGCTTGCGTGATATCCACACCCTGCAATGGGTCGCCCGCCGACATTTCGGTGCTACATCGCTGGATGAAATGGTGGGGTTTGGCTTCTTAACGTCTGCGGAGCGGGCGGAATTAAACGAGTGTCTGCATATATTGTGGCGCATTCGCTTTGCCCTGCATCTGGTCGTTAGCCGTTACGATAACCGACTGCTGTTTGATCGCCAGTTAAGCGTCGCCCAGCGTCTGAATTACAGTGGCGAAGGTAACGAACCGGTCGAACGAATGATGAAGGATTATTTCCGCGTCACGCGTCGCGTCAGCGAACTCAACCAGATGCTGCTGCAACTGTTCGATGAAGCCATCCTCGCCCTCCCCGCAGATGAAAAACCACGTCCGATTGACGATGAATTTCAGCTACGTGGTACGCTGATCGACCTACGCGATGAAACGCTGTTTATGCGCCAGCCGGAAGCCATCTTGCGCATGTTTTATACCATGGTGCGCAATAGCGCGATCACTGGTATTTACTCCACCACGCTGCGTCAGTTGCGCCATGCCCGTCGCCATCTGCAACAACCGCTGTGTAATATTCCGGAAGCGCGAAAACTGTTTTTAAGCATTCTTCGACACCCTGGCGCAGTGCGTCGCGGACTTTTGCCAATGCATCGTCATAGCGTGCTCGGTGCCTATATGCCGCAGTGGTCGCATATCGTCGGGCAGATGCAGTTTGACTTGTTCCACGCTTACACAGTAGATGAACACACCATTCGCGTGATGCTGAAACTGGAAAGTTTTGCCAGTGAAGAGACGCGCCCTCGCCACCCGTTGTGTGTGGATGTCTGGCCACGCCTGCCATCGCCGGAGCTGATTTTCATCGCCGCATTGTTTCATGATATCGCCAAAGGACGCGGCGGCGATCACTCCATACTCGGCGCACAAGACGTGGTAAATTTTGCTGAACTCCACGGGCTGAACTCGCGCGAAACGCAACTGGTGGCCTGGCTGGTTCGCCAGCACTTGCTAATGTCGGTAACCGCTCAGCGCCGTGATATTCAGGACCCGGAAGTCATCAAACAGTTTGCCGAAGAAGTACAAACGGAAAATCGTCTGCGCTATCTGGTATGCCTGACGGTGGCTGATATTTGTGCCACTAACGAAACGCTGTGGAATAGCTGGAAGCAAAGTCTGTTGCGTGAGCTCTATTTTGCTACCGAAAAGCAGCTACGACGCGGAATGCAAAATACGCCGGATATGCGCGAACGGGTTCGCCATCACCAGCTTCAGGCGCTGGCTCTGTTGCGCATGGATAACATCGACGAAGAGGCGCAGCACCAAATTTGGTCGCGCTGTCGCGCTAACTATTTTGTCCGCCATAGCCCAAATCAACTGGCCTGGCACGCGCGCCATTTATTACAGCACGATTTAAGTAAGCCGCTGGTATTACTTAGCCCGCAAGCCACGCGCGGTGGCACCGAGATTTTTATCTGGAGCCCGGACCGCCCATACCTGTTTGCCGCCGTTTGTGCCGAGTTAGACCGTCGCAATTTAAGCGTTCATGACGCGCAAATTTTCACCACCCGCGACGGTATGGCGATGGATACCTTCATCGTGCTGGAGCCAGATGGCAGCCCTCTGTCCACTGATCGCCATGAAGTTATTCGTTTTGGTCTGGAGCAGATACTGACACAAAGTAGCTGGCAGCCACCTCAGCCGCGTCGTCAACCCGCCAAACTGCGTCATTTTACCGTTGAAACCGAAGTGACGTTTTTGCCAACCCATACCGACCGAAAATCATTCCTCGAGCTGATTGCTCTCGACCAGCCTGGACTGCTGGCACGGGTAGGGAAAATTTTTGCCGATCTGGGAATTTCGCTTCATGGTGCCAGAATTACAACCATTGGTGAGCGAGTAGAAGATTTATTCATAATCGCCACCGCTGACCGACGTGCACTTAATAACGAGTTGCAGCAGGAAGTACATCAGCGGTTGACAGAGGCCCTCAATCCAAACGATAAAGGGTGATGTGTTTACTGATATGAAAAGAGTTTAACAATGCAGCAGTTACAGAACATTATTGAGACCGCTTTTGAACGCCGTGCCGAGATCACGCCAGCCAATGCAGACACCGTTACCCGCGAAGCGGTAAATCAGGTGATCGCCCTGCTGGATTCCGGCGCACTGCGTGTTGCGGAAAAAATTGACGGTCAGTGGGTGACGCATCAGTGGTTAAAAAAAGCGGTGCTGCTCTCTTTCCGTATTAATGATAATCAGGTGGTAGAAGGAGCAGAAAGCCGCTACTTCGATAAAGTGCCGATGAAATTCGCCAACTACGACGAAGCACGTTTCCAGAAAGAAGGCTTCCGCGTGGTGCCACCCGCGGCAGTGCGTCAGGGTGCGTTTATCGCCCGTAACACTGTGCTGATGCCGTCTTATGTCAACATCGGTGCATACGTTGATGAAGGTACGATGGTTGATACCTGGGCCACAGTCGGTTCCTGTGCGCAGATTGGTAAAAACGTGCACCTGTCTGGCGGTGTAGGTATCGGTGGTGTGCTGGAGCCGCTGCAGGCTAACCCGACCATCATTGAAGATAACTGCTTCATCGGCGCGCGTTCTGAAGTCGTTGAAGGCGTAATTGTCGAAGAAGGTTCCGTTATTTCCATGGGCGTATACATCGGTCAGAGCACCCGTATTTACGACCGTGAAACGGGTGAAATCCACTATGGTCGCGTTCCGGCAGGTTCTGTAGTTGTTTCTGGCAACCTGCCGTCGAAAGATGGTAAATACAGCCTTTACTGTGCTGTTATTGTTAAGAAAGTTGACGCGAAAACCCGCGGTAAAGTCGGCATCAACGAACTGCTACGTACCATCGATTAAGAGTATGTACACGGGCAGCATGATGCTGCCCGTTTTCTTTGCAGGGAAAGATGATGATTTCACGCCGACGTTTTTTACAGGCTGCCACCGCAACGTTAGCCGCAGGCTCAGGTTTCGGCTATATACATTACCTGGAACCCGGCTGGCTTGAATTAACCCATCAGCACATCGTCTTTTTTAAAGATAAAGCCGCACCGTTCAAAATTCTTTTTCTTGCCGATCTCCATTACTCCCGCTTTGTTCCACTCACCCTGATATCAGAAGCCATTGCCCTTGGAGTGGCGCAAAATCCCGATTTGATATTGCTGGGCGGCGACTACGTACTATTTGATATGCCGCTGAATTTTTCGGCGTTTGGTGGCGTACTATCTCCCCTTGCCGAATGTGCGCCGACATTTGCCTGTTACGGCAACCACGATCGCCCCGTCGGTACGCAAAAGAATCGCTTAATTAGCGAAGCGCTGAAATCGGCTGGTATCAAGGTGTTGTTTAACGAGGCAACGGTTCTCTCCACACAGAATCGACAATTTGAACTGGTTGGCACAGGGGATTTATGGGCCGGGCAATGTAACCCTCCCGGCGTAAACGACGCTAATCTGCCACGGCTGGTGCTGGCACATAATCCCGACAGCAAAGAAGTCATGCGTGATGCCCCCTGGGATCTGATGCTGTGCGGTCATACTCATGGCGGGCAGCTACGCGTGCCATTGGTTGGCGAATCTTTTGCACCAGTCGAAGATAAACGCTACGTCACCGGGTTAAATGCGTTTGGTGAACGAAAAATCTATACGACCCGCGGCGTGGGAAGTTTGTATGGGCTGCGGCTTAACTGCCGTCCGGAAGTGACGATACTGGAACTGGTGTAGAACGTAAAATCTATCGCCAGAATAAAGCAGGTAATTTTTTAATTTTTACGCCATGATAGAAGTCTGGAAAAAGGCTTTCTGCGATCACAGTCGAGCCGGGCGGGCCAGGCCAAATGCTAAGATAAGCACAATTTACTGACTCATTTTGAGGTAACGCTATGTACGACAATCTGAAAAGTCTGGGTATTACCAATCCTGAAGAAATTGATCGTTACAGCCTCCGGCAGGAAGCCAACAACGATATTCTGAAAATCTATTTCCAGAAAGATAAAGGTGAGTTTTTTGCCAAGAGCGTGAAGTTTAAATATCCACGTCAGCGCAAAACGGTGGTTGCAGATGGTGTGGGTCAGGGCTATAAAGAAGTTCAGGAGATCAGCCCGAATCTGCGTTATATCATTGATGAGCTTGATCAAATCTGCCAACGCGATCGTAGCGAAGTGGATCTTAAACGTAAAATTCTCGATGACTTGCGTCACCTGGAGTCAGTGGTGACCAATAAGATCAGCGAAATTGAGGCGGATCTGGAAAAGCTGACACGCAAATAATAGTAACTGATGTCATTCTGCGAGCCGGGTAAAGTATCACCCGGCTTTAATTTTGTTATGAACCTACCGCTCTTCATCCAGTTGCAACGCCACATACAGCAACAGCCTGTCATCAAAATTACCCAAATCCAGCCCGGTCAATTCAGAGATACGGTTGAGACGATACTCCAGCGTATTACGATGGATAAACAACGCCTTTGACGTTGCCAGCGGCTGCACATTATGGCGAAACCACGCCGCCAGCGTACGCCGTAGCAAACCGTTATTATCCATCGCTTTGAGCCGTGCCAGAGGACGAGCCAGTTCGTTGGCTTGCCAGTCACCGCGCAAACTATCAAGTAAAACAGGCAACATCAGATCCTGATAAAAATAGCAGCGATTTTCTGGCATTCGCTGCTTACCGACGACCATCGTCGTTTTCGCCGTGCGATAAGAACGGGCAATACTACCATGACCGGTAAAATAGTTACCCAGCGAAACGCGGAAACGTAACTGACCATACTCTTTCATGCAGGTAATGAGTTGTTCAACTCGCTTACGATGATCTTCCGCATCCCAGCGCCCAAACTGATTCAACGCCGGTTTTAGCACCACCATTTCAGTCAGCGAAACAATCGCAACCAGATTATTACGTTCCGGCATAGTCAGCGCGTTTTGCAGTTGCTGTAATTCCGCCATCGCGCTATCGACGCCAAGCTGACCGCTGTCGACCTCGACAATGGCTACTACGCGGGGTTGATTGAGATCGATGCCCAACCTCTGCGCCCATTCGGTTAATGCTGGCGTACTCTCCTCAGCCTGAATCAGATGCATCACCAGCTCTTCACGCAGTCGGCTATCCTGCGCCAGCAGGTGCATCAACCGTGACTGTTCCAGCATCATTTCTGCCGTCATACAGACCAGCTCGCCATATTTACGCAAATGCTCCGGTTCACCGGTCAGTCCGATCACGCCGACAATTTCGCCCTCAAGCCGTAACGGTAGATTGCTCCCCTGTCGCACACCATGCAGATGGCGCGCCACGGCATCATCAATATCGACTACTCGCCCCTGCGAAAGTACCAGCAATGCACCTTCGTGCAATTCACCAATACGCTCACGATCGCCGCTGCCGATAATTCGCCCGCGAGCATCCATTACGTTGATATTGGTATCGATAATGCGCATAGTGCGCGCCACGATATCCTGCGCCATTTTGGTATCAAGATGCCAGCCAGCCATAAGCCCTCCGTTGAGCACGGTTTAGCATAAGGAAGTACGCAACGCACAGCATTGTGCAAATGCACAAAGGACAATGCAGAAATATGGAGTTGTGGAGGGAGTCACAAATTGAAAAGAGAACCCCTTCCCGTTTGCAGGAAGGGGTTGAGGGAGATTACTGCATTAACAGGTAGATGGTGCTGTCGCCGCGCTGAATGTTCAGTGCCAGAACAGACGGTTTGCTGTCGAGAACTTTACGCAGTTCAGCAATATTTTTCACTGCCTGCTGGTTCGCGCCAATAATCACATCACCTTTTTTCAGGCCGATCTGTGCAGCCGGAGTGCCCGTTTTCACGTTGTTCACTACCACGCCCTGATCTTTGCCTTTGTTGCTCATCTCTGCGCCTTCAATACCGTTGAAGATGGAGCTGGAATCAACCTGATTCTGGCTGCTCTGCTGCAGTTCCAGGTTCACGTTAACCTGCTTACCATCGCGCAGTAAGCCCAGGGTCAGTTTGCTACCCACCGGCATGGTGCCAACCTGGGCACGCAGCGCGGCAAAGCTGCTGATCGGTTTACCGTTCAGTGAGGTGATCACATCACCCGCTTTAATGCCAGCTTTCGCAGCGGAAGAGTTCGGCAGAACCTGACTTACGAAAGCACCGCGCTGGGCGTCAACTTTCATTGCTTTCGCCAGTTCAGAGTTCAGCTCGGTTCCCATAATACCCAGCTCGCCGCGTTTCACCTGGCCGAATTCCACCATTTGCGAGGTCAGGTTTTTCACCATGTTACTCGGGATAGCAAAACCGATACCGATGTTACCGCCGTCCGGCGCGAGGATCGCGGTGTTAATGCCGATCAGTTCGCCGTTCAGGTTAACCAGCGCGCCACCGGAGTTACCGCGGTTGATTGCGGCATCGGTCTGGATGAAGTTTTCGTAGTTTTCGGCGTTCAGGCCGCTACGTCCCAGTGCAGAGACGATACCGGAAGTTACCGTCTCGCCCAGACCGAACGGGTTGCCGATTGCTACGGTGTAATCACCTACACGCAGCGCATCGGAATCCGCCATCTTAATTGCAGTCAGGTTTTTCGGATTCTGGATCTGGATCAGCGCGATATCAGAGCGCGGATCTTTGCCAACCATCTTCGCGTCGAACTTACGGCCATCGCTCAGTTGAACTTTAATGACCGTCGCGTTATCAACAACGTGGTTGTTGGTAACAACATAGCCTTTATCGGCATCAATGATGACACCGGAACCCAGCGCCATGAATTTTTGTTGCTGACCGCCGCCGTTACCGCCCTGGCCACCCTGGCAGAACGGAGAACTCTGGAACGGAGAACCGTCCTGGCAGAACGGAGAATCATCACCGAAGAACTGCTGGAAATTACGCGGCATACGCGGCGTATTAACAGTTGTGCTACCTTCTACGTTAATGCTGACTACTGAAGGCATCACCTTTTCGAGCATCGGTGCAAGGCTTGGCATCTGCTGGGCTGTCGTTGCTGAAGAAGTCTCAGCCGCCGTTGCAGAGATCGGAGATAACGCCAAACCTAAACTCAGAGCCAGTGCACTCAGTGCTAATGTGGTTTTTTTCATGTATTTCAGTCTCGATTAACAGATAACGCAAAATTGCTGTGTTCTTCAGATTCGTTTTATAGCGCGAAGTTCCGAACTAAAGTTTCTGCAAAAAGTAAAAATTTATTGTCCGTCTTTACAAAAGCCTGGTTATTGTTCTACAGCCATCAGACGCCGGTATTCATCCCACGCATAGAGGTCTGTCATACCGCTGATATAATCCTGTAGCAGGCGGCAGCGATAATAATATTCCCATAGAGGAAATTCAGGAGAATCTGACGATAATTTACTGACGGCCTCGACATAGGCCAGCCGATGGCGCGTGGAGAGCTTGTGGAATAAGCGCGATTCAATCGGGAAACGTTTCACCCGTTCTTTTTCTACCAGTTCAGTAAAGTCTGATAACGACAAACTTAATAAAGGACGATAAATCTCTAATAACCCACTAATCACCCGGTAGCCCTGTAATTCAAGCTGCTCGACATCTGGATGGCTAAATACATGTTTTACGGCGACATTTTTATATAACTTCAGAAGATCGCTACATTCACTGGCATCTTCCAACAGCGCATGATTAAACGTTCCGGCAAAAATCGTCGGTAAATTATCAATAAATCGTTGTGCCGCATAAGGCACCAGTTTATTGAGAGTATTAACCCGTAAATACATAAAAAACTGATCTTCCGTGCTGCGACTTAAGCTATTTGAGCGTGATTTTTCCCAGGCATTTTCTACTACCTGTGCAAACAGCGAACCTTTCTCATGCTGACCCCATGCCTCGTGGAGATGATGATAAAGCTGTTCAACGGTAAATATTCTTTTCTCAACCGCATCTTCAAGATCAGCCACACAATAAGAGATATCGTCGGCAGCTTCCATAATCCACGTTAATGGAAAACGACTGTAAAGAGCCAAATTAAGTTCTTTACGCAAACGGGAAATATAGACTTCTTCGGAAAGATAATAGCCCGGCTTTTTCATTAAATAGTTATGCGTCTCAGGCGTATCACCACGCCACCACGCCGGACGGGTATATTTTAAAATACCGCCAACCTGCGCCCAGGTGAGATTCATCCGCATCAATGTATGCACCAGGCGAATCCCCTGCGCATTGCCTTCAAAATGACATAAATCCTGACGAATTTTGCGCCGCAATTCATTGAGCGGTTCCTCTCCTTCCCTTAATCGCAACGTTGCCACACGACAGCGATCATCGGTCAGCGGCTGACTTTCGGCATCCCCCGGGTACAAACGCTGGCGAAACCAGTCATTAATCGCCGCTTCGCCAAAATGACCAAACGGCGGGTTACCGATATCGTGCATCAGGCATGACATCTCAACAATGCTTTCAAAGGGGCCGGTCAGCTCGTCCAGACCATACTCCTCCAACAATTTAAGCTCTTTCAGACGACTTAATATCTCTTTGGCGATATAGCGCCCTACCTGCTGCACTTCCATAGAGTGGGTAAGACGCGTGCGCACGGCGGCATTACGCTCAAGTGGGAAGACCTGGGTCTTTTGTTGCAGACGACGAATTGCCGGGGAGTTGATAATACGTCCCCGATCGCTTTCAAAGATCCGCAGGATCTCATGCTCGGTTTTAATACCCTGCGGTGAACGATAACGACGATGCCAGTTTATTTTTTTTCGGAAATCAATCTGTGTCATGTCCTCTCCCGCGTGAGAAATACGCTTCCCCTTAAGCGCATGATAAACTATGCCCTCAAATCGGGCTTATCGCGAGTAAATCTATGAAAATCGGCATCATTGGTGCAATGGAAGAAGAAGTTACACTGCTGCGTGACAAAATCGAAAACCGTCAAACTCTCCGCCTGGGTGGCTGTGAAATCTACACGGGTCAACTGAACGGAACCGAGGTTGCGCTTCTGAAATCGGGTATCGGTAAAGTCGCTGCGGCGCTGGGTGCGACTCTACTGCTGGAGCACTGCAAGCCAGATGTGATTATTAACACCGGTTCTGCGGGGGGGCTGGCATCAACGCTGAAAGTAGGCGATATCGTTGTCTCTGACGAAACACGTTATCACGACGCCGACGTAACGGCATTTGGCTACGAATACGGTCAGCTACCTGGCTGCCCGGCAGGCTTCAAAGCTGATGATAAATTGATCGCGGCTGCCGAGTCATGCATTGCCGAACTGAATCTTAACGCCGTGCGCGGTCTGATTGTCAGTGGTGACGCTTTCATCAACGGCTCCGTTGCTCTGGCGAAAATCCGTCACAACTTCCCGCAAGCCATTGCGGTAGAGATGGAAGCGACGGCTATCGCTCATGTCTGCCACAATTTTAACGTACCGTTTGTGGTGGTACGCGCCATCTCTGACGTGGCCGATCAGCAGTCTCATCTCAGCTTCGACGAATTTCTGGCCGTTGCAGCCAAACAGTCCAGCCTGATGGTTGAGTCACTGGTGCAGAAACTGACTCATGGCTAAGTCACTGTTCAGGGCGCTGGTCGCCCTGTCTTTTCTCGCGCCGCTGTGGCTCAACGCCGCGCCGCGCGTTATCACTCTTTCTCCCGCCAACACTGAACTTGCCTTTGCCGCCGGGATCACCCCGGTAGGGGTCAGCAGTTATTCCGACTATCCACCAGAAGCCCGGAAGATTGAGCAGGTTTCCACCTGGCAGGGGATGAATCTGGAGCGCATCGTGGCGCTGAAGCCCGATCTGGTGATTGCCTGGCGCGGGGGCAATGCCGAGCGGCAGGTTGACCAACTGATTTCGCTGGGAATAAAAGTGATGTGGGTCGATGCGACAAGCATTGAACAAATTGCTGATGCGCTACGCCAACTGGCACCCTGGAGCCCGCAGCCAGACAAAGCCGAGCAAGCCGCGCAAACCTTACTGGAACAGTATGCGCAACTGAAAGCGCAATATGCTGATAAACCTAAAAAACGTGTTTTCTTACAATTCGGCATTAATCCGCCGTTCACCAGCGGAAAAGAGTCGATTCAGAACCAGGTGCTGGAAGTTTGCGGCGGAGAAAACATCTTTAAAGACAGCCGGGTTCCCTGGCCGCAGGTTAGCCGCGAACAGGTATTAGCACGCGCCCCACAGGCTATTGTCATCACGGGCGGAGCGGATAAAATTCCTAAAATAAAGCAATACTGGGGCGAACAGCTCAAAATTCCCGTTATTCCTCTCACGAGCGACTGGTTTGAACGCGCAAGCCCACGTATTATCCTCGCTGCACAACAACTCTGTAATGCGCTTTCACAGGTGGATTAGCGCCTGATATTTTCAGGTGCTCAGTGGGGATTGAGAAATGCTCGTCTATTGGCTGGATATAGTCGGCACAGCGGTATTTGCCATCTCCGGCGTTTTGCTAGCCGGAAAATTGCGTATGGACCCTTTTGGCGTCCTGGTTCTGGGCGTGGTTACCGCAGTAGGTGGCGGGACAATTCGCGACATGGCGCTGGATCACGGTCCGGTATTTTGGGT
The DNA here is from genome assembly GCF_002965865.1 of Escherichia sp. MOD1-EC6098. NCBI lineage: Bacteria > Pseudomonadati > Pseudomonadota > Gammaproteobacteria > Enterobacterales > Enterobacteriaceae > Escherichia > Escherichia sp. MOD1-EC6098. The sequence goes on from NZ_PTSN01000008.1 coordinate 36,117, forward strand.
GAAAGATCCCACAGACCTGGTCGTCGCGATGGTGACCAGTATGTTGACTATCGTTCTGGTACGCCAGCCAAGACGCTTACCAAAATGGATGCTGCCTGTGCTTGACGCGGTTGGCCTGGCGGTGTTTGTTGGTATTGGTGTCAACAAAGCCTTTAATGCGGAAGCAGGCCCACTGATTGCCGTTTGTATGGGTGTGATCACCGGCGTTGGCGGCGGGATCATCCGGGATGTACTGGCGCGTGAAATCCCGATGATATTACGCACAGAAATCTACGCGACGGCCTGCATTATCGGCGGTATTGTCCACGCTACAGCCCATTACACGTTCTCCGTACCGCTGGAAACAGCCAGTATGATGGGGATGGTTGTAACGCTATTGATTCGGCTGGCAGCTATCCGTTGGCATCTTAAACTACCGACGTTTGCACTGGATGATAATGGACGTTGAAGAGAAGATATGCCGGATAGGTTATCCGGCATATTAAAAGCAGATTAGATGCTGAAGGAAGAACCGCAACCGCAGGTGCTTTTCGCGTTCGGGTTGGTCACGATGAAACGTGAACCTTCCAGACCTTCGGTATAGTCAACGGAACCGCCGACCAGGTATTGCAGACTCATCGGATCAACCACCAGGCCTACGCCCTGTTTTTCGATAGTCATATCGCCTTCGTTCACCTGATCATCAAAGGTGAAACCATACTGGAAGCCGCTGCAACCGCCACCAGTGATATACACGCGTAACTTCAGATTCGGGTTATCTTCATCAGCGATCAGGCTTTTAACTTTGTTGGCTGCTGCGTCGGTAAATTCCAGCGGCAGTGCTACGTCATCACTCATATTTTGCTCCAAACGACATCGGCAATTGGGCAAATTCTAACCCAATAATAAGCGCCATTATCTAATACCCTGGTATTTCGTTCAAGTATTCTCGCTGGCAGCCGCGGCCTTGCTTCGCGCCAGTTGTTCCGCTTCCTGTTTTGCCAGCGTGCGGGCAAGAATCGCTGAGTATAGCGGTTTTCCGCCGGTAAATTGTGCTAATAGTGTTGCGCCAAGACCAGTAATAATCATTGGCAAAATGAGCTGATAGTTATCTGTCATCTCAAGTACCAATATTATCCCGGTTAGCGGCGCACGAACGGATGCCGCCAGTAACGCCCCCATTCCAGCAATAGCAAATGTCCCTGCTTCAAGGTGATATTGCGGAAACAGTTCCGTAGCGACCATGCCAAATGCCGTTCCCAAAACCGTACCAAGCGCCAGCATCGGGGCGAAAATACCGCCCGGTGCACCAGAAGAAAAGCAGAGCAGTGTGGTGATCACCCGCGCAACAAAAATAAAAATCAGCATTCCCATGCTGAAATTCCCTGCTGTCGCGATAGGAATCAGGTTAAAACCGCCGCCCGAAGTTTCTGGCGCAACGAAACCAAGCAAGCCACACAGGCCGCCAATCGCACCGCCCATCAGCACCCATTTCGTGATATTGCCGCCGTGCACACGGTGCAACAAATCCTGCATCCCCAGCACCCATTTATTAAAAATAGGGCCGAAGATACCAAAAATAATACCGAGGATCAGATAAAGCCAGAGCGTATTGAGCGGCGCATCAGAGAGTTTACCTACGTCAATTAACGCGACTTCGTGATTAAATATCCGGTACATAATGGTCGACATAATGACGCCAATAAATACCGCTTTAATCGAAATTAGCGTATAGCGGAATTGCGGACGCATCTCTTCGATAATAAAAAGAATGCCCGCGAGCGGCGCGTTAAAGGCCGCCGCCAGCCCCGCCGCCGCACCGGTTGCCAGCAACGTGTGACGAGCTTCATCACCTTTCATGCGGAAAATATCAAGCACCATGCGGCCAATGTTACCGCCGATCTGTACGGTTGGCCCTTCGCGTCCCAGCACCATGCCACCGCCCAGCGTTCCCAGACCACCAAAGAACTTCACCGGCAATACACGCCACCAGCGGACGGGACGTTGATCTTCCAGCGCGCCTTCAATTTCCGGAATACCCGAACCACCTGCTTCCGGCGCGTATTTGCGCACCAAAAAATAACCGAACATCGCCAGCACCGCCGAACAGAGAAAAGCGACGGTCAACAAAAGTGGGTAATTATCGGCAGTATGTACCAGCGCGCCCATACGTTGGTTCTGCAACCAGGCGACGCCTTTGTCAAAAGCTACTGCTGCCAGCCCGACAAGGGTGCCAACGACCGCAGCCATAAACAAAATGGCTAATGGCGTTTTGTCGCGCTCAAGAAGTTGACGAATCAGTTGTCTGCGTCGCAGACGCGCAGCCTGCGGTATTTCAGAAGAGGGTGTATCAGTTTTCATCCAATGATCACTTATTGGTCATACAAATAAGATGACGGCATTCTACTCGCTCGTTCGATGAAAATCCTTTGCAAAGCGTAATGTTTCAAATGCGCAAAACTTTTATACTCTTAGAAATCCGGGTTGCCGCAGTACAAGCAACCTGATGCTTGACGAGTATTTAACTTGTTATGAATAACATAGAATAGCAGCCATTCACTTTTTCTACGAATCAGGAACCCTCCATGAGTAAGTCTGAAAATCTTTACAGCGCAGCGCGCGAGCTGATCCCTGGCGGTGTGAACTCCCCTGTTCGCGCTTTTACCGGCGTGGGCGGCACTCCACTGTTTATCGAAAAAGCGGACGGCGCTTATCTGTACGATGTTGATGGCAAAGCGTATATCGATTATGTCGGTTCCTGGGGGCCGATGGTGCTGGGCCATAACCACCCGGCGATCCGTAACGCAGTAATTGAAGCCGCCGGGCGCGGTCTGAGCTTTGGTGCGCCGACCGAAATGGAAGTAAAAATGGCGGAACTGGTGACCGAACTGGTGCCGACGATGGATATGGTGCGTATGGTGAACTCCGGCACCGAAGCGACGATGAGCGCTATCCGCCTCGCCCGTGGTTTTACCGGCCGCGATAAAATCATTAAATTCGAAGGTTGTTACCACGGCCACGCCGACTGTCTGTTAGTGAAAGCAGGATCTGGCGCACTGACGCTGGGTCAACCGAACTCTCCGGGCGTTCCGGCGGATTTCGCCAAACATACCTTAACCTGTACCTATAACGATCTGGCGTCTGTACGCGCCGCGTTTGAGCAGTACCCGGAAGAAATTGCCTGCATTATCGTTGAGCCGGTAGCCGGTAACATGAACTGCGTTCCGCCGTTGCCGGAGTTTCTGCCGGGTCTGCGCGCGCTGTGTGACGAGTTTGGCGCGTTGCTAATCATTGATGAAGTAATGACCGGCTTCCGCGTGGCGCTGGCGGGCGCACAGGATTATTACGGTGTCGTGCCGGATCTCACCTGTCTGGGCAAAATCATTGGCGGCGGGATGCCTGTTGGTGCCTTCGGCGGCCGTCGTGATGTGATGGATGCGCTGGCCCCGACCGGCCCGGTGTATCAGGCGGGTACACTTTCCGGTAACCCAATTGCGATGGCAGCCGGTTTCGCCTGTCTGAATGAAGTCGCGCAGCCGGGTGTTCACGAGACACTGGATGAGCTGACAACACGTCTGGCGGAAGGCTTGTTGGAAGCGGCAGAAGAAGCGGGAATTCCTCTGGTTGTGAACCACGTTGGCGGCATGTTCGGTATTTTCTTTACCGATGCCGGGTCAGTGACGTGTTATCAGGACGTAATGGCCTGTGACGTGGAACGCTTTAAGCGTTTCTTCCATATGATGCTGGACGAAGGTGTTTACCTGGCACCGTCAGCGTTTGAAGCGGGCTTTATGTCCGTGGCGCACAGCATGGAAGATATCAATAACACCATCGATGCCGCACGTCGGGTGTTTGCTAAGTTGTGATGATTTTGCCTCGCCCACCGGGCGAGGCATTTTATTAACGGCTCTGCTTTCTCAGCAAATAAATAAAATACGGCGCGCCGATAAACGTCGACAATAATCCCGCCGGGATCTGGAACGGAAACAACACCATCCGCCCGCACCAGTCCGCAAACACCAGCAGCAAACCACCCACCAGCGCCGAAATCACAATGTGCGGCATCGTCCGTCGAAAGCCCATCATCCGTGCAATATGTGGTGCCATCAGACCAACAAAACTCAATGGCCCAATGGTCATTGTCGCGGTCGCCGTCAGACAGGCCGCCAGCATCAGCAACGCAACTCGCGTCGGCGTCAGCGCCATCCCCACGGCTCGTGCGGTATCACCACCCAGCGGTAAAATGGTCAGCCAGCGACGGCACAGCGGCGTAATTGCCAGCAAAATCACCATCACAATTCCGGTGCGCCAGACCTGCGCATCGGTGGCATTGTAGGTCGAACCGGAAATCCAGGTCAGCACTTGCGCCATACGTGGATCGCCGCTCGCCTGCAACATCATCAGCAGCATAGTGAACGCGGTGCTTAATGCCATCCCCGCCAGCAGCATCCGATGTGGTGAAAATCCACCGCGCCCGGCGGCGATCATAATGATCAACAGCGTCACCGCCGCACCGAGACTTCCCGCGGGCAGCAACCAGCCAAAGGCGTTGCCCGGCACCAGAAACAGCATCAGCACTACGCCAAACGCCGCACCAGAGCTGATCCCCAGCACTTCGGGGCTTGCCATCGGGTTTCCGGTCAGCCGCTGAATAATACAGCCAGCCACTGCCAGCATCACGCCTGCAAACAGTGCCGCCATAATTCGCGGCCAGCGCCAGGGCATTAAATCCTCAAGCAGTCCCCCACTCGCCCACGTCCAGCCTTGCGAATCACGACCAAACGACAGCGCCACCACTACGGCAATCAGCAGCAGCACACCACCAGCGAGGGCAAACGCCAGCACATGTTGGCGTTCAATCGCGACCCGATCGTTAACCTTCATATCCGGCGCGCTAATGCTGCGTAAACGTGGCAGCAGCCATAGCAGCAGCGGCGCACCAATCAGTGCAGTGACCGATCCGGTGGAAACTTCCATCCATACGCGGGTTAGCCAGAGAATTATCTGATCGGAAAGCCAGAGAATGAGTGCCCCAATCAGTGACGCCAGCATCAGCCGCGGCAGCAGACGACGCGCGCCCAGCATTTTCGCCAGCAGCGGCGCGAACAAACCGATAAAGCCGATAATCCCGACCGCGTTCACCAGCAAGGCGCTGATAACAATCGCCAGAGACAGCGCAGCCAGACGCGCCAGCGACAGTGCCAGCCCCAGATTGCGCGCCACGCCATCATCAAGCCCCATCAGGGTTAACGGGCGCAGTAGTAGCAATGTCAGCATCACGCCGCCCAGTAACTGCGGCCATAAACGTTCAACGCCGCCCCAGTCGGTTTGCGTCAGCGTACCGGTGCTCCACAGGAACATGCTTTGCAACTGGTCATGATGAAAAATGACCAGTAACTGGTTGATTGCCCCGCAATAAAGGCTCACGACCAGACCCGCGAGGATCAACGTCACTGGCGAAAGGCGTTTACCCCACGCGACGCCAAAGACGATTAAGCCAACCACACAAGCCCCCGCCAGCGCGGCGAACTGACTTGCCGCCACACCAGGAATCGCCCACAGCGTGGTGACGGTAATCCCCAGTTGCGCGCCCGTTGCGACGCCAAGCGTGGTCGGTTCCGCCAGCGGGTTACGTAGCACTTGCTGAAACAGCACGCCAACCAGCCCCAGACCCGCGCCAACCAGCAGCGAAATAGCCAGACGCGGCAGCAAGCTGTAGTGAAAAATCATCTGCTCAATGACGTCAATATCCGGCGACCAGATTGCCTGAGTCCACTGGCTACGCGGCAGCGCATGCGAGAAGTTCATCCAGGTGAGCACCACAGCGGCAATCACCAGCAACGCCAACAATAACGCCGGAAAAAGCGCAATTCGTTTACTCACGCCTGGCCTCCAATGGCGTTATCCAGAATGCGCACAAAGTGCATTGCCGAAAGCGTCGCGCCATAGAACCAAACTGCGGGTACGCGTTGAAAACGCCCTGCACGGACAAACGGCATGGCCTGCCACAGCGGCGTCGCCATTAACGCGTCCATGTCCTTACTGTTATCGTGATCAAAACACAGCACATCAACATCTTTATACGCCGCCAGACGATCAATACTGACCGCGGTACTGCCCCAGAAGTTGGTTTCCCCTTGCCATGCATTCACAATACCGTACTCATCGAGAATTTCCTGGAACAAGCTGTTTGGACCGAAGACCAGCATATGGCGCGGATCGAGAAGCGACGTCAGCAATAACGGGCGCGCTCCACGCTTTACAAAGCGGGGTTTCATACTGCGGATAAATTTTTCATATTGCGCTAAATGCTTTTCTGCCGCGCTTTGCAGGTTGAGCAAATCCGCCATTTCCATCAGTGATTTACGCGCCATCATCAGTGGCTGCTTGCCGTCGCTGAAGTTAAATCCGCGCCCCGGTGCAATGCGTGCCAGCATTTCTGGCGAAGGGCCATATCCTGCCGACCAGACCATAAACGACGGTTTCATTTCGGTCAGTAGTTCGAGGTTAGGTTCTGTACGCAAACCAACGTCAATCACCGATTCCGGTAATGGCGGTTCGCTGACCCACAGTCGATAGTTAATGGTGTCCGCCACACCGTAAGGCATGATGCCGAGCGCCAGTAGCAGTTCCACCGGCAACCACTCCAGCGCCACAATACGATGCGGATCAATCGCCGCCGCGCGAGCGGTATTCATCTGCCATAACAACGGAGAAAGCGCCATCGCCGTTAACAGTCGACGACGCGAAAGAAGAGGTAAGCCGCTCATCAATAAACAAAACTCACAGGTGCGGCACCCGCCGGATGCGGCAAAATACCCATCGGGATGCCATAAATCATTTCGAGGGTTTCGCCGCGCATAATTTCCGCAGGCGTTCCCTGAGCAATCATTTCACCGCCGCGCAGGGCGACCAGATAATCACAGTAACGCGCCGCCATATTGATATCGTGCAGCACAGCAATCACCGTCAGGCCGCGTTCCTGGCTTAAACGATGCACCAGCGCCAACACGTCAACCTGATGAGCGATATCCAGCGCCGAGGTCGGTTCATCCAGCAGCAGGCATCGGCTATCCTGCGCCACCAGCATGGCGATCCACGCTCGCTGACGTTCACCGCCAGAAAGGCTATCCACCAGCCGATGCGCCAGTGGTTTTAAGCCGACAAGAGCGATGGCTTCTTCGACCTTTTCGCGATCTGCCGCGCCAAATCGCCCCAACGCGCCGTGCCACGGATAGCGACCAATCGCCACCAGTTCGCGCACGGTCATCCCTTCAGCCGGAGGAATCTGCTGCGGCAAATAAGCGACTTTGCGGGCAAAGGCTTTACTGCTCCAGCTTTCCAACGGCTGGGCATCAAGAAGAATTTCGCCTTCCGACGGCGGCTGATGACGTCCCAGCATTTTGAGCAGTGTGGATTTACCAGAACCGTTGTGACCAATCAGGCCGGTCACTTTCCCGGCAGGAAAGGTTAACGACAGCGGATGCAAAAGCGTGCGCCCCGGCACACGAAAGGAAATATTACGCAGTGCAAAAGTGGTATCGGAATGATTCGTGTATTCCTGCATAACAGCCAACTTGTGAAGCGGGCACGGAAATCCGTGCCCAAAGCGAAAATTAGAAACGGAAGGTTGCGGTTGCAACGACCTGACGTTCTGCGCCCCAGAAGCAGCCATAGGTGTTAAAGCAACTGGCGACGTATTCACGATCGAACAGGTTGTTAACATGCAGCGCCACGTTGGAGCCAGCCATACCAACTCGCGCCAGATCATAACGCACTAACGCATCAACTACCGTATAACTTCCCACTTTAAAGGAGTTAGCCGGATCGCCGTAGCTGGAGCCAGTATAACGACCGCCAGTACCCAGCGTCAGGCCAGAAAGTGGGCCGTCAAAGAAGGTATAGTCAGCCCACAGAGAAGCCATGTGTTTTGGCACCTGCGCAGGCGTATTACCTTTGTAGGTAGTATCGGTGGTGTATTCCGCATCGGTGTAGGTATAAGAACCGACCACGTTAACACTTGCCGACAGCGCCGCTTTTGCTTCGATTTCTACGCCACGCGCGCGGATCTCACCACCTTCAACCGAGAAGAATGAACCCTCAGGATCTGCCATCAGGTTGTTAGTTTTGGTGAGATTATACAGTGCACCCGTCACCACGATTGGGCGATCTTCCGGTACGTATTTCACGCCGACTTCGTACTGCTTACCTTTAGACGGTGCGAAAATATTACCATCCTTCCCGACCTGAGAAGAAGGTTCAAACGATTCGCTATAGCTGAAGTACGGTGTTACGCCGTTATCAAACAGATAGTTAACACCACCACGCCAGGTGAACTGTTTGTCATCACGTTTGTCAGTCGTTCCCGCTACGCGGTTAAGCGATTCTTGATCTGCCCAGTCATAACGACCGCCCAGAGTGACCAGTACTTTATCCCACTGCGCCTGATCCTGAACGTAAATGCCTGTTTGCTTCTGCTTATTCAGGATGCGGTACGGGCCGGAGTTATCCGGGTCTTTGGCATTGAAATCGAAATCGGTATTCACCGGATTATACAGATTCAACAGCGGCACAGAGTCGTCGTAACCAAACCAGGCGTTGATGTCATTACGCATACGCATAAAGTCGACGCCAGTCAGCAGAGTATGGTCGATATCGCCAGTGGCGAATTTGCTTTGTAACTGGGTATCAACAGAGAAGTTTTGCAGTTTCTCATCATCAACAACGTATTTCCGCGCCAGGTAGTGACCTTTATCCGCAGGTGCTATAGCTGCACACTGCTGGCTGTAAGCATTCGCCGGATCGGAGCAGACACCGTAGCCATAAACGCTGTTTTGCGAGGTTTTGTTTTCAGCAAAACGCAGGTTCTGACGCACCGTAAAGGTGTCGTTAAATTCGTGGTCGAAGCTGTAGCCCACCATCTTCTCGTTACGAGAATAGGTATTGTTCTTCGCACCTTCGTTAAAGTCGGTCGGCAGACGCTTACCGTTCGGCAGCGGCTCAACGGTTCCCTCTTTCGGCAACCAGCCGTAATAGCCCGTTTCCGGCTCGTTCTGGAAGTAAGAAAGGAAGGTGAAATTGGTTTTATCGTCCGGACGCCAGGTGAACGCAGGAGCAATAGCATAACGCTGCTCTTCTGCGCCCTTCTGCTGGGCATTAGCAGAACGCGCAAGACCGGTCAGACGATAAGAATAAACGCCGTCATCATCCAGCGCATCGCTGAAATCAAAACCAGTCTGGAACAGGCTGTCAGTACCGGCTTTAAACTGAACTTCTTTCAGCGGTTCGGTAGTCGGGCGCTTGCTGACCATATTCAACAAGCCACCCGGGCTGCTTTTCCCGTAAAGCACGGAAACCGGACCACGCATGATTTCAGCGCGCTCAAGCATATACGGATCGATAACCGCATCGTTATAGAAGTTACCCTGCATCTTCAGGCCGTTCAGATAGTTATTCTGACTTTGGCCTTCTGCAGCAAAACCACGGATGATCAGGTGGTCATAAGTGTTGGACGCACCACGCGTACCGACCGAAACCCCTGGCGTATAGCTAAGCGCTTCTTTTACTGACTTCGGCTGGTGTAGCGCCATCTCTTCGGCTGTGACCACAGAAATAGACTGCGGTACTTTTTGAATCGGCGTATCTGTTTTAGTACCGGTGGCTGACTGTCGCGCCGCAATAGTGGCTGCCGGCCCCCATGCGCTTTCTTGCGGCGCAGGTGCAGCGGTAACGGTGATAGTCTCTTCTTTCGGTTCAACCGCTGCCTGTGCATAAACAGACATGCCGCTAACCGCTGTGGCTACTACGACTGCGATTTTACGCAGCGAGTGTTTTGGCTGAGCAGTTTTGTAACGCGCCATTGGTATATCTCTGATGTAAAGTGAAAGTGAATGATAACGTAAACGAGAATGATTATTATAAAGATGAAATAATATTCGAAACGGCGAGACGATGGCAAGCAATACCCATCAGAGAAGCAACCAAAGGGTCAATAAACAATCAGATGAAAAGAAAGGGTTAATGCTTTTGGAAGGATGTTATTTTACCGGATGGCGGCACGCCATCCGGTAGGTCACAGTTAAATGTTAATTACTACCAAACATTTCCTTAATCCAGCCCGCCACGCCGTCGCTGTCTTTCTGCTCTTGTTGAGCAGGTTGCTGCTGCTGCGGCTGAGAAGACTGATCAAACGGATTGCCTGACGGCTGCTGCTGCATCTCACTCTGTTGACACAGCGATTGCGGATCGCTGGTCCAGACCGGCAAGATACGCATTCCACCGCTGCAAACAAAGTTGCCGTCGTAGTCGACGCCCATATCCACGATATCTTCCGGCGGTACAAGATTCAGCGGCGTTGGCGTCTGGTTAGCCAGATAACGCTGGTAAATCGACATCGCCCCGCTGGCACCGTACAACTTAGTCGGCTGGTTGTTATCGCGGCCAACCCAGGTGATGGTCACCGTGCTGCCGTCAATGCCCGCAAACCAGGTATCAACGTTGTTGTTGGTAGTCCCGGTTTTGCCCGCCAGGTGCAGATTCGGGTATTTCGCTCCCAATTGGCGACCAGTACCACGTTGCACCACTTGCTGCATGGTCCATAGCGTCAGATACGCCGCTTGTGCCGGAACTGCGCGTTCCGCCTGCGGGAAGCTCTGATAGAGCACTTTACCGTCTTCGGCAATGACTGAACGCAATGCAGAAAGCGGCGCACGGTTACCGCCGCTGGCGATAGTCTGGAATGCCTGCGCCACTTCGATTGGCGTTAAGTTCAGCGCCCCAAGCAACATTGCCGGAACCGGATTCAACTGATCTTTCGGCACGCCCAGTTTAATCCAGGTGTCCGTTACCGCAGGTAACCCTAACGCCATCCCCAGATTCACCGTTGGCACGTTCATCGAACGGGTCAGCGCATCTACCAACATTACTCTGCCGCTCTCGCTATAACGGCGGTCATCGTTCTGTGGTGACCAGACCTGACCGTTAGGCTGACGCAGCGCGATTGGCGCATCGGCAATCCACGTATTCAGGCGATAGATTTTCGGCTGGCTTAAGGCCGTCAGATAGGTCGCTGGTTTTGCCAGTGATCCAATCGAACGACGCGCCTGCATCGCACGGTTGTAACCCGCAAACTGCGGTTCAGAGCCACCGACCATCGCGCGAACTTCACCGCTAAAGCGGTCAACAACCACAATCGCCGTTTCCAGATCGCTCAACTTACGCTGTTTCTTCAGTGCCGGAATGCCTTCCACGGCGGCTTTTTCTGCCGCGTCCTGAGCCACCGAGTCAAAAGTAGTGAAGATCTTCACGCCAGAGAGATCTTTCACTTTATCGCCCAGTTTCGCCTGCAACTCCTGGCGCACCAGTTGCATAAAGGCAGGCTGCGGAGAGATCACCCCACCGCGCGGCTGTACGCCCAGCGGACGTGCGCTCAACATGTCGTAGAGTTCTTGATCAATAATCTGCTGCTGTTGCAGCAGACGCAGTACCAGGTTACGTCGCTCAAGCGCCAGTTTCGGGTTGCGCCACGGGTTATAGATAGACGCACCTTTCACCATACCGACTAACAGCGCCTGCTGATCAAGGCTCAACTCTTCTACCGGACGACCAAAGTAGTACAGGCTTGCCAGCGGGAAGCCACGGATTTCGTTGTCACCGCTCTGACCGAGATATACCTCGTTCATATACAGCTCAAGAATGCGGTCTTTGCTGTAACGCGCATCCATGATTAACGCCATATAGGCTTCGTTCGCTTTACGCCAGTAAGAACGTTCGCTAGAGAGGAACAGGTTCTTCACTAACTGTTGAGTCAGCGTACTCGCCCCCTGCACCGTGCGCCCGGCGGTCAGGTTCGCCAGCACCGCACGTCCAATGGAGTAGAGACTGATACCATCATGCTCGTAGAAATGACGGTCTTCTGTCGCCAGCAAAGTATCTACCAGCAAATCCGGGAAGCCACTACGCGGCACAAACAGACGCTGTTCGCCGTTTGGTGAGGAGATCATGGTGATCAGACGCGGATCAAGACGGAAGAAACCGAACTGACGGTTGTTCTCCATATTGACAATAGTCGCCAGATGATCGCCCTCAAAAGTCAGACGCGCACGCACCTGTCCTTCTTTACTATCCGGGAAATCAAACGGACGGCGGATCATCTCAATGCTGTTGGCCTGCACGGTAAATTCGCCAGGACGGGTCATCTTCGACACCTGACGATATTGCGTGGCCTCCAGCAATTTCACCATCTCGTTCTTACTGATGGTCATGTCTGGCTCAAGGTTTACCATCCGACCATAAACTGCCGCTGGCAATTGCCACACCTTGCCATCAATACGACTGCGAATTTTTTGATCGAGATAAACACCGTAAACGGCGATTAACACCGCAAATACGATCCCCAGTTTCAGTAGCAGCCATAGCAAGCCGCGTTTACCACGAGGCTTACGCCCTTTGCCCTTACCTTTGCGTGGCATCGGTTCTTCATCCTCATAGTCATCATAATCGTCGTCATCTTCGTAGCGACGACGGCTTACCTTTTGTTTGACAGGACGCGTCGGTTTCCCTTTGCGTCCAATTGGCTCGCGGTCATTCCCGGCCATACATTTTCTCCGCAATATTCAGGCGCAAAAGCCCGATTTTCTATTCTTCTGTGACAAGACAGAAGAAGATATCTCTCAAAGTACTTTTCGCCCTCCCCCTATGGGAGAGAACCGGGGCGAAGGGACTGCCCGTGCCCGTTTACCAACCTCACGAATACTTTTTCGTCCGTCGCGTCGGTGCGGTATTCGCCGGGTCGTCCGGCCAGACGTGTTTGGGATAACGCCCTTTCATCTCTTTTTGCACCTCGCGATACGCTCCCTGCCAGAAGGCACTTAAATCACGCGTGATTTGCAGCGGCCTCTGGGCGGGTGAAAGCAATTCCAGCACCAGCGGCACGCGCCCCTGAGCGATAGTCGGATTAGTGGCTTCGCCAAACATCTCTTGCATTCTCACCGCCAGCGCGGGTGGGTTATCTTCATGATAACGAATGGCGATCCGGCTTCCCGTCGGCACAGTGTAATGCGCAGGCAATTCACTATCCAGACGTTGCTGCATTCCCCAATCAAGTAATCCGCGCAGCGCCTGATAAACATCAAGAGATTTCAGGCCACGCAGCGAATGTACGCCGGCCATATGTGGCAGCAGCCACGTTTCCAGCGACGCCAGCAAGCTCGCCTCATCCATTGCTGGCCAGTCATATTCCGGTAACCACTTTGCAGCACACAGCAAACGCAAGCGTAGCTGCTCCGCTTCCGGCGTCCAGTTAAGAACGTTTAGACCTTTATCGCGAATACCGTTGAGCATTGCATGATGTAATTCATCTTCCGACGGTTTCGCCAGCGGCTGTACTTTTACTGTGAGCTGACCAATCTGCAACCGACGCCAGGCCTTCAGCGTGCCTTGTGCATCGTCCCATTCAACGGTGTCAGATTGCTGTAATAGCTGTGAGCAGCGTTGCACTAACTCATCAATATCGACCGGTAGCGCCAGTAGAATTCGCGCATCCGGCGAGGCGCTGCCCTGCAATAATAAAGGAGCGATCAACCACTCGTGGCGGCTTAAGGCATCATCCGCGTCCAGCATTGCTCCCATACCGTTCGCCAGTTGATAACGACCATCCTGGCCACGGCGACGAGCAATACGATCGGCAAAGGCCTGGGCAAGTAGCGGCGCAATAAACGCACTGTCGGCCTCGCCGCCACGGACATTTAAGCGCTTTAACAGTTGCTGACTACGCTGTTGCCAGGCCGGTTGATTGCGGGAAAACGCCACTTCCAGGTCGCTATTCCCCATGCGGGGCGGCTCTTCGAGAATGGCGGCAATTTTTGCGGCGGTAGCGGCTTCATCATCACTCTTCGCGCTCACCAGCATAGCGGCTAACCGCGGATCATTACCCAGCGTCGCCATTTTTTGCCCTTTCGCGCTAAGTCGTTCGCCATCCAGCGCGCCAAGCATCTGTAACAGGCGTTTCGCAGCCTGTAGATTCACCGTTGGTGGTTGATCCAACCAGTTCATCTGCGCCGGATCGCTGCATCCCCATTGCAGTAATTCCATCAGCAAACCGGAGAGATCGCTTTGTAAGATTTCCGGTTCACTTTGTGCAGCGGCGCGTTCCGCCTGTTCTTTGGCGATCAAATGCAGGCAAATGCCCGGCTCCAGTCGCCCGGCGCGCCCGGCACGCTGCGTCATCGACGCCTGACTAACTCGCTGGGTAATCAACCGTGTAAGACCCGTTCGCGGATCAAAGCGCGCCATCCTTTCCTGGGCGCAATCCACCACCAGGCGAATACCTTCAATAGTTAAACTGGTTTCAGCAATATTGGTTGCCAGCACCACTTTGCGCATCCCTTGTGGTGCCGGGAGGATCGCTTTTCGCTGATCGTTCAACGACAATGCGCCATACAGTGGACAAAGCAACACATCACTGCCTACACGCGAAGCCAGTTGTTCCTGCACACGCTGAATTTCCCCGACGCCAGGTAAAAACAGCAGCAGAGATCCTGCTTCCTGGCGTAGCAATTCGGCGGTGGCGACAGCAACGGCTTCGTCAAAACGTTGATGTGTAGGCAGCGGCAAATAGCGGCGCTCCACCGGATACGAACGTCCTGCGGAAACAACAACGGGGGCTTCCGGCAACATTTGCTGTAAGCGCTCGTTATCCAGCGTGGCTGACATAATCAGCAGCTTCAGGTCATCGCGCAGCCCTTGTTGCACATCGAGTAACAACGCCAGCGCCAGATCCGCCTGCAGACTGCGTTCATGAAACTCATCAAGGATCACCAGACCGACGCCGCTTAGTTCCGGGTCGCGTTGGATCATGCGCGTCAACACCCCTTCAGTAACGACTTCCAAACGGGTATTCGGCCCGACGCAATTTTGCGCACGCATCCGGTAGCCAACGGTATCGCCGGGCTTTTCGTTAAGCAGCTCCGCCAGCCGTTGCGCGACGTTACGCGCCGCCAGACGCCGCGGCTCCAGCAGGATGATTTTCCCGCGAATACCAGGATGCACCAGCAGTTGCAGCGGCAGCCAGGTCGATTTCCCGGCTCCGGTCGGCGCGCTTAATAACACCTGCGGTGCACAATCGAGGGCGGCAAGTAATTCAGGTAAGACGGCAGCAACGGGCAACGACGACACAAAACGCTCCTGAGGGTTAACATTCTTCGCGGCGCATTGTAGCATCGCGGTAATTCATAACCGAGTGCCTGACATGTCTGAACCGCAACGGCTGTTCTTTGCCATCGACTTACCTGCAGAAATCCGCGAACAGATTATCCACTGGCGCGCCGCACAGTTTCCACCAGAAGCGGGGCGTCCGGTTGCCGCTGAGAACTTGCATCTGACGCTGGCGTTTTTAGGCGAAGTGAGCGCAGAGAAAGAGAAGGCGCTCTCACTTTTGGCCGGACGGATTCGTCAACCCGGTTTCACACTAACGCTTGATGACGCCGGTCAGTGGCTACGTTCTCGCGTGGTGTGGCTTGGTATGCGCCAGCCGCCGCGCGGATTAATCCAACTGGCGAATATGCTTCGTTCACAAGCAGCGCGCAGTGGTTGTTTTCAAAGCAATCGACCGTTTCATCCGCATATCACCTTATTGCGCGATGCCAGCGAGGCGGTGACAATCCCGCCGCCTGGCTTTAACTGGTCGTATGCGGTGACGGAGTTCACCCTTTACGCTTCCTCGTTTGCCCGAGGACGCACACGCTACACGCCGCTAAAACGCTGGACACTGACGCAATAACAAGGGTTTTATCGCAATGGAATTTTCACCCCCTCTACAACGCGCCACGCTGGTTCAACGTTATAAACGTTTTTTAGCCGATGTGATCACACCAGATGGCCAAGAATTAACGCTACACTGCCCGAATACTGGCGCGATGACCGGTTGTGCAACACCTGGAGATACCGTCTGGTATTCAACTTCCGACAACACAAAACGGAAATATCCGCACACCTGGGAACTGACCCAAAGCCAAAACGGTGCATTTATTTGCGTCAATACACTTTGGGCAAACAGATTGACGAAAGAGGCTATCCTTAATGGGAATATTTCGGAGCTGTCAGGCTATAGCTCGCTGAAAAGCGAAGTAAAATACGGTGCCGAACGCAGCCGTGTTGACTTCATGTTACAGGCGAGGTTTCGACCTGACTGCTATATTGAAGTGAAATCGGTTACGTTAGCGGAAAACGAACAGGGATACTTTCCCGATGCAGTGACTGAACGAGGTCAGAAACATCTTCGGGAGTTGATGAGCGTAGCGGCTGAAGGCCAGCGTGCAGTGATTTTTTTCGCCGTGCTACATTCAGCCATTACACGGTTTTCACCCGCGCGCCACATCGATGAGAAATACGCGCAACTATTGTCAGAGGCTCAACAGAGGGGGGTAGAAATTCTGGCTTATAAGGCGGAACTTTCTGCTGAAGGTATGGCTCTTAAAAAATCACTGCCCGTTACTCTGTAGTTGAATAAGTAACTGGTTAATTTACATTCTGGTCGCGTGCGCAAATACGCTTTTCCTCACACAGTTGTCAAGTGTTACGTTTAGATAATTGCTATCCGGAAAAGCATCTGCTATTTATAGCGGCCTCATTTTTCCCCCGAACATGGGGATCGATAGTGCGTGTTAAGGAGAAGCAACATGCAAGAAGGGCAAAACCGTAAAACATCGTCCCTGAGTATTCTCGCCATCGCTGGGGTGGAGCCATATCAGGAGAAGCCGGGCGAAGAGTATATGAACGAAGCCCAGCTGGCGCACTTCCGTCGTATTCTGGAAGCATGGCGTAATCAACTCAGGGATGAAGTCGATCGCACCGTTACACATATGCAGGATGAAGCCGCCAACTTCCCGGATCCGGTAGACCGTGCCGCCCAGGAAGAAGAGTTCAGCCTCGAACTGCGTAACCGCGATCGCGAGCGTAAGCTGATCAAAAAGATCGAGAAGACGCTGAAAAAAGTGGAAGACGAAGATTTCGGCTACTGCGAATCCTGCGGTGTTGAAATTGGTATTCGTCGTCTGGAAGCGCGCCCAACAGCCGATCTGTGCATCGACTGCAAAACGCTGGCTGAAATTCGCGAAAAACAGATGGCTGGCTAATTAAAGCTGTTCCATCACGTTTACCACAGGCGGGAAATGCTCCCGCCTTATTTTTTGTTCAAAGAGATGACAGACACACACTATATTGGGCGCTTTGCCCCCTCACCTTCCGGCGAGCTTCATTTTGGTTCTCTGATCGCTGCGCTTGGCAGCTATCTGCAAGCACACGCCCGGCAAGGTCGCTGGCTGGTACGCATTGAAGATATCGACCCACCCCGTGAAGTTCCCGGTGCCGCAGAGACTATCCTGCGCCAACTGGAACATTACGGCCTGCACTGGGACGGCGATGTTCTCTGGCAATCCCAACGTCACGACGCCTATCGTGAAGCCCTCGCCTGGTTACGTGAGCAAGGACTAAGTTATTACTGCACCTGTACGCGCGCACGTATTCACAGTATTGGCGGTATCTACGACGGTCATTGCCGTGAATTGCATCATGGCCCGGACAACGCGGCTGTACGTATTCGGCAGGTGCATCCGGTTATGCAGTTCACTGACCAACTGCGCGGCATTATCCACGCCGACGAAAAACTGGCGCAGGAAGATTTTATTATTCATCGCCGTGATGGTTTGTTTGCCTATAACCTGGCTGTGGTGGTTGATGATCACTTCCAGGGCGTGACTGAAATTGTCCGTGGCGCAGATTTGATTGAACCCACAGTGCGGCAAATCTCGCTGTACCAGCTTTTTGACTGGCAAGCGCCAGATTACATTCATTTGCCGCTGGCGCTTAACGCACAAGGCGCTAAACTTTCCAAGCAGAATCATGCGCCTGCGTTACCAAAAGGCGACCCGCGCCCGGTACTAATCGCGGCACTTCAATTTCTTGGTCAGCAGGCAGAAACACATTGGCAGGATTTCAGCGTCGAGCAAATCCTTCAGTCAGCCGTCAAAAACTGGACGCTGACCGCCGTACCTGAGTCGGCAATTGTAAATTCAACATTCTCAAATGCGTCATGCTGAGCTATGATTAGCCGCTATTTTTTGTCCTGAATGATGTTTGACACTACCGAGGTGTATTATTTTTACCCGAGTCGCTAATTTTTGCCGCAAGGTGCTAAGCCGCGAGGAGAGCGAGGCTGAACAGGCAGTCGCCCGTCCACAGGTGACGGTGATCCCGCGTGAACAGCATGCTATTTCCCGCAAAGATATCAGTGAAAATGCCCTGAAGGTAATGTACAGGCTCAATAAAGCGGGATACGAAGCCTGGCTGGTTGGCGGCGGCGTGCGCGACCTGTTACTTGGCAAAAAGCCGAAAGATTTCGACGTGACCACTAACGCCACGCCTGAGCAGGTACGCAAACTATTCCGTAACTGCCGTCTGGTGGGTCGCCGTTTCCGTCTTGCTCACGTGATGTTTGGTCCGGAAATTATCGAAGTCGCAACCTTCCGTGGGCACCACGAAGGCAACGTCAGCGACCGCACGACCTCCCAGCGTGGGCAAAACGGCATGTTGCTGCGCGACAACATATTCGGTTCCATCGAAGAAGACGCCCAGCGCCGCGATTTCACCATCAACAGCCTGTATTACAGCGTCGCGGATTTTACCGTCCGTGATTACGTTGGCGGCATGAAAGATCTGAAAGACGGCGTGATTCGCCTGATTGGTAACCCGGAAACGCGCTACCGTGAAGATCCGGTACGTATGCTGCGCGCGGTACGTTTTGCCGCCAAGTTGGGTATGCGTATCAGCCCGGAAACCGCAGAACCGATCCCACGCCTGGCTACCCTGCTGAACGATATCCCACCGGCACGCCTGTTTGAAGAATCACTCAAACTTCTACAAGCAGGCTACGGTTACGAAACCTATAAATTGCTGTGTGAATATCATCTGTTCCAGCCGCTGTTCCCGACCATTACCCGTTACTTCACGGAAAATGGCGACAGCCCAATGGAGCGGATGATTGAGCAGGTACTGAAAAATACTGATACGCGTATCCATAATGATATGCGCGTTAACCCGGCGTTCCTGTTTGCCGCCATGTTCTGGTATCCACTGCTGGAGACGGCACAAAAAATCGCGCAAGAGAGCGGCCTTACCTATCACGATGCTTTCGCGCTGGCGATGAACGATGTGCTGGACGAAGCCTGCCGTTCACTGGCGATCCCGAAACGTCTGACTACGCTAACTCGCGATATCTGGCAGTTGCAGTTGCGCATGTCCCGTCGTCAGGGCAAACGTGCATGGAAACTGCTGGAGCATCCGAAGTTCCGCGCCGCTTACGACCTGCTGGCACTGCGTGCAGAAGTGGAACGCAACGCTGAGCTGCAACGTCTGGCGAAATGGTGGGGTGAATTCCAGGTTTCTGCGCCACCAGATCAAAAAGGGATGCTCACCGAGCTGGATGAAGAACCAGCACAGCGCCGTCGTACTCGTCGTCCGCGCAAACGCGCACCGCGTCGCGAGGGCACCACATGACAGTGGCATATATTGCCATAGGCAGCAATCTGGCCTCTCCGCTGGAGCAGGTCAATGCTGCCGTGAAAGCACTCGGTGAAATTCCTGAAAGCCGCATTCTTGCCGTTTCTTCGTTTTACCGTACCCCTCCGCTGGGGCCACAAGATCAGCCGGATTACTTAAACGCCGCCGTGGCGCTGGAAACAACTCTCGCACCTGAAGAGTTACTCAATCACACACAGCGTATTGAATTGCAGCAAGGTCGCGTTCGTAAGGCCGAACGCTGGGGGCCGCGCACGTTAGATCTCGACATCATGCTGTTTGGTGATGCGGTGATTAACACTGAACGCCTCACTGTTCCGCACTATGATATGAAGAACCGTGGTTTTATGCTCTGGCCGCTGTTTGAGATTGCGCCAGGTCTCGTATTCCCGGATAACCACACGCTTGCCCGGTTACTGACTGATGCACAATTTCCGCGCCCTTCTCTTTGGTAATACGTGTTCTCCTGTATTAATTAGCCCCGCTTTCGCGTAATACAAAAAATACGCACAAAAAAATAATTAAAACATCCTCTAATTTAATATTATTTCCCCCGTTCGCTTTGACATCAAACTTTAATCAATTACACATGATTTTATCTTAAATGTAATTTAATTTATTCTAACAATGATAAACATTGACTTTTAAAAAATTTAGAGCCATTTAAATGAAATAGAAAGGATATATATATCTTTCATCCACTTACCCTGCCAGATTTGCCGCTAAACAATTCATCACAGAAATAAAAAGCCACACATAATATTCATTATAAAAATAATATTTAATATAGAAATACAAATAGCCCATTAATATAAAAACAATATTTTACAAAAAAACACACTCCTATTATATTGCCCATCCCGTAATTAACTTTACGTATCATTTTTTAACTCATTTAATATTTTATGGAGAATTATAATGAACAAGAAGCTTCTGGCGGTTGTTCTGGCAGCGTCCTGTTTTTCTGCTGGTAATGCAATGGCTGTGGATGGTGGTGAAATCAATATCAACGGTCTGGTTTCTGATGAAACCTGCCCGGCAACCGTTAACGGTGGCAGCAACGATGTTAACATCACCCTGAAAACCGCGAAACCAAGTGATATTACAGCGCTGAATGACAAAGCGCTGGGTGCATACCCGGCAGCAATCAGCATCTCAGTAAACTGCTCCAATGCAGCCGCAAATAAAACGGCAACAATGAGCTTTACCTCTACTTTCCACAGCTCCACCCAGGGTACTCTGGAAAACGACAACTCCATCAGCGGCCCGGCTAAAGGTGTCAACATCGCACTTCACGATGTCTCCGCCACCACCCCGGCACTGGTTAAAGTAAACGATCCTTCAAGCAAAATTTCTTCTCCTATCGATTCAACCAGCCATATCGCCACCTTCAGCTATATGGCGTCCTATGTGAAATCTTCTTCAACCGCAACCGTCACCAGCGGCCCGGTGAAAACCAACGCAACCTATACCCTGACTTATCAGTAATAGCGTTACCGTTGTAAAAATCACAAGGGGATGTGTTACATCCCCTGTTTCAGGATTTAGAGATGTTTCAGGGAGAGATAACATGTTGAATTATAACAAGACTATCGCTGCTATCGTTGTCGGTGCAACGCTTACGGCATTCAGCCCCATAACCCAGGCCGATATCGTTATCAACGGTACGCGCATCATCTATAAAGAAAGCGACAAAAAGATCACTGCTCGCCTGGAAAATAAAGGCTCTCGCCCATTGCTGGTGCAGTCCTGGCTTGATACCGGTGATGACAATGTAGACCCGGCTTTGATCAAAGTCCCGTTTAACGCGACCCCACCGGTCTCACGCATAGACCCGAAAAAAGGCCAAACCGTTACCATCACCTATACCGGTACGCAGGCATTACCGAAAGACAGGGAAAGTGTGTACTGGTTTAACGTGCTGGAAGTTCCACCCAAAATGCAGGCAAAAGAAGCTGAAAATAAAAATGTCCTGCAACTGGCTTTCCGTACCCGTATCAAACTGTTCTATCGCCCTGATGGATTAGCCGGTGAGCATTTCAAAGCGCCAGAGCAATTAACCTGGCGCTGGAATGGAAATAAAATAAAAGTGACGAACCCAACGCCTTATTACGTTTCCTTCTCGTCTGTCGATGTGCAGTCGGGAAATAAAAAATATATCGTAGACGCCACAATGGTTGCACCAAAAAGCGATGCCGAATTTACAGTACAGGGTCTGAATACCTCCCCTGGCGGCGCTAAATTACACTATTCAGCGATTAGTGATTACGGCAGTGAAATAAAAGGCGAAGCAAATATGTAATCTCACGAATTACATTATCGCCAGGGTAAATATCTTGAATTAATTATTGACTGAATGATTACAGCGTCGAGCATAAGAAAAAACAGATGACTCATTGTAAACTGACACGGATTGCCGTTATTTTTGCCTGCATTTATGGCCATGCTGCCAATGCGGCAGAAAGTATTGAATACGATCCCAGCTTCCTGATGGGGAGTTCTGCCCAGGGGATTGACCTGTCGCGTTATTCCGACGGTAACCCTGCTATGCCCGGCAGCTATGACGTAAAAGTCTACGTCAATGAAAGTGCCGCAACGAGCATGACCGTAGAACTTATTGATACCGGCAAGAAAAGTGCCGACGCCTGTATTTCTCGTAAAATGCTCAATCAGTTGCATATTAAACAGCCGGATCTCAAAGACGGAGAGGCTGTATTACGCAAAGGCGAAACGGAAGCTGATGATTGTCTCGATCTGGCGCGGGCGATCCCACAGTCAGAAGTCTATTTCGATACTAACGATCAGAAGTTGGATATCACGGTTCCGCAGATCTGGATCCTCAGTAATTATCAGGGATATATCGACCCGTCATTATGGGAAGACGGCATCAGTGCCGCCATGTTGTCCTACCGTATGAACGGCTGGCGCAACACGCGCCGGGGTGATGAAACTCAGTCGTTCTATACTGCACTCAACGCAGGGCTTAACCTCGGGAACTGGCATTTCAGAAGCAACGGTAACTATAGCTGGCAGCAGGATGTTGGCGGTAATTTTGATATCCAGAACAGCTATATGCAGCGCGAGCTGCCATTTATTCGTTCTCAACTTGTGGTCGGGGAGACCTACACCACCGGGGAAACCTTCGACTCTGTCGGCATTAAAGGCGCACGCCTGTACAGCGACGACCGCATGTTACCGCCTTCCATGACCAGTTTTGCCCCGGTGATCCGCGGCGTGGCAAACAGTAACGCCAAAGTCACCATCACCCAGGGCGGCTATAAAATTTACGAAGGAACCGTACCGCCTGGCGAATTCGCCATTGATGACATCATGCCTTCTGGCTACGGCAATGATCTGGTGGTCACCATTGAAGAAGCCGACGGTTCACGGCGGACATTCTCACAACCGTTCTCCTCGGTTATGCAGATGCTGCGTCCGGGCGTCGGGCGTTGGGATCTCAGCGGCGGGCAAATCGTTCGCGACGATTTGCGCGAAGACTATAACTTGCTGCAAGGGTCATTCTACTACGGTATCAACAACACCTTCACCGGCTATACGGGTATCCAGTTCACCGATGCTGACTTTATGGCCGTGCTGCTGGGGCTGGGCGTAAACACCAGCATCGGCGCAGTATCGCTGGACGTCACTCAGTCGAAGGCGAATATCTACAACGATCAAACCTACACCGGGCAAAGCTATCGTATTTCGTGGAACAAAATGTTCAGTGCCACCAATACCTCACTAAACCTGGCCGCCTATCGCTATTCCACTAGTAATTACCTGGGGCTGAACGATGCCCTGACGTTACAGGATGATGCCAGACACAGCTCACCAGACGAGCAACGCACAATGGGGAATTATCAGCGTACCCGCAATCAGTTCACTATCAGTCTCAACCAGCCGCTGATGTTCGAGGAGGTCGATTACGGCTCGTTTTATCTTAATGGTAGTTGGACGGATTACTGGAGCGGAAGCCATAGCCAGAGCACGTACTCCATGGGCTACAGCAAAGGGACAAGTTGGGGAACCTGGAGTGCCACAGTACAACGCACCTGGAATGAAGACGGCGATCAGGATGACAGTTTCTATCTGAGTTTCAGCATTCCGCTGGAAAAATTACTGGGCGGTAAACATCGCGACAGCGGCTTCCAGTATCTCGACAGCCGTATGAGCACTGACTTTAACGGCAGCCATCGTTTGAGCGCCAGCGCCAACGGCAGCAGCGGCGACGGGAAATATAACTACAGCGTGAATACCAATTACTCCACCAATAAGCAGAGTTCCAATCTGGCGGATATTGGCGGTTATCTCAGCTATGAATCGCAATGGGGTACATGGTCTGGCTCAGCATCGGCTGACACTGACCACAGCCGTCAGATGTCGCTCAGCACCGATGGCGGCTTTGTCCTGCACGGTGGCGGGCTGACGTATACCAATCACAGCTTTAGCGATACCGATACGCTTGTCCTGGTGAAAGCCCCTGGAGCGCATGGCGCACGAATCAACTACAGCAGTAACACCATTGACCGCTGGGGTTATGGCGTCGCCACGTCCGCCTCTCCGTACCGTGAAAACAACATCACGCTCGATATTCAGGAGCTGGAAAACGACGTAGAGCTTAAGAGCACCAGCTCACAAACGGTTCCGCGCTACGGGGCCATTACCATGACCAATTTCGAAACCGATCAGGGCCGCTCGGCGATGATCACGATGCGTCGTAGCGATGGCGAACCTCTGCCATTTGCCGCCAATATCACCAATGAGCAAGGGCAATCTCTGGGCTATATCGGCCAGAACAACCAGGCCTTTGTGCGTGGTATCGAAGATAACGGCGTGTTGCAGGTGAACTGGTCCGATAAGGACAACGTTTCGCAGCACTGCATCGCGCGCTATCAGGTTCCGGCATCCGCTGCTGACCAGCGCGGGAACCAGACCCTGTCACTGGATAACGTACTCTGTACGGTATCTGCAACTCACTAAAATCCGCGAGATATGGATAACCTATGACACGGAAAAATATTCCTCTGGCACTCGCCATGCTGACGCTCTCAGCCTCGGCACTGGCCGTTGATGTCAACGTTAAATTCAGGGCCGATATTATACAGCCGACCTGTGATATCAAACTGGAAGGAACCGGTACTTCTAAAACCGGCACTGATGCCTATAAGCTGGTCATTCCTGATATCAGGCTGGACCAGTTACGCGCGAAAAGCGCCGAAACGGTAGGTGAATTTACCTTAAAAACGGAAAACTGTACGGGGAGCCCGAGCAAAATCGTTTCTACCATCATGGCTGAGAAAAAAACCGGTGTCGCGGGGATGAACCTGGCGATCCCTCTCGCAACTGGGGCAGGGTTAACGGGCAGTATCGGTGTCGGTTTCCGTCGGGCCAGTACGTCAACTGACACATTTTTTAAAGTCCAGAACGATGAAAAAATCACGTGGACTGCCAATGAAATCACCAAGGATGGGTTAAAACTGGCTGCCGTAATGCGAGAAACCCAGACTGATAAGGGCACAATCGGTGATTTCAGCGCCAAAGTCACGTTTAACTTCACCTATGAATAACGGGGTAGCACAATGAAAAAAACAACTTTAGCCTGCTACGTCGTCAGCGCCATGGCATGCTTCAGCATTGGGATGAATACCGCCAATGCCACCACGGATTCCCTGGATCTTACCGTCGTGACAAAAGTCACAGCGGGAACCTGTAGCGCCGAACTACAGGAAAACTCAAAGACAGTTACCGACATTGATTTTCAGGATGTTTTCATCCCAGAAGTGATCAGCGGAAACAAAGCAAAATCATTCAATCTGATACTCAGCAACTGCGCAGCAACGCCCAGCGCTGAGTTGACATTGAAACCGGCCAGTGGTTCAACCTGTGATGGTGCAGCAGGCGCGGGAGAAGCATTTGCCAACTCCTCCGTTGCAACCCCGAAAGCAGCAGCAGTCGCCGTTGAAGTCTGGGGGTCAGCAACCCCTAAAAGCGGCACACAACTGAAGTGTAAATCCGCCAACGCGTTCCCGGTCACGATAGTCGGCAAAAGCGTGACCGTGCCGCTCAGCGCACGGCTAATCCGCGATAGCGGTAAGGCTGACGCGGACGTCACTGCCGGTGAGTTTTCCAGCCAGGCAGTATTTGATATTACCTATAAGTGATTTACAGCGCAGCCTGTGTAAAAGGGACGTTATGAAAAAGCACGGTTTATCTACCACTCTTATCATTAGTGCTACGCTATTTAGCGCCAGTACATTGGCTGATGTGAGTGTCGACTTTAACGCAAAAGTGCTGAGCACCACCTGCACGGTATCCGTTAGCAACAACGGGACGGTCGATTTAGGTACGGTGAGCCTGGGTTATTTCGCCAGCGGCATTACGGCGGAGCAATATTTTTCAGGGGGTCAGGAATTCTTTATCCATTTGTATAACTGTTCCGGGAGTGCCCCAACAGGGACCACAAATTTGCATCTGGATTTCAAACCTAAAAACGGCGCTTTTGCAGCAGGCTCGCAACAAGTTTTTCCGAATGAGGAAGTCAATGGCGCCAAAAATGTTGGCGTGGTGATTTTTTCAACGCACGATCGCAGCAATATGTTTAACGTCTGGTCTCCTGCGGGTATTTCACGGTCGACATATACGGTTAATGCACAGAGTATGAATAACTCGACCTGGGCTTTT
The DNA here is from genome assembly GCF_002965865.1 of Escherichia sp. MOD1-EC6098. Classification (NCBI taxonomy): domain Bacteria; kingdom Pseudomonadati; phylum Pseudomonadota; class Gammaproteobacteria; order Enterobacterales; family Enterobacteriaceae; genus Escherichia; species Escherichia sp. MOD1-EC6098. The sequence goes on from NZ_PTSN01000008.1 coordinate 62,349, forward strand.
TATACCCGAATGCAAAAAGTTGATGATATTGCCTCTGTCACTGCCGGAAAAGTGGCAACCAGTGTACTGGTAGATACTTGGTACGATTAATTCAATGGAATGAAAAATAAAGAGCGGATTCAGATGATCATTAACAGACTGAGTAAGACAGTAATTAGCCTGGTATTATTAATCAGCACTGGTGCTGTATTTTCAACATGGGCGGGAACACGTATTAGCTACGGCGAACCAAATGATGATGGTGATGTTATAATCAATATTTTCCCTAATGGAACACAACCCGCTTCTGCCGGAGGGCAGCCTGCACCAGGATTGATTACGCCGTTAGGCGTATACATGATATCGAACTCCACATCCAATATGATTTACTGTTATTCTGGCGACGCGTCCAGCGGAGATCAATCTGCTTCGGAGCTTTACCATAACCTGATTAACTCAGGCAAACAGTATGGTGGCAAACCCTTATTTAAGACAACGACACAAGGTGTCTATGTGTCGGTCGAAATCCTTAATTTCAGTAGCCCTGGCATTACATTTGGCATAGGAGCGGAACACAGCCTTCTTGCTGATGGAACCAATAAAGATGAATTCTCGGGCCATGTTGTCGACCCATCACAATGTACAGGCTATCAACAACTCACTTTCCAGGTGAGAACCACCTATTACCTCGGCAGCGACTATCAGCCCGCTATATATACTGGCGGCGGCGGTGCCGGTAACTACGATTCATTTAAGGCGGAGATTGACAGTAACAGTACCCTTGATACCCGTGGTTTCGCTTCAACAAATTCCCCCGGTTTTAGCATCAGAAGCAGCACCCATGGGCAAGGGTATTATTTAGTGGTTGAGTTTAGAAACCTTGGTCTGATGATTACGTCTCCAACCTGTTATGCCGATGCCGTTGCAGGTACAAATGTTAAAGGCAACACCGTCGATTTTGGCAATGTTTTAACCACGGATATTAGTAACGGGACCAGTAATTCCAAACGTCAGTTCCAGATAGCATTAAAAGACTGTGTGGGGATTGGAAGCATAATAACGAAACTGTCCACCACAAAAACCGGGAACAGCGTCAGGCTATTGGGCAACCAACAGACAAACAATGCAGCCGGAGGAATTGGGGTGAAAATTACCGGCCTGAATGATTCCGTGACCGGTAAAGCGGAACAGCTTTATCCTAACAATCCATATTCCGTTTATACAGAATATGAGTCGGCGACAAACTCTGACGGTTGGATTGACGTTAATGCCATTGATGTGACTCACCCTGGGGTCGAACATATCCTGGATTTCGAAGCGCAACTGGTTCCCGATTTCGTGCAGGATCAACCTGCCCCGGTGATCACCGCAGGTGGATTTGAAGCCACGGGCACGTTCTCCATGACTTATCCCTGATATTACTTACTGCCAGGTGCGCACTGCGCCTGGCAATAAGCGGTTTGTACCACATAACTACACTGATAAATTAAAAAATCATAACTCTATATCATTTCTATCATATGAATAAATGATGTTAGTTACGCCAAAGGGAACCAGCATTATGCTGATTAAATCTTACTATCACTAAATATCAAACACTCATGCAATGAGTGTCTGAAATGGAGTGCATATGTACAGTGGGAGTATCTATTTTAACTTCAATTTAGCGAATGTGACCTTATCACTTCCGACCTGTTTTTCCTCAGTGATTACAGGAAAAACAGTCAATGGAACGACTGTTGAACTTGGCAGTTATACAACCGGTCAGATCAAAAATGGTGCAACTCCAGTACCTTTTCAAATATCCCTACAAAACTGTATTCGTGTGCAAAATATTGAAACCAAAATGTCCTCTGGAAACATTGGGGTGCAAAACAAAAAATTAATCACTAATACTTTGACAGGCGCCAATGCCGCAGAAGGCGTCGGAGTTCTGATCGAAGGGCTAAAAAACCGTGTGAGTGAAAAAATGGTTCTCGAACCTAACGTGGGAACCTCTGTGTATAAAGCATATGAAGATGAAATTGATACTTCAGGTGGCATCTATCCAGGCAAAGGCCAGGGAACAACACAGGTGCTTGAGTTTCAGGCGACATTGCAACAAGACGGAAACGAAGCTATCAAGGGAGGCGCTTTCGAGGCCACCAGCAGATTCCAGATAACTTATCCTTGATAGACGCCAGATTGCTGGAAAAGCGTTCGTTGTTACACGCCGGATGTGACGCGGACACTTTATCCAGCCTATGAAATCGTGAAAAAATTCAATAAATTGTGACACACCATATGAGCCTGATAAGCGTAGCGCATCAGGCAATTTTGCGTTCGTCATCAGTCTCAAGTCATATCATCAGTTAACTGGTGATATGAGCGTACCGAAATGATTGCCCCACCCGATATGGCTGCTAGAATGCCAATAATTGCACTTTAGCCATCAGGATACGTTATGAAACCGACGACTATTTCGCAGCTTCAAAAATACAAGCAGGAAAAAAAACGCTTCGCGACCATTACCGCTTACGACTACAGCTTCGCCAAATTGTTTGCTGACGAAGGCCTTAACGTGATGCTGGTAGGTGACTCGCTAGGTATGACCGTTCAGGGACATGATTCCACCCTTCCCGTAACAGTTGAAGATATCGCCTATCACACCGCCGCCGTGCGTCGCGGTGCGCCAAACTGCCTGCTTTTGGCCGATCTCCCCTTTATGGCTTATGCCACGCCGGAACAGGCATTTGAAAACGCTGCCAGGGTAATGCGTGCCGGAGCCAATATGGTCAAAATTGAAGGCGGTGCATGGCTGGTAGAAACGGTACAAATGCTGACAGAACGTGCCGTGCCGGTATGTGGTCACTTAGGCTTAACGCCACAGTCCGTGAATATTTTTGGTGGCTACAAAGTGCAGGGGCGTGGTGATGAGGCTGGCGACCAATTACTCAGCGATGCGTTAGCACTAGAAGCCGCAGGTGCGCAATTGCTGGTACTGGAGTGTGTACCCGTTGAGCTGGCAAAACGCATTACCGAGGCACTGGCGATCCCCGTCATTGGCATTGGTGCGGGTAACGTCACTGACGGACAGATCCTCGTGATGCACGACGCATTCGGCATTACCGGTGGTCACATTCCTAAATTCGCCAAAAATTTCCTCGCTGAAACGGGCGACATCCGTGCTGCGGTGCGGCAGTATATGGCTGAAGTGGAGTCCGGCGTCTATCCGGGCGAAGAACACAGTTTCCATTAAGGAGTGACGTTGTGTTAATTATCGAAACCCTGCCGCTGCTGCGTCAGCAAATTCGCCGCCTGCGTATGGAAGGCAAGCGCGTGGCACTGGTGCCCACTATGGGTAACCTGCATGATGGCCATATGAAACTGGTCGACGAAGCCAAAGCCCGCGCCGATGTGGTGGTGGTTAGCATTTTCGTTAACCCAATGCAGTTCGACCGCCCGGAAGATCTGGCGCGCTACCCGCGCACCTTGCAGGAAGATTGCGAGAAGTTAAACAAGCGTAAAGTGGATTTGGTCTTTGCGCCATCGGTAAAAGAGATCTACCCGAACGGTACAGAAACCCACACCTATGTTGATGTTCCCGGCCTTTCCACTATGCTGGAAGGCGCCAGCCGCCCGGGACATTTCCGTGGCGTGTCGACCATCGTCAGCAAGCTGTTCAACCTGGTCCAGCCAGACATCGCCTGCTTCGGAGAAAAGGATTTTCAGCAACTGGCGCTGATCCGCAAAATGGTCGCTGATATGGGCTTTGATATTGAGATTGTCGGCGTGCCGATTATGCGCGCGAAAGACGGCCTTGCGCTCAGCTCCCGTAACGGTTATCTGACGGCAGAACAACGCAAAATTGCACCAGGTCTGTACAAAGTTTTAAGTTCGATTGCTGACAAATTGCAGGCTGGAGAGCGGGATCTCGATGAAATTATCGCCATTGCTGGGCAAGAGTTGAATGAAAAAGGCTTCCGCGCCGATGATATTCAGATTCGCGATGCCGACACGTTGCTGGAAGTCACTGAAAAAAGCAAACGGGCAGTGATTCTGATTGCCGCCTGGCTTGGCGATGCTCGCCTGATCGACAATAAAATGGTCGAACTGGCGTAATACTTAACTGGCGCTACGGCTGATAGCGCCAATTATTAATTGCCACGTCATCTGTCATAACACAGGTAACTTAGTTAAGGTTAATTAGCTTATCAATCTCTGTAAGTGGTAAATTTGCCAACTCTGCAACATCCTCACGAAGCATTCCTTTACTCAGAAGACGCTGGGCGAATTCCTGTCTTACTTCCTGTCTTACCTTCTGGAGACCCTCTTTATATCCCTTCTGAAATCCCTTCTGAAATCCCTTCTGAAATCCCTTCTGAAATCCCTTCTCTTCAAACCACTGCGCCAACGTCTGCCTGGTTTCTCTCCGTGTCTTTATGTCCATAGGTTCCCTTAATTATCTGGTCAGTTAATAATAATCATTATCTGGCTATAACTGATAATGCCGGCAACTTAGTTAATTAGCTTATCAAGCTCAGCAAGAGATAAATTCGTCATCTCTGCAACGTCTTCCCGAGACATCCCTTTACTCAGAAAACGCTGGGCGAATTCTTGCCTTTCCTCCTGTCTTCCCTGCTGAATTCCCTTCTCAATTCCCTTCTCTTCAAACCACTGCGCCAGCGTCATCATAGACTCCCCTCCCGTTTCCCTGTCTCTCACCACACCGTAAAACAAATCCGCTTGTTCAGTATGACCGCGTTGCAGCATATAGTTTTGCATGGCAACTAACTGACTTCCGCTAGTGTACCCTTCGTCAATCAGCGTGACCAGTTGCTCCAGCAATAACATTAAGTCGCGCTGGCGAATATGTTTTTGCAGCAGTTCGAGAATCGCAATCCGCCGATGTTTCATGATTTCATCATCTGGCGTGATGGTGATATCCACCAGCGGGAAAGGGTTGTTATAGACACGTCGCGCCAGCTCCGGTGAGTAAAACATATCAAACCAGCACATCGAGAGTGGGTAAGGCGTGGCCTCGCCCTGATAAAACAGAATCGGCACCACCAGCGGCAGCTTATCGTGGTCCGCTTCCAGATGTCGGTGCATGGCGGCAATAGAGTAGCGCATCATGCGAAAGGCCATTTTTTTGTCCGGCTTGCTTTGATGTTCAATCACAACATGCAGATAGCCGGGATTACCCAGCATTTGCACAGAATAGAGTACGTCAGTGCTATGCCCTTTCAGGCTTTCTTCGATAAAACTCCCCGACTCAAGATGCAGCGTGTCGAGATCACACAGCTCGCGTAATTCCGCTGGCAAATGTATCTCCAGGAAATCGCGGGCCGTTTCCGCATGCATTAAAAATTGTTTAAAAACCGCGTCATGCGGAGTGGTACTTGGTGCGTCCATCTTCCCTGTCTTCCATGTTGGCTTGCGTGAAGGCAGTATCCAGTCAATGTATACCGTCGTCAGCCGTCTCTTGATTGTTTACCGAGCAGCATTCAGAGAAATTTCAATCGGTTACAGGAGTTGCATAGCGGGCTTCGGCGCGGCACGCAAACTCCCGCTGTAAATGGCCTCAGATGAGTAGACACTAAACAAAAATCGGGCAATACTGCGTGAGAATTTTCTCAAGGCAGGCATCGCCTGCTTCGTTAACGACAGGGTAGAAAGGTAGAAGTTATGATTCGCACGATGCTGCAGGGCAAACTCCACCGCGTGAAAGTGACTCATGCGGACCTGCACTATGAAGGTTCTTGCGCCATTGACCAGGATTTTCTTGACGCAGCAGGTATTCTCGAAAACGAAGCTATCGATATCTGGAATGTCACCAACGGCAAGCGTTTCTCCACCTACGCTATCGCGGCAGAACGCGGTTCGAGAATTATTTCTGTCAACGGTGCGGCGGCCCACTGCGCCAGCGTCGGTGATATTGTGATCATCGCCAGCTTCGTCACCATGCCGGATGAAGAAGCCCGTACCTGGCGGCCAAACGTCGCCTACTTTGAAGGCGACAACGAAATGAAACGTACCGCAAAAGCCATTCCGGTACAGGTTGCCTGAGTATTACCCCTGCGGCTGGTTACTCACCAGCCGCGACATTGTCTCCAGCGAATCCGTTCTTAAGATATAAAGCCGTTTTAACAACAATGGATTATCCCCCGGTTTAACTTTACCTTTCATGGTGGTCACCGCCAGATGAAACCCGGCTTCATTTGCCGCTTTAACCGCTTTATCATTAAATCCGCCAAACGGGTAAGAAAGATACAATACATGCGGATTAAATTGCGTCAGCGCCCGGCGTGAGCGTTCGAAATCAAACAGAATATTGTGCTCACTACGGCTGAGTAATATTGGTCGGCGATAGCCATCAACCCGATGTAAAAAGTGGGTATGTGACTGGAAATCAAAAACATCGCTGACATCACGTAGTTCAGAAATACTCATAAACTGTAATGACTGCGGATTCCATTTTTGTGGGTGACGTTTAATACGCGAGGTAATAATAAATGCCGTCGCCTTCATACCATATTGTTTCAGAACAGGATACGCATAGCGACTTACCGATTTTAAGCCATCATCAAAAGTCAGCACAACCGCGCGAGCTGGAAGATTTATCGAATTATGCAAATATCCTTCCAGTTGATACAAGGTTAACGTGGTATATCCCCTGTCGCGCAACCAGGTCATCTGGTTATTGAATGCACGTACCGACGTTGTGGTCGAAGTATGGCGAAAACGGGTATTCTCTTCATCGCGTAAAATATGATGGTAGGTCAATACAGGAATACCATTATCCTGCTGCGCATCTAACGCACTGATATAGGCCAGACGTTCGCCAATACGAATTTGATACCAGGTTTGATTCAGGCGATCTTTCAATTTATTAATAATGGGATAACGCAAATTATCGGCCAGCACGCCAAATGGTGCGCTGCCAGCATCAGGCGCGTTATATATCGGTGTATCTTTCCAGGTAATAAGATTTTGGTTGCTCAGTGGCTTATGCAAATCCCCCAGGCCATCTTCAACTTTTTGCCGCCCTTGTACCGGTTCCAGATGACCTTTATCAATATATCCCGTACCAAAACCAAAGTTGAATTCATAATAATCGGCTGCGGTTGGCATGACCGAAATAATCTGCCCGGCGCGAATGTTACCAACAGTTACCGTTTTGTCGCCAATTTTACCCCAGATAGCCGCATCCTGAGTGGTTTGCATATAACGCATGGGAAGCGCTGCGCCGGCACCAGATGAAACCAGCAGCAGTAGAAAAATAAACTTTTTAATCATGAGGAAACAACCAGGCGAGAAACAACGCCGTTAGTGTAGCAAAATCGGAATGCGATTTAATACTCGAACCAATTGTGCTTTAGCACAAAGGGGGGATTTTTTTGTTGCTGATGCCAGAGACTACTGACTTCAGGAGCCCCCAGTTCGACAATGCGATTGCGGAACTCTGCACTCGACATTGTTTCACGACAAGCAATCATCTGTTCAATTAACGGTAGCGTGATACCAGAAATCACTTCGCAACAGGAATGTTTGTGGCTTAATAAAGACGCAACGCGATAAGGCGCTGCGCCCGCGATATCCGTGAAAAAGATCACGCCATCGCCGGAATCCGTCCCATGCAGGGCATCACATAACATTCGGCTAAGCATATTGGCACTAAGACCACGCCAAAAATTCACTGCCCGGCACTGGATAAGTGCGCCATATTTTTTTTCCAGCGCATCCAGTATCTCTTGCGCCCGATCGTCGTGACAGGTAATGACCCAACCTAACATCGCTTTCCTCCTTAGCCGAAAATCAGTCTACCCTGACCATTGTTGATAAAGGGTGATAACCGTCAAAACTCCCCTCCCCCGCATCCGGAGGAGAGGAGATCAACTTAGCTACGCAAGCCGCGTCCGCGCTGAATCAGCGACCAGCAGATCAGATAAAACGCAATAATAAAGACAACCAGCACACCAAAGGTAGTAACCAACGGCACATCATTAATGCCGAGGAAGCCGTAGCGGAAACCACTGATCATATAGACTATCGGGTTCAGGTGCGACAGCCCCTGCCAGAACGGCGGCAGTAAAGTCAGGGAGTAAAATACCCCGCCCAAATAAGTGAGTGGCGTTAACACAAAGGTCGGCACCAGGCTGATGTCATCAAACGTTTTGGCAAACACACCGTTCAGCAGTCCGGCAAGAGAGAACAACACCGCCGTGAGCACCAGCGTTAAAGCAACAAATACCCACGAATGCACCTGAAACGGCACAAAGAATAGCGAAATAGCCGTCACCAGCATGCCAACAAGCAGTCCGCGCGCCACGCCACCGCCGACATATCCAGCAATGATGACGTGTGTTGGCACCGGCGCTACCAGCAATTCTTCAATATTACGCTGGAACTTGGCACCAAAAAATGATGATGCAACGTTAGCGTAGGCATTGGTGATCACCGACATCATGATCAGCCCCGGCACGATAAACTGCATATAACTAAAGCCATGCATATCGCCAATGCGCGAACCAATCAGGTTACCAAAGATAATAAAATAAAGGGTCATGGTGATGACCGGCGGCACCAGCGTTTGTATCCAGATACGCATAAAGCGATGGATCTCTTTCGCCCAGATGCTTTTTAGCGCCACCCAGTAAAGATGCATCATGCGCGATCTCCTTGTTTTTCATTAACCAGTGAAACAAACAGCTCTTCCAGACGGTTGGCTTTGTTACGCATACTTAATACCTGCACGCCCTGCTCACTTAGCTGCGTGAATACGCTGTTAATCCCCTGCTCGCGCAACACTTCAACTTCAAGCGTAGCGGTATCCACCAGCCGATACTGGTAGCCATCGAGCTTCGGTAATGGACTTTTCGGCGCAAGATCGAGAATAAAGGTTTCCGATTTCAGCTTCGCCAATAGCGCCTTCATCGAAGTGTTCTCCACCAGTTCACCATGCTGAATAATGCCGATATTGCGACACAGCATTTCTGCTTCTTCCAGGTAGTGCGTGGTGAGAATGATCGTGGTGCCTTTGTCGTTTAAATCCTTCAAAAATCCCCACATTGAGCGGCGAAGTTCGATATCCACGCCTGCCGTTGGTTCATCCAGAATCAGCAGTTTAGGTTCATGCATTAACGCACGGGCGATCATTAAACGGCGTTTCATCCCACCAGATAACATACGCGCACGTTCGTTGCGTTTTCCCCACAAATCAAGCTGCTTAAGATACTTTTCGCTGCGGATATACGCTTCTTTGCGCTCTACACCGTAGTACCCCGCCTGATTCACCACAATTTGCTGCACGGTTTCAAACGGGTTGAAGTTAAATTCCTGCGGCACCAGTCCTAACTGGCGTTTGGCGTTCACGACATCTTTTTCAAGATCGTAGCCAAATACGCTGACCCGCCCGGAGGTTTTATTCACCAGCGAGCTAATAATACCGATGGTGGTCGATTTCCCGGCTCCGTTCGGCCCCAGAAGCGCATAAAAATCGCCGGCTTCGACCTGTAAATCTATTCCACGAAGCGCCTGAACGCCGCCTGGATAGGTTTTTTTAAGCTGTTGAAGTTCCAGTGCAATGGTCATAAATTTTTACTTACCTTACGTTCTTACACTTTATCTGTGGTTTAAATCGTCCCGGAGTTGCCCTATATTAGCCAAACGTAATTATTTGGTTACAGGTCGTTAACCTCCATGAAAGACATAGATACACTCATCAGCAATAATGCACTATGGTCAAAAATGCTGGTGGAAGAGGATCCCGGGTTTTTTGAGAAACTGGCACAAGCGCAAAAACCGCGCTTTCTATGGATTGGATGTTCCGACAGTCGCGTTCCTGCAGAACGTTTAACCGGTCTTGAGCCGGGCGAACTCTTTGTTCACCGTAATGTTGCCAACCTGGTCATTCACACCGATCTCAACTGCCTCTCCGTGGTGCAGTATGCAGTGGATGTTCTCGAAGTTGAACACATTATTATCTGTGGCCACTATGGTTGCGGTGGTGTGCAAGCCGCGGTTGAAAACCCGGAACTGGGGCTGATCAACAACTGGCTGCTGCACATCCGCGATATCTGGTTCAAACATAGCTCATTGCTTGGCGAAATGCCGCCAGAGCGCCGTCTGGATACCCTGTGCGAACTGAACGTAATGGAACAGGTATATAACCTGGGCCACTCCACCATTATGCAGTCAGCATGGAAACGCGGGCAGAAAGTGACCATCCACGGCTGGGCTTACGGCATTCACGACGGCTTGCTGCGCGATCTGGATGTTACAGCCACCAACCGCGAAACCCTGGAGCAACGTTATCGCCACGGGATTTCCAACCTCAAGCTAAAGCACATCAACCACAAATAAATTCGCCATGCCGGATGCAACACATCCGGCACATCCGCACTTACTCGTCCAGCAGCACCACTTTGCCGATATACGGCAGATGACGGTAACGCTGTGCGTAATCGATGCCGTAGCCAACCACAAACTCATCCGGAATAGAGAAACCGATAAATTCTACCGGTACGTTCACTTCACGGCGAGACGGTTTATCCAGCAGCGTACAAATCGCCAACGATTTCGGTTCGCGCAGGCTTAAGATTTCACGCACTTTCGACAGTGTATTACCCGAGTCGATGATATCTTCAACAATCAGCACATCCTTGCCGCGGATATCTTCATCCAGATCTTTGAGGATTTTCACATCACGGGTGGTGGACATGCCGCTACCGTAGCTGGAGGCGGTCATAAAATCGACTTCATGAGATACCTGAACTTCACGGCACAGGTCCGCCATAAACATAAATGAGCCACGCAGCAGGCCTACCAGCACCATATCGCTGCCGCTGTCTTTGTAACGCTCAGTAATCTGACGACCCAGTTCAGCGATGCGCGCTTTAATCTCCGCTTCGGGGATCATTACTTCTACAGTATGTTTCATATCTCTAACCATATGATTTAAAAACAAATCACTTCGCACGGGCGGGTTTCAGCGCCGCAACAAAGCGCAAGACACGCAGTATACCAGCAAAACTATTCATTGGCGGAATCTGTTAATAAAGCTCAAATTGTGATGACGATCACACATGTTAAAACCTATAATTAATTGCTACTAAAATATTAATGAATTGAAATGGTGTTTCTTTATGGCAATTAACAATACCGGCTCGCGACGCTTACTCGTGTCGCTAACCGCCCTTTTTGCAGCACTCTGCGGGCTATATCTTCTCATTGGCGGAGGCTGGTTGGTCGCGATTGGCGGCTCCTGGTACTACCCCATCGCTGGTCTGGTGATGCTTGGCGTCGCCTGGATGTTGTGGCGCAGTAAACGCGCAGCACTTTGGCTGTACGCCGCTCTGCTGCTCGGCACCATGATTTGGGGCGTCTGGGAGGTCGGTTTCGATTTCTGGGCACTCACTCCGCGCAGCGATATCCTGGTCTTCTTCGGTATCTGGCTGATCCTGCCGTTTGTCTGGCATCGCCTGGTCATTCCTGCCAGCGGCGCAGTTGCCGCACTGGTGGTCGCACTGTTGATTAGCGGTGGTATCCTCACCTGGGCCGGATTTCACGATCCGCAGGAAATCAACGGCACCTTAAGCGCTGATGCCACACCTGCCGAAGCTATCTCCCCCGTTGCCGATCAGGACTGGCCTGCCTATGGCCGCAATCAGGAAGGTCAACGCTATTCACCACTGAAGCAGATTAACGCCGATAACGTCCACAAGCTGAAAGAAGCCTGGGTGTTCCGTACAGGCGATGTGAAACAGCCGAACGATCCGGGCGAAATCACCAATGAAGTGACGCCGATTAAAGTAGGCGACACGCTTTACCTGTGTACCGCTCACCAGCGTCTGTTTGCGCTCGATGCCGCCAGCGGCAAAGAGAAATGGCATTACGATCCTGAGCTGAAAACCAACGAGTCTTTCCAGCATGTAACCTGCCGTGGCGTCTCTTACCATGAAGCCAAAGCAGAAACTGCTTCGCCGGAAGTGATGGCGGATTGCCCGCGTCGTATCATTCTTCCTGTGAATGATGGTCGCCTGATTGCAATTAACGCTGAAAACGGCAAGCTGTGCGAAACCTTCGCCAATAAAGGCGTGCTCAACCTGCAAAGCAACATGCCGGATACCAAACCGGGTCTGTATGAACCGACGTCGCCGCCGATTATCACCGATAAAACCATCGTGATGGCCGGTTCAGTCACCGATAACTTCTCAACCCGCGAAACGTCTGGCGTAATCCGTGGTTTTGATGTCAACACCGGTGAACTGCTGTGGGCTTTTGATCCGGGCGCGAAAGATCCGAACGCCATCCCATCAGACGAACACACCTTTACCTTTAACTCGCCAAACTCGTGGGCACCTGCGGCCTATGATGCGAAGCTGGATCTGGTGTATCTGCCGATGGGCGTGACCACGCCCGATATCTGGGGCGGTAACCGCACACCGGAACAGGAACGTTATGCCAGCTCGATTCTGGCACTGAATGCCACCACCGGGAAACTGGCGTGGAGTTACCAGACCGTTCACCACGACCTGTGGGATATGGATCTTCCGGCACAACCAACGCTGGCGGATATCACCGTTAACGGTGAAAAAGTGCCGGTCATTTACGCTCCTGCAAAAACTGGCAACATTTTTGTACTCGATCGTCGTAATGGCGAACTGGTCGTTCCGGCTCCGGAAAAACCGGTTCCACAAGGCGCAGCGAAAGGCGATTACGTTACTCCTACCCAACCGTTCTCTGAACTCAGCTTCCGTCCGACGAAAGATTTGAGCGGTGCGGATATGTGGGGTGCCACCATGTTTGACCAACTGGTGTGCCGCGTGATGTTCCACCAAATGCGCTATGAAGGCATTTTCACCCCACCATCTGAACAGGGTACTCTGGTCTTCCCGGGTAACCTGGGAATGTTCGAATGGGGCGGGATTTCCGTTGATCCGAATCGTGAAGAGGCAATTGCCAACCCAATGGCGCTACCGTTTGTGTCGAAACTGATCCCGCGTGGCCCGGGTAACCCGATGGAACAGCCGAAAGATGCCAAAGGTACAGGTACGGAATCCGGCATTCAGCCGCAATATGGCGTGCCGTATGGCGTAACGCTCAACCCGTTCCTTTCGCCGTTTGGTCTGCCGTGTAAACAGCCTGCCTGGGGATACATCTCGGCGCTGGATCTGAAAACCAATGAAGTGGTATGGAAGAAACGTATTGGTACGCCGCAGGACAGTATGCCGTTCCCGATGCCCGTTCCGGTGCCGTTCAATATGGGGATGCCAATGCTCGGCGGGCCAATCTCCACTGCGGGCAACGTGTTGTTTATTGCCGCTACGGCAGATAACTACTTGCGCGCTTACAACATGAGCAACGGTGAAAAATTGTGGCAGGGCCGTTTACCAGCAGGTGGTCAGGCAACGCCGATGACCTATGAAGTGAATGGTAAGCAATATGTGGTGATCTCCGCAGGCGGTCACGGTTCATTTGGTACGAAGATGGGCGACTATATTGTGGCTTATGCGTTACCGGATGATGTGAAGTAACCATAATGCCCGGAGAGATCCGGGCATATTCCCGAAGACGCTGTTTTTACACCGTAAACCCTAACATCATCCCCGTATCTTCATGCTCCAGCAGATGGCAGTGCGCCATATAAGCATGTTCTTTCGGTGCATCGTGATTAAACTTCACCAGCACCTCACTGACATTACCTTCCACCTTCACAGTATCTTTCCAGCCCGCGCGATGCACCGCTGGTGGTTGGCCATTTTCCGACAAGATACGGAACTGGGTGCCGTGAATATGGAACGGATGCAACATCATGTCGCCAACGCCAGAGATAACCCAACGTTCGAACTTCCCTTTCGCCGCCGCAAACATCGGCTTGTTCATATCGAAGGCCTGACCGTTGATTTTATTAGCATGGTGGAAATCGAACTTCCCGCCGTGGTTCATATGATTCATATTGCCGTGGCCCATGTGGCCCATCATCTGTCTGTGGTTCATTCCGCTCATTGCCTGATCGCCATATTTCTCCATTAACATCTGCATCCCCATCATATCGAGCATCGGATCCATAGAGAGTTGCAGTTTGCGTATCGTTAATCCGTCCAGCGAAGGTAACGCTGGCAGGCTACTCAAGGTATCCGGCAAAGCACCAGAGGCACTAATGGCAATCGGCTGAATACGCATTACCGGGTGCGGCTTGTCAAACGGTGCAATCGCCATTCCCATCTGGCTGACAGGCAGTGTCACCAGATCAAACGGTTTGTTGTCGTTAACCTCCACCAGCACTTCAAAACGCTCGCCCATCAGCACCGGAAGTTCACTCACCTTTACCGGTTCAGGCAACAGGCCACCATCGCTGGCGATCACATACAGTGGGCGATTATCACTGGTGGCAAAATTGAGCGAGCGGGCGTTACAGCCATTGAGCAAACGCAGCCGCAACCAGCCACGCGGCGCGGCATGTTGCGGGTAAATAGCGCCGTTGGTCAGCAACGTATCGCCAAACCAGCCCACGGCGGCGGTCATCACATCGAGTTGATAATCAATCTGCCCGTCGGCGTTAAATTTTTTATCCTGAACAATCACCGGGACATCATCGATCCCCCACTGTTTTGGCAGCATTAATTTCAGGATCTCATCGTCCTCAATCACCACCAGCCCAGCCAGCCCCATCGCCACCTGACGCCCGGTTTTGCCATGTTGATGCGGGTGGAACCAGCAGGTAGCGGCAGGCTGATCGACATTCAGCGTCACTGTGCGTTTACCGCCAGGCGGAATAATTCCCTGCGGGCCGCCGTCCACTCCCCCCGGCACTTCCAGACCGTGCCAGTGCAACGTCGTCTCTTCCGCCAGTTGGTTATAGATATCAACCGTCACGGCTTTTCCACGCTGTAACTTCACCGCAGGCCCCAATAAATTGCCGTTATAGCCCCAGGTGGTCGCCGTTTTTCCAGCAAAGGTGGACTGGCCTGTGCCAATGGTCAACTGAATGCGATTACGGGCATCGGTAGCGAGCAAATCAGGGATCGGTAATGTTGGGCGTTCAGCAGCAAAAACCGCGCGGCTCCATAGTGGTAAAGCAGAAGCCACGCCCAACGCGACGGAATATTTTAAGAAATCACGACGTTGCATAGATATTTCCTTATTCTCAAGCAGGCGAAACAAAATCAAACGTTGAGCATAGTCCTTCCCCTTACGGGAAGGTCAAGCCACAGACACAACTTAATCCACAATAATGGTCGTCGCCTCGCTCGCAGTGTGCTAACGTTTATCTTCTTTAAGCCCCTGGTAGAAGCAATGAAGACGTTTTTCAGAACAGTATTATTCGGCAGCCTGATGGCTGTATGCGCAAACAGTTACGCGCTCAGCGAGTCTGAAGCCGAAGATATGGCCGATTTAACGGCAGTTTTTGTTTTTCTGAAGAACGATTGCGGTTACCAGAACTTGCCTAACGGGCAGATTCGTCGCGCACTGGTCTTTTTTGCCCAGCAAAACCAGTGGGATCTCAGCAACTACGACAACTTCGACATGAAAGCCCTCGGTGAAGATAGCTACCGCGATCTGAGCGGTATCGGCATTCCCGTCGCTAAAAAGTGTAAAGCCCTGGCCCGCGATTCCTTAAGCCTGCTTGCCTACGTAAAATAATTCCTGATACCTTTTTGTAGAAACATTGACCGTGCATCCGCGGTCAATGTTAGCTATTATGTTGCGCCCTTTTTTTACGGGTGTTAACAAAGGAGGTATCAACCCATGGCCGAAAAAAAACTGTGGCATGAAACGCTACACGACCAGTTTGGGCAGTACTTTGCTGTAGATAACGTTCTGTATCATGAAAAGACCGATCACCAGGATCTGATCATTTTTGAGAACGCCGCATTTGGTCGCGTAATGGCGCTGGATGGCGTAGTACAGACCACCGAGCGCGACGAATTTATCTATCATGAGATGATGACCCACGTTCCGCTGCTGGCTCACGGTCACGCTAAACACGTGTTAATCATTGGCGGCGGCGACGGCGCGATGTTACGTGAAGTAAGCCGACATAAAAACGTTGAGTCAATCACGATGGTGGAAATCGACGCGGGCGTAGTGTCTTTCTGCCGTCAGTATCTGCCTAACCATAACGCCGGTAGCTACGACGATCCGCGCTTTAAGCTGGTGATCGACGATGGCGTCAATTTCGTGAATCAAACCAGCCAGACCTTTGATGTCATCATCTCCGACTGCACCGATCCCATCGGTCCCGGCGAAAGCCTGTTCACCTCAGCATTTTATGAAGGCTGCAAACGCTGCCTGAATCCTGGCGGTATTTTTGTCGCGCAAAACGGCGTCTGCTTTTTACAGCAGGAAGAAGCCATCGACAGCCATCGCAAACTCAGCCATTACTTCAGCGATGTTGGCTTTTATCAGGCGGCAATCCCGACCTATTACGGCGGCATCATGACCTTTGCATGGGCGACAGATAACGACGCCTTACGCCATCTCTCTACCGAAATTATTCAGGCACGTTTTCTCGCCTCTGGCCTGAAATGCCGTTATTACAACCCGGCAATCCACACGGCAGCGTTTGCCTTACCCCAGTATCTGCAAGACGCACTGGCTTCACAGGCGTCCTAAGGAGAAGATAAGAAATTGAAAAAACTGAAACTGCATGGCTTTAATAATCTGACCAAAAGTCTGAGTTTTTGTATTTACGATATCTGCTACGCCAAAACCGCCGAAGAGCGCGACGGTTATATCGCTTATATCGATGAACTCTATAATGCCAACCGTCTGACCGAAATCCTGTCAGAAACTTGTTCCATTATCGGGGCCAATATTCTTAACATCGCCCGCCAGGATTACGAACCACAAGGTGCCAGCGTCACTATTCTGGTGAGCGAAGAACCTGTCGACCCGAAACTTATCGACAAAACGGAACACCCCGGGCCGCTGCCAGAAGCCGTGGTTGCGCATCTCGATAAAAGTCATATTTGCGTACATACCTACCCGGAAAGCCATCCTGAAGGCGGTTTATGTACTTTCCGCGCCGACATAGAAGTCTCTACCTGCGGCGTGATTTCCCCGCTGAAGGCGTTGAATTACCTGATCCACCAGCTTGAATCCGATATCGTGACCATTGATTATCGCGTGCGCGGTTTTACCCGCGATATTAACGGTATGAAGCACTTTATCGACCATGAGATTAATTCGATTCAGAACTTTATGTCTGAAGATATAAAGGCGCTGTATGACATGGTGGATGTAAACGTCTATCAGGAAAATATCTTCCATACCAAGATGTTGCTTAAAGAGTTCGACCTTAAGCACTACATGTTCCACACCAAACCGGAAGATTTAACCGACAGCGAGCGCAAAGAGATTACCGCTGCGCTATGGAAAGAAATGCGCGAAATTTATTACGGGCGTAATATGCCTGCCGTTTAACAGCTCTGGCGGAGCACAAAGGCTCCGCCAGATTTACCTACTTCTACTGTACGAAATTGCGGTACGCCGCCACCACCTGAAGAAAATCCTCAACGCCGCACAGCGACAGGCTTTCTTCGTCGTAGTAGTTCATCCCTTCTTCCATTTCGTCACCCGCAAATTCCAGTTGATTGGCGCGGATCATCACCTCCTCGCCATCCATCCACAGGGTGTATTCGTGCCCTGCCCGCTGCCAGGAACGTTCGCTACCTTTTAATGTGCGCGCGGCTTGTTCCACTTCATCAAGCAAGGCCAGGTTTTCTTTCACCTCTTCATTAAACCAGTGCCCGACCACTTCATGCCCCATGGACATGCGCACCTTTACCACTCCGGTAATATCGCGCAGAAATTCGTAATCCATAGTGTGTTCCTCTGCTCCCGGCAATGCGCCGAAATCGCATTGCGCCATTGATGTAATTATCGCAGCCTTACCAGAGAAAAACAGCGGAACGACGATGGTTTAGAGATAAAAATAGTGAAAAAAGCGTTCCAGCCACCATGGCCAGAATTTTTGTCATTTTCGACAGACATCTTCTTACCAGGGAAGAAGACAATCCAGTGCTACTCTGCGCACAAAACATAGATTAATAAAGAGGGTGAATTGTTTTATAATCAAAAATCCACCAGTCATCCGTAATCTTGCCATTATCATAAAGTTGAAGATCGCTACTTCCCTCTGCGTCGGTGGTTGTTATCACATCAGCATTTCGCTTCCAGTGTGATATAGGAGATTCAGTGCTCATGGTTAAAAGGTTTTCTTTCATCGGCTCACACTGTGCGCATCCCCTGACATTACCGTCCTCATAAAAACCCACTAATCCACCATTTGCGACAAACAAATATTGTAATTTTGCTGTCGCGGCAAAAGCGTTGCCGCATAGTAGAAAAAAGATAATTATAATAAACGCTTTTTTCATTCACTTTATCTCCATTAAGTGAAAAACTTCACCCTGTAATAACCAGCAGAAAACCAAATAAGATAAACACTATCAATATCTTATTTCGCCTATCAGAATTGAAATCGATTGATTTTTTAGCGAACATATTCATTTAAAACATAAAAATATAATTCACTAAAATGATAACGACATTATTATGATAATCGCTCTCTTACATGCAGGGAAACACTATCATTAAGGAAAAGAGTGCGGGTTCTGAGAATTAACGTTATTGAGTTGCCCGTCAGATATTCCGGCAAAAAAAAGCCACTCCCCAAAAGAAGTGGCTCAGATTGCTGACAAAGTGCGCTTTGTTCTTGCCGGATGCGGCGTAAACGCCTTATCCGGCCTACAAAATAGTGCAAATTCAATAAATTGCAGAAACGTTGTAGGCCTGATAAGCGCAGCGCATCAGGCAATGTTGCGTTTATCATCAGTCTTAGCCACTTCCCAAAAGAAGTGGCTTTTCACAACAGGCTACTACCTTAAACCGCAGTCTGGAAAATCACCCCATCCGCTTTTTCGGTGTACTGAGAAAGCTGGTTGAAGTTCAGATAACGGTAAGTATCAACGGCTGTTTTATCTACCTGCGCAACGTAGGTCTGGTACTCTTCCGGCGTTGGCAGTTTGCCAAGAAGCGCTGCAACGGCTGCCAGTTCCGCAGAAGCCAGGAAGACGTTCGCGCCAGTACCCAGACGGTTCGGGAAGTTACGGGTAGAGGTGGAAACCACCGTCGCGCCGTCCGCCACACGCGCCTGGTTACCCATGCACAGTGAACAGCCCGGGATCTCGATACGCGCGCCGCTCTTACCGAAGACGCTGTAGTAGCCTTCTTCTGTCAGTTGCGCGGCGTCCATCCGGGTTGGCGGTGCTACCCACAGGCGGGTCGGCAACTGGCCTTTATGCGCATCCAGCAGTTTACCTGCTGCACGGAAGTGACCGATGTTGGTCATGCAAGAACCGATAAACACTTCGTCGATCTTCTCGCCCTGAACCGCTGACAGCGGACGTGCGTCATCCGGATCGTTCGGTGCACAGAGGATTGGCTCTTTGATATCGGCCAGATCGATGTCGATCACTGCCGCGTATTCGGCATCAGCATCGGCTTCCAGCAGCTCAGGATCCGCCAACCATTTTTCCATGCCCTGAATACGACGTTCCAGGGTACGACGATCGCCGTAACCTTCCGCGATCATCCACTTCAGCAGGACAATGTTGGAGTTCAGGTATTCGATGATCGGCTCTTTGTTCAGCTTGATGGTACAGCCCGCAGCGGAACGTTCAGCGGAAGCATCGGTCAACTCAAATGCCTGCTCAACTTTCAGATCCGGCAGGCCTTCAATTTCCAGAATGCGACCAGAGAAGATGTTTTTCTTACCTTTCTTCTCAACGGTCAGCAGACCTTGCTTGATTGCGTACAGCGGGATCGCGTGTACCAGATCGCGCAGGGTGATGCCCGGCTGCATTTTGCCTTTAAAGCGCACCAGAACGGATTCCGGCATATCCAGCGGCATGACGCCAGTCGCCGCAGCAAACGCGACCAGACCAGAACCTGCCGGGAAGGAGATACCGATCGGGAAACGCGTATGGGAGTCACCACCGGTGCCCACGGTATCCGGCAGCAGCATACGGTTCAACCAGGAGTGGATTACGCCATCACCTGGGCGCAGCGACACACCGCCACGGTTCATAATGAAGTCAGGCAGCGTATGGTGCGTGTTAACGTCAACCGGCTTCGGATACGCCGCTGTATGACAGAAAGACTGCATCACCAGGTCAGCCGAGAAGCCCAGGCACGCCAGGTCTTTCAGTTCATCACGGGTCATTGGGCCGGTAGTGTCCTGAGAGCCGACAGACGTCATTTTCGGTTCGCAGTAAGCGCCCGGACGAATGCCTTTCACGCCACAGGCGCGACCCACCATTTTCTGTGCCAGCGAGAAGCCACGATCGCTTTCAGCGACATCTTTCGCCTGACGGAACACATCGCTCTGCGGCAGACCGAGCGCTTCACGCGCTTTGGTGGTCAGACCGCGACCGATAATCAGCGGAATACGACCGCCCGCCCGCACTTCATCAATCAGTACGTCGGTTTTTAGTTCAAAGGTCGCCAGCAGTTCACCGGTTTCGTGGTTACGCACTTCACCTTTGTACGGGTAAACGTCAATCACGTCGCCCATATTCAGGTTGGAAACGTCCACTTCAATTGGCAGTGCACCGGCATCTTCCATCGTGTTAAAGAAGATTGGCGCAATTTTGCCGCCGAGACACAGACCGCCGCCGCGTTTGTTCGGCACATGTGGAATATCGTCGCCCATAAACCACAGTACAGAGTTAGTGGCGGATTTACGCGAAGACCCCGTACCCACAACGTCACCCACATAAGCCAGCGGGAAACCTTTCTGTTGCAGGGCTTCGATCTGCTTGATCGGGCCAACAACACCGGGTTGATCTGGCTCGATCCCTTCGCGGGCGTTTTTCAGCATCGCCAGCGCGTGCAGCGGGATATCCGGGCGTGACCACGCATCCGGTGCCGGAGAGAGGTCATCAGTGTTGGTTTCGCCGGTGACCTTGAAGACGGTAACGGTCAGTTTTTCAGCCAGTGCCGGGCGATTCAGGAACCATTCAGCATCCGCCCAGGACTGCATAACCTGCTTCGCGTATTTGTTACCTGCTTTGGCTTTCTCTTCTACGTCATAGAAGTTATCGAACATCAGCAGCGTGTGGGACAGTGCTTTAGCAGCGATCGGTGCCAGTTTGGCATCGTCCAGCGCGTCGATCAGCGGATGAATGTTGTAACCACCCTGCATGGTGCCCAGCAGTTCAATGGCTTTTTCCGGAGTCAGCAGCGGAGATTTGGCTTCACCTTTTGCGACGGCGGCCAGGAAGCCTGCTTTTACATAGGCTGCTTCATCGACGCCAGGGGGAACACGGTTGGTTAACAGATCTAACAGGAATTCTTCTTCGCCCGCGGGCGGGTTTTTCAGCAGCTCTACGAGCGCGGCCATTTGGTTTGCATCCAGGGGTTTGGGCGCAATCCCCTCAGCGGCACGCTCAGCTACGTGCTTACGGTATTCTTCTAGCACGACGGTTCTCCTCGCTCTCATTGTCATAGTGCGGCAGGCGATTCTCTTCACGCTCCTGTGAGACAGCAGTTTGTAGGGTAAATGCCCAGTACCGCAACGGGCAGAATAGCAGGATTTTGACGATGTGTTAATCTGTTTACAAAAAAGCAACATAAAAAAGTGGCTGAATCGTTAAGGATAGTCTAGAGATTGTTTCCCTCCGAAAAACCTGTTAATTCGCATTGTGATAATCACCCTTCTCAACAAATCCCAACATTAGTCAAAATTTAAACTACCGCCTCTTTATACTCGTGTCTACAGCACCTGCGGGTGGCAGTTCGTCGACCATTGCGATTTCCTTGAGATCAGGACTATGAAAATTACTTTGCCGTTTAAACCCCATGTGCTGGCGCTAATTTGCAGCGCCGGGCTATGTGCCGCTTCCGGTACGTTGTATGTGAAAAGTCGCACGGTGGAAGCCCCCGTAGTAGCGCAATCAACACAACAGCCTGCGCCTGACGTCGCTGCGGTTACGCTTCCTGCAACAGTTTCCATGCCCCCGGTAACGCCTGCCGTCGTCAAATCTGCCTTCAGTACTGCGCAAATCGATCAATGGCTCGCACCTGTCGCGCTGTACCCCGATGCACTGCTTTCGCAAGTGCTGATGGCATCGACCTATCCGGCAAATGTCGCCCAGGCCGTGCAGTGGTCGCACGATAACCCGCTCAAACAAGGCGATGCGGCTATTCAGGCAGTATCCGGTCAGCCGTGGGATGCCAGCGTCAAATCACTGGTGGCTTTTCCGCAATTGATGGCGTTGATGGGTGAAAACCCGCAGTGGGTACAAAATCTTGGCGATGCGTTTCTGGCGCAGCCGCAGGATGTGATGGACTCGGTACAACGTTTGCGGCAACTGGCGCAACAAACCGGGTCACTGAAGTCATCAACTGAACAGAAAGTTATTACGACCACGAAGCAAGCCGTACCGCTAAAACAGACTGTCACGGCTCCTGTCACACAATACAATACCGTTTCAACATCCAGCCCCGTCGTCGCAGAACCTGCGCCGACCGTAATAACCATTGAGCCAGCCAATCCGGATGTAGTTTATATTCCCAACTACAACCCAACCGTGGTTTACGGGAACTGGGCCAATACCGCGTATCCGCCGGTTTACCTGCCGCCACCAGCCGGAGAACCGTTTGTTGACAGCTTCGTGCGCGGATTCGGCTACAGCATGGGCGTTGCCACCACATACGCGTTATTCAGCAGCATCGACTGGGATGACGACGATCATGACCACCATCACCACGACAACGATGATTATCATCACCACGACGGTGGTCATCGTGACGGCAACGGCTGGCAACACAACGGCGACAACATCAACATCGACGTCAACAATTTCAACCGTATCACCGGTGAGCATCTTACGGATAAGAATATGGCATGGCGGCACAATCCGAATTACCGCGATGGTGTGCCTTATCATGATCAGGATATGACTAAGCGATTTCATCAAACCGATGTCAAAAGCGGTATGAGCGCCACACAACTACCCGCACCGTCGCGCGACAACCAGCGCCAGGCGGCTGCAAGTCAGTTTCAGCAACGAACACATGCTGCACCAGTCACTACGCGCGACACCCAACGTCAGGCTGCGGCACAGCGGTTTAATGAGGCGGAACACGATGGGAGTTATGACGACTTCCGCGAGTTCAGCCGTCACCAGCTACTGACCCGGCAGCAAAAGGACACCGCTCGCCAGCGTTATCAATCGGCCTCTCCTGAGCAGCGCCAGGCAGTCCGCGAGAAAATGCAAACCAGCCCGCAGAATCAGCAGCGAAGAGAGGCGGCACGTCAGCATATTCAGTCCACTACTCCCGAACAGCGCCAGGTATTTAAAGAAAAAGTACAGCAGCGCCCGCAGAACCAACAACAGCGTGATAACGCCCGCCAGCGTATTCAATCGGCATCACCAGAACAGCGGCAGGTCGCACGCGCGAGAATTCAGGAGAGTCACCCGCAGCGTTTAAACGACAATAACCGTCCGGCCAGACTGAATAACGAACAACGGTCAGCGGTACGCGAACGGTTGTCTGAGCGTGGAGCAAGACGACTGGAAAGGTAAATTGCAGGCATAAAAAAAGCGGCGCTGTTAGCCGCTTAAGACTGATGACAAACATCGAATTGCCCGATGCGCAAGCTTATCGGGCCTACACGGAACCTGCAATATATTGAATTTGCATGATTTTGTAGGCCGAATAAGGCGTTTACGCCGCATCCGGCGTAAACAACCAGCACTTTGCCAACAATCTGAAGCGTCAGAATAGCCGCTTCTTAATTTACCGGATGCCCCGGCACAAGAAAAATTACTTCTTCTTCGCTTTCGGGTTCGGCAGGTCGGTAATGCTACCTTCGAACACTTCTGCCGCCAGGCCCACAGACTCGTGCAGAGTCGGGTGCGCGTGGATGGTCAGCGCGATGTCTTCAGCGTCGCAACCCATTTCGATTGCCAGACCGATTTCACCCAACAGCTCGCCGCCGTTAGTACCGACAATCGCACCACCGATCACACGATGAGACTCTTTGTCGAAAATCAGCTTGGTCATACCGTCCGCGCAGTCAGAAGCGATCGCACGACCAGAAGCAGCCCACGGGAAGGTGGCAGTTTCGTAGCTGATGCCTTTCTCTTTCGCTTCTTTCTCGGTCAAACCCACCCATGCAACTTCTGGTTCGGTATAGGCAATAGACGGAATAACTTTCGGATCGAAGTAGTGTTTTTTACCGGCGATAACTTCAGCGGCAACGTGACCTTCGTGAACACCTTTGTGTGCCAGCATCGGCTGACCGACGATATCACCGATAGCAAAGATGTGTGGTACGTTGGTACGCAGTTGTTTGTCAACGCGGATGAAGCCACGGTCGTCCACTTCCACGCCTGCTTTGCCTGCGTCGAGGTTTTTACCGTTCGGCACACGACCAATCGCCACCAGCACGGCGTCGTAACGCTGTGGTTCAGCCGGTGCTTTTTTGCCTTCCATCGTCACGTAGATACCGTCTTCTTTTGCTTCAACGGCAGTGACTTTGGTTTCCAGCATCAGGTTGAATTTCTTGCTGATACGCTTGGTGAAGACTTTAACGATGTCTTTATCTGCTGCCGGGATAACCTGGTCGAACATTTCAACCACGTCAATCTGTGAACCCAGCGCGTGGTATACCGTCCCCATTTCCAGACCGATGATACCGCCACCCATAACCAGCAGGCGTTCTGGCACTTCTTTCAATTCCAGAGCGTCGGTGGAGTCCCAGATACGCGGATCTTCATGCGGAATAAACGGCAGTTGGATCGGGCGAGAACCCGCCGCGATGATCGCATTGTCGAAGTTGATCACAGTCTTACCGTTCTCACCTTCAACTTCCAGGGTGTTCGCCCCGGTGAATTTACCCAGACCGTTGACCACTTTCACTTTACGGCCTTTCGCCATACCAGCCAGACCGCCGGTCAGTTGAGTGATAACTTTCTCTTTCCAGGTACGAATCTTGTCGATATCGGTTTTCGGCTCACCGAAAACGATACCGTGTTCAGCCAGTGCTTTGGCTTCTTCGATAACTTTTGCTACGTGCAGCAGTGCTTTAGAAGGGATACAGCCGACGTTCAGGCAAACACCGCCGAGGGTGTTGTAGCGTTCTACGATTACGGTTTCCAGACCTAAATCAGCGCAGCGGAAGGCAGCGGAGTAACCTGCGGGGCCTGCCCCAAGTACCACGACCTGAGTTTTGATTTCAGTACTCATCATGACCTCTATATATTTATCTCCGGCGGGTCTGACGTTTTTTTTATGACGCCCATTATCCACCGGGTCGTTCTATCCGTCGGTATTTTACAAAATTGTTAACAATTTTTAAACAACAAACGGCAACCGATTTGTCTATTACCTGATAACCTCAATATATTCATAAGATTACCAGAAAAAAGCCGGCCGTTGGGCCGGCTCTTTTATTTACATCACCAGACGGCGAATGTCAGACAGCGTGTTGTTAATGATGGTAATGAAACGCGCACCATCAGCACCGTCGATCACGCGGTGGTCAAAGGAGAGAGAAATCGGCAGCATCAGACGCGGCACGAACTCTTTACCATTCCACACAGGTTCCATCGCGGACTTGGAAACGCCGAGGATAGCCACTTCCGGTGCGTTCACAATCGGCGCGAAGTGGGTAGTACCCAGGCCGCCGATACTGGAGATGGTGAAGCAACCACCCTGCATTTCGCCCGCAGTCAGCTTACCGTCACGCGCTTTCTTGGAAATGGTCATCAGCTCGCGAGACAGCTCGATGATGCCTTTCTTGTTGACGTCTTTGAATACCGGAACAACCAGACCGTTCGGAGTATCCACCGCCACACCGATGTTGATGTATTTCTTCAGGGTCAGACGCTGACCGTCTTCCGACAGAGAACTGTTGAAGCGAGGCATCTGCTCAAGTGCCGCAGCAACGGCTTTCATGATGAAGACAACCGGGGTGATCTTCACATCCAGCTTACGTTTCGCAGCTTCTTCGTTCTGCTGTTTACGGAACGCTTCCAGCTCGGTGATATCGGTTTTGTCGAAGTGGGTAACGTGCGGGATCATCACCCAGTTACGGCTCAGGTTAGCACCAGAGATTTTCTGAATGCGACCCAGTTCCACTTCTTCGATTTCACCAAACTTGCTGAAGTCCACCTTCGGCCACGGCAACATGCCTGGGATACCGCCGCCAGTCGCTGCCGGAGCCGCTTCTGCACGTTTGATGGCTTCTTTCACATAAGCCTGAACGTCTTCGCGCAGGATACGACCTTTACGGCCAGTGCCCTTCACTTTCGCCAGGTTAACGCCGAACTCGCGAGCCAGACGGCGGATCAGCGGAGTCGCGTGAACATAAGCGTCGTTTTCAGCAAATTCAGATTTGCCTTCCGCTTTTGCAGCCGGTGCTGCTGCCGGAGCTTCAGCTTTTGCAGCCGGGGCCGGAGCAGCCGCTTCCTGTTTCGCCGGAGCTGCAGCAGGCGCAGCGCCTTCAACTTCGAAGATCATAATCAGCGAGCCAGTTTTCACTTTGTCGCCAACATTCACTTTCAGTTCTTTCACCACGCCCGCGAACGGAGCCGGAACTTCCATAGAAGCTTTGTCGCCTTCTACGGTGATCAGTGACTGCTCAGCGGTAACTTTGTCGCCCACTTTCACCATCACTTCGGTCACTTCAACTTCGTCGCTGCCGATATCCGGAACGTTAACGTCTTTTGCCGCCGCAGCCGCTGGTGCTGCTGCCGGAGCTGCTTCTTTCTTCTCTTCTGCCTGAGCAGGTGCAGCGTCTGCTGCACCGTCGGCGGAATCGAAAATCATAATCAGTGCGCCGGTCTGGGTTTTATCGCCAACAGAGACTTTGATCTCTTTAACGATACCCGCCTGCGGAGACGGAACTTCCATAGAGGCTTTGTCGCCTTCTACGGTGATCAGCGACTGTTCGGCTTCAACTTTGTCGCCCACTTTGACCAGGATCTCGGTGATTTCAACTTCATCAGCCCCGATGTCCGGTACTTTGATTTCGATAGCCATTATTCTTTTACCTCTTACGCCAGACGCGGGTTAACTTTATCTGCATCGATGTTGAATTTGGCGATTGCGTCAGCAACCACTTTCTTATCGATTTCGCCACGTTTAGCCAGTTCGCCCAGCGCCGCAACCACGACATAAGAAGCATCAACTTCAAAGTGGTGACGCAGGTTCTCACGGCTGTCGGAACGACC
Organism: Escherichia sp. MOD1-EC6098; assembly: GCF_002965865.1. Taxonomy (NCBI): domain Bacteria; kingdom Pseudomonadati; phylum Pseudomonadota; class Gammaproteobacteria; order Enterobacterales; family Enterobacteriaceae; genus Escherichia; species Escherichia sp. MOD1-EC6098. Next base: position 89,561 of record NZ_PTSN01000008.1, read on the forward strand.
GAAGCCATCAGTACCCAGTACGCGGTAGTCGTCAGCCGGTACGTAAGTACGGACCTGCTCAGCGAACAGTTTCATATAGTCGGTAGATGCCACTGCCGGAGCGTCGTTCATCACCTGAGCGATGTACGGAACGCGCGGAGTTTCCAGCGGATGCAGCATGTTCCAGCGTTCACAATCCTGACCATCACGCGCCAGTTCGGTGAAGGAGGTCACGCTATAAACGTCAGAACCTACGCCGTAATCTTTCGCCAGGATCTGTGCTGCTTCACGGACGTGGCGCAGGATAGAACCGGAGCCCAGCAGTTGAACTTTACCTTTGCTACCTTCAATGGTTTCGAGTTTGTAGATACCTTTACGGATACCTTCCTCAGCACCTTCCGGCATTGCCGGCATGTGGTAGTTTTCGTTCAGCGTGGTGATGTAGTAGTAAACGTTCTCTTGTTTTTCACCGTACATACGCTCCAGACCATCATGCATGATGACAGCAACTTCGTAAGCGTAAGCCGGGTCGTAAGAAATACAGTTCGGGATAGTCAGCGACTGAATGTGGCTGTGACCATCTTCGTGCTGCAGACCTTCGCCGTTCAGGGTGGTACGACCGGAAGTACCGCCGATCAGGAAGCCACGCGCCTGCTGGTCGCCAGCCGCCCAGCACAGATCGCCAATACGCTGGAATCCGAACATCGAGTAATAGATGTAGAACGGAATCATCGGCAGATTGTTGGTGCTGTAAGAGGTCGCCGCAGCCAGCCAGGAACAACCTGCGCCCAGCTCGTTGATCCCTTCCTGCAGAATCTGACCTTTCTCGTCTTCTTTATAGTACGCAACCTGCTCGCGATCCTGCGGGGTGTACTGCTGACCGTTCGGGCTGTAGATACCAATCTGACGGAACAGACCTTCCATACCGAAAGTACGCGCTTCGTCAGCGATGATCGGCACAAGTCGGTCTTTGATCGACTTGTTCTTCAGCATCACGTTCAGGGCACGAACGAAAGCGATAGTGGTGGAGATCTCTTTGCTCTGTTCTTCCAGCAGCGCACCGAAGTCTTGCAGGCTCGGCAGCTCCAGCTTCTCGGTAAAGTTCGGCTGGCGGCTTGGCAGATAACCGTGCAGTTTCTGACGCTGAGCGTGCAGATAGGTATGCTCTTCAGAACCTTCCGGGAAGGTGATGTACGGCAGTTTTTCGATATCTGCATCAGACACCGGCACATTGAAACGGTCGCGGATATGGCGCACGCCGTCCATGTTCATTTTCTTAACCTGGTGCGCAATGTTTTTACCTTCAGCCGCATCGCCCATGCCGTAACCTTTAATGGTATGAGCAAGGATTACTGTCGCTTTGCCTTTGGTTTCCTGCGCTTTCTTGAATGCAGCGTAGATTTTCTTCGGATCGTGACCGCCACGGTTCAATGCCCAGATCTGCTCGTCAGTCCAGTCTGCAACCAGCGCTGCGGTTTCCGGATATTTACCGAAGAAGTGTTCACGAACGTACGCACCATCTTTCGATTTGAAGGTCTGGTAGTCGCCGTCAACGGTTTCGTTCATCAGTTGGATCAGTTTACCGCTGGTATCTTTACGCAGCAGCTCATCCCAACGGCTACCCCACATCACTTTGATCACGTTCCAGCCAGCACCTTCGAAGATGCCTTCCAGTTCGTTGATGATCTTGCCGTTACCGGTGACCGGGCCGTCAAGACGCTGCAGGTTACAGTTGATAACGAAGACCAGGTTATCCAGTTTTTCACGGGTAGCGATGGTGATCGCACCTTTGGATTCTGGTTCGTCCATCTCGCCGTCACCAAGGAATGCGTAAACGGTCTGTTTAGAGGTATCTTTCAGGCCACGGTGTTCCAGATATTTCAGGAACTTCGCCTGGTAGATAGCACCGATTGGCCCCAGCCCCATAGATACGGTCGGGAACTGCCAGAATTCCGGCATCAGTTTCGGGTGCGGGTAGGAAGAGAGGCCATTACCGTGGACTTCCTGACGGAAATTATCCAGTTGCTCCTGAGTCAGACGACCTTCCAGGAAAGCTCGTGCGTAAACGCCCGGGGAGATGTGCCCCTGGAAGTAAACCAGGTCGCCGCCATCCTGCTCGTTGCGTGCACGGAAGAAGTGGTTAAAACACACATCATAAATGGTTGCGGAAGACTGGAAAGACGCCATGTGGCCGCCCAGTTCCAGATCTTTTTTGGATGCACGCAGAACCGTCATGATGGCGTTCCAGCGGATAGCTGAACGAATACGGCGTTCCAGTTCCAGATTACCCGGATACTCCGGCTGTTCTTCAACGGGGATGGTGTTGATGTAGTTGCTGACGCCGGTGCCTGCGGCTACGTTGACTCCGCCTTTGCGGGCTTCAGCAAGCAGTTGGTCGATCAGATACTGAGCACGCTCAACACCTTCTTCACGGATGACCGATTCGATCGCCTGGAGCCAGTCGCGAGTTTCGATCGGATCCACGTCATTTGGGAAACGTTCTGACATGGGTTATTCCTTATCTATCTAATAACGTTGAGTTTTCTGGAACCTGTCCCATTGAACTCTCGCTGGAAAGCTCAATAAGACAGGTTCTACGTTTAGTTGCTGCGCTTTTATATGCGCTTGATTTACAACATCTTCTGGCTAATTTTCACCAGAAAAATCACTAATTCTTTCGTTGCTCCAGACGGCGCAGAGAACGTTCACGGCGGCTCTCCTCACGGCTTCTGTCGAGCAAGATTTCTTCGATAAAGGCCAGATGGCGATGCGATGCTTCGCGCGCTTCTTCTGGCTTACCGGCCATAATTGCTTCGAATATGCGAGTGCGGTGACTACTCACCAGCGGCAGCATCTCTCGACGCGAATAGAGCAATTCGAAGTTTTGACGGACATTCTGGGCCAACATCGGCTCCATACACCTTAGCAGATGAAGCAAAACCACATTGTGGGCCGCTTCGGTGACGGCAATCTGATACTGGAGTACGGCGTTTGATTCCGCGTCCAGATCGCCAGACTGCTGCGCCAGCTCTATGGCGTGGTGGAGTTCACGAATGCGTTCCTTGTCTTCATCGGTACTACGCAACGCGGCGTAATAGGCGGCTATGCCTTCCAGGGCGTGTCGTGTTTCGAGCAAGTCGTATTGTGATTCAGGATGGTCGGAGAGCAGCTCCACCAGCGGATCGCTGAAGCTTTGCCAGAGGCTGCTCTGGACAAAAGTGCCGCCACCCTGGCGACGAAGCAACAAGCCCTTCGCTTCGAGACGTTGAATCGCCTCACGCAAGGAGGGACGGGAGACGTCGAACTGTTTCGCCAGTTCGCGTTCCGGTGGGAGTTTTTCACCAGGGCGAAGGGTGCCCTCGAGGATCAAAAACTCCAGTTGCTGCTCAATCACATCGGAGAGTTTTGGTTGGCGGATTTTGCTGTAGGCCATGAGTTCCTGTCTTAAGCCACTTGCCGAAGTCAATTGGTCTTACCAATTTCATGTCTGTGACGCTAAAGTAACAAAGTATTCACCTTATGTCTATACAGGTTTTGATTGAAATCATGAAACTGTGCACATTTTAACAACTTGACATATATAGCGTTTCAAAGTTGTAACTATGCACAAATGTAGGCTTTACGTGAGCAAGGTTTTTTTTAACGATTATTAAACTATAAAAATCCGAATTGAACCGATTCACTTACCAATTTTTCGATTTTTAATTCAATAAAAATGAATTTATATTCTTTGTTATGGGTGGGATTGTTTGAGACTGGTCTTTACAAATGGTTTCTTTTTAGACAACCCATCTTCAACCATGCATAAAGCGGGTGCATTCGCTGCCGCATACCATTATTCTTGATCTGACGGAAGTCTTTTTGTAACAATTCAAACTTCCAAGTTGTAAACAAATTAATACAACAAACGGAATTGCAAACTTACACACGCATCACTGCGTAGATCAAAAAAACAATCACCGCACGAGGTTTCATGATGGAAGGTCAACAGCACGGCGAGCAGCTAAAGCGCGGCCTTAAAAACCGCCATATTCAGCTTATCGCGCTGGGTGGCGCGATAGGGACCGGGCTATTCCTGGGAAGCGCCTCCGTAATACAGTCCGCAGGGCCAGGGATCATTCTGGGTTACGCCATTGCTGGTTTTATCGCCTTTCTGATCATGCGTCAGCTAGGTGAAATGGTGGTCGAAGAACCGGTAGCAGGCTCCTTCAGCCACTTTGCTTATAAATACTGGGGGAGCTTTGCTGGCTTCGCCTCAGGCTGGAACTACTGGGTATTGTACGTATTAGTTGCCATGGCGGAGCTTACTGCCGTCGGCAAATACATTCAGTTCTGGTATCCGGATATCCCAACCTGGGCTTCTGCCGCCGTGTTCTTTGTGGTGATCAACGCCATCAACCTGACCAACGTTAAAGTGTTTGGCGAGATGGAGTTCTGGTTTGCCATTATCAAAGTTATCGCGGTGGTGGCGATGATCATCTTCGGCGGCTGGCTGCTGTTCAGTGGCAACGGCGGTCCGCAAGCGACCGTCCGTAACCTCTGGGAACAGGGCGGATTCCTGCCGCACGGCTTCACCGGGCTGGTGATGATGATGGCGATTATCATGTTCTCGTTTGGTGGTCTGGAGCTAGTGGGGATCACCGCCGCAGAAGCCGATAACCCGGAGCAAAGCATCCCGAAAGCAACCAATCAGGTTATCTACCGCATCCTGATTTTCTACATTGGTTCGTTAGCCGTCCTGCTCTCACTGATGCCGTGGACGCGCGTTACCGCTGATACCAGTCCATTCGTGTTGATCTTCCATGAACTGGGCGACACCTTTGTGGCTAACGCCCTGAATATCGTGGTGTTGACGGCGGCACTTTCCGTGTACAACAGTTGCGTCTACTGCAACAGCCGTATGCTGTTTGGTCTGGCACAACAGGGAAATGCACCGAAAATGCTCGCTTCCGTCGATAAACGCGGCGTGCCGGTCAACACCATTCTGGTATCTGCGCTGGTTACGGCATTGTGCGTACTGATTAACTACCTTGCCCCAGAGTCCGCATTCGGACTGTTAATGGCGCTGGTGGTTTCCGCTCTGGTAATCAACTGGGCGATGATAAGTCTTGCGCACATGAAATTCCGTCGTGCCAAACAAGCACAAGGTGTGGCTACCCGCTTCCCTGCCCTGCTCTATCCGCTGGGTAACTGGATCTGCCTGCTGTTTATGGCGGCGGTACTGGTAATTATGCTGATGACGCCGGGGATGGCGATTTCGGTTTACCTGATCCCGGTATGGCTGGTGGTGTTAGGCATCGGCTATCTGTTTAAAGAGAAAACCGCAAAAGCAGTAAAAGCGCATTAACCTCTCTCCGCCCTCACCCTGTCTGGGTGAGGGCAACAATCTTTACACCAATGTCCCGTAAATCGTCAGTAGCGCAATCACTACCACGACCACAAACGAGGTTTTCTTCGCCATTGAAACTGCTGCTTTCGGTGTCTCCACCTTATCGACATGCGGTTCACGCGCCAGAGAGAACTGCGCCAGACGCGTTAACACCTGATATTGCGAAGTATGGAAATCGGCCAGCGAAGCAAACCAGGCAGGTAACGCTTTCTCACCGTGGCCGATCAAGGCATAAACCACACCCGCAAGGCGAACCGGCACCCAATCCGCGACATGAAGCACTGCATCAATCCCCGACTGTAAACGATGATGCGGCGTCTGGTAACGCGCCAGCCAGTATTGCCATGCGCGCAAAAACGCATACCCCATCAGCGTAACTGGCCCCCAACTTCCCCCCACAATCAACCAGAACAGCGGTGCCAGGTAAAAACGAAAGTTAATCCACAGCAGTGCATTTTGCAGTTCCCGCAAGTATTCACGTTCATCGCAGCCTGCAGGGACGCCGTGAATCATAGTGAGTTCGCCAGCCATTGTGGAACGGGCATGGCTATCATTACGTGAAGCGGCTGCCAGATAAGCATGATAATGAAGACGAACTTTACCTGCGCCAATACACAGCAAACCAATCAGCAGCCACACCAGCAGCGTCGGAACGTTGAACAATAGCCCATGCAACGCGCGCAACAGCAAAAAAGTCACCCCCATCGCAATAATGGTCATACCTAACGTGCGCCCGAGTGAAAAATGTTTCACCCGCCGAAAGAACGCCTCAAGGCGGTGATCAAGCTGCCAGTGCTCGCCCAACTTAAACAGGCGCTCAAAAATTAACACCAGTAAGGTTGTGAATAGCGTCATGTTGTCTCCTTGCTGACCAGCGCGCGAAACCGTGCCCAATCAAATGCAGGACCAGGATCGGTTTTACGATCCGGCGCAATATCGCAATGCCCCGTCATGTTATTAGCAATAGCTGGATAGCGATCAATCAGCGCCCGAGTGACCGCCGCCAGTTGCTGATACTGCGCATCGGTGTAAGCCAGCGTATCGGTGCCTTCCAGCTCAATCCCAATAGAAAAATCATTACAGCGTTCACGACCTTGATACTGAGAGACACCCGCGTGCCAGGCGCGTTTATCGAAAGGAACATACTGGACAATTTCACCATCACGGCGAATCAAACAGTGAGCGGAAACGCGCAAATGAGCTATCTCAGCAAAGAAGGGATGCGCCTGCGGATCAATAGTTCCGGTGAATAATGCGTCGATCCACGGGCCGCCAAACTCACCTGGCGGCAGGCTAATATTGTGCACCACCAGCAGGGTGGGAACTTCGTCATCCGGGCGACAATCGTAATGAGGCGAGGGAACGCGGCGCGCGCCGGTCAGCCACCCCTGTTCTAACAACATGCAGGATCTCCTTATATGTGGTGCTAATATCCGGTTCAGAGTAGCATGTTTCTACCTTATGATTCGTTAGCTATCTGGAGTTTTAACATGCCGCCTCGCCGCTATAACCCTGACACCCGACGTGACGAGCTGCTGGAACGCATTAATCTCGATATACCCGGCGCGGTGGCCCAGGCGCTGCGGGAAGATTTAGGCGGAACAGTCGATGCCAACAATGATATTACGGCAAAACTTTTACCGGAAAATTCTCGCTCTCATGCAACAGTGATCACCCGCGAGAATGGCGTATTTTGCGGCAAACGCTGGGTTGAAGAGGTGTTTATTCAACTGGCTGGTGACGATGTCACCATTATCTGGCATGTGGATGACGGTGATGTCATCAACGCCAATCAACTCCTTTTCGAACTTGAAGGCCCCTCCCGCGTGCTGTTAACGGGTGAACGTACGGCGCTCAATTTTGTACAAACCCTTTCTGGGGTTGCCAGTAAGGTTCGCCACTATGTCAAACTGCTGGAAGGCACCAACACGCAGTTGCTGGATACTCGCAAAACCTTGCCCGGTCTGCGTTCGGCTCTGAAATATGCGGTACTTTGCGGCGGCGGAGCGAATCACCGCCTGGGACTTTCTGACGCCTTCCTGATTAAAGAAAACCATATTATTGCCTCTGGCTCAGTACGTCAGGCGGTCGAAAAAGCGTCCTGGCTGCACCCGGATGCGCCAGTAGAAGTCGAAGTCGAGGATCTGGAAGAACTTGATGAAGCCCTGAAAGCAGGTGCCGATATCATCATGCTGGATAACTTCGAAACAGAACAAATGCGCGAAGCTGTCAAACGTACCAATGGTAAGGCGCTGCTGGAAGTTTCGGGTAACGTCACCGACAAAACTCTGCGCGAATTTGCCGAAACAGGCGTGGACTTTATCTCTGTCGGCGCGCTGACCAAACACGTACAGGCACTCGACCTTTCAATGCGTTTTCGCTAATTGCTGACAGATTCATCCGCTCCGTAGCGAGCGGATGAATCTTACCTTCTCCAACTTTCTTCGTAACGCCTCGCAAATATCTTGTCTTTCACTGCAACATAATAAAAAACCTCGGAACCCGCCTTCCCGTTTCGTTTTTTGCCCCTCGCCTGTGCCGATGGCGTTTGCCAAAGTAGCGCCAACGAAATCAAGGAGCGAAACAGATGGACAAACAACGCGGCTTTACACTCATCGAACTAATGGTAGTTATTGGCATTATTGCCATTTTAAGCGCCATTGGTATTCCCGCTTATCAGAACTACCTGCGCAAAGCAGCGCTCACCGACATGCTGCAAACCTTTGTGCCTTACCGCACCGCCGTAGAATTATGCGCACTGGAGCATGGCGGATTAGATACCTGCGACGGCGGCAGTAACGGCATCCCCTCGCCCACCACCACTCGCTATGTCTCTGCTATGAGTGTGGCAAAAGGCGTGGTGTCGCTGACAGGACAAGAGAGCCTCAATGGGTTAAGCGTCATCATGACACCAGGTTGGGATAACGCCAACGGCGTCACCGGCTGGACGCGCAACTGCAATATTCAAAGTGACAGCGCGTTGCAGCAAGCCTGCGAAGATGTCTTCCGCTTTGATGACGCCAACTAAGGAGCGGCAATGAATATTTCACAGCTCACCGCTCTGTGCCTGCGTTACCAGGGCGTCTTGCTGGATGCCAGCGAAGAGGTGGTTCATGTTGCGGTGGTCGATGCGCCCTCACATGAGTTACTTGACGCTTTGCATTTCGCTACTACCAAACGCATTGAGATCACCTGCTGGACGCGCCAGCAGATGGAAGGCCACGCCAGCCGGTCACAACATAGGTTGCCCGTAGCAGCCCCGGAAAAATATCAGCCCAAAACAGAATTGCTGACTCAAACGTTACAATCTGCACTCGAACAACGCGCTTCTGATATTCATATCGAACCAGCGGACAATAGCTACCGCATCCGCTTACGCATCGACGGCGTGTTGCATCCTTTACCAGATGTTCCACTGGATGCCGGAATAGCATTAACCGCCAGATTAAAAGTGCTGGGAAGCCTGGATATTGCGGAACATCGCCTGCCGCAGGATGGGCAATTCACTGTCGAACTGGCGGATAACACAGTCTCATTTCGCATTGCTACCTTGCCATGTCGGGGCGGTGAAAAAGTGGTATTGCGGCTGTTACAGCAGGTGGACCAGGCGCTGGATGTCAACACGCTGGGAATGCAGCAGTTACAACTGGCGGACTTTGCTCATGCCCTACAGCAACCACAAGGGCTGGTGTTGGTTACCGGTCCTACCGGTAGCGGTAAAACGGTCACACTTTATAGCGCTCTGCAAACGCTGAATACCGCCGATATTAATATTTGCAGCGTCGAAGATCCGGTGGAGATCCCCATCGCAGGGCTTAACCAGACGCAAATCCATCCGCGTGCTGGTCTTACCTTTCAGGGGGTTTTGCGTGCGTTATTACGTCAGGATCCCGATGTCATCATGATCGGAGAGATCCGTGATGGTGAAACGGCAGAAATTGCCATTAAAGCCGCACAAACGGGTCACCTGGTGTTGTCCACGCTACACACCAACTCTACCTGCGAAACACTGGTGCGTTTACAGCAAATGGGTGTTGCCCGCTGGATGCTCTCATCAGCACTCACGCTGGTGGTAGCCCAACGTCTGGTTCGCAAACTTTGCCCGCATTGTCGCCTGCAGCAAGGGGAAGCAATCCGCCTTCCAGGCAATTTATGGTCATCGTCGTTGCCCCGCTGGCAAGCACCTGGTTGTAAACATTGCTACCACGGTTTTTATGGCCGCACGGCCTTATTTGAAGTTCTGCCCATAACACCTGTCATACGCCAGCTCATTTCCGCTAATACCGACGTTGAATCGCTGGAAGCGCACGCCCGACAAACAGGAATGCACACGCTTTTTGAAAACGGCTGCCTGGCCGTGGAACAAGGTTTAACCACCTTTGAAGAGTTAATCCGCGTATTGGGGATGCCACATGGCGAGTAAGCAACTCTGGCGCTGGCATGGCATAACCGGCGACGGCAATGCGCAAGATGGAGTACTGTGGGCAGAGAGCCGTTCTTTGCTACTTATCGCACTACAGCAACAAGCCGTTACCCCACTGCACCTGAAGCGGATATCTATTAATTCAGCCCAGTGGCACGCAGACAAAAGCGCGGAAGTCATTCATCAACTGGCAACATTACTCAAAGCCGGACTAACCCTTTCGGAAGGATTAGCCCTATTGGCGGAGCAACATCCGAGCAGGCAATGGCAGGCGTTATTGCAATCGCTGGCACACGATCTCGAACAGGGTATTGCCTTTTCCAATGCCTTATTGCCCTGGTCAGAGGTTTTTCCGCCGCTTTATCAGGCGATGATCCGCACAGGTGAACTGACCGGTAAGCTGGATGAATGCTGCTTTGAACTGGCTCGTCAGCAAAAAGCCCAGCGCCAGTTAGCCGACAAAGTGAAATCAGCATTGCGTTATCCCATTATCATTTTAGTGATGGCGATAACGGTAGTTGTAGCAATGCTGCATTTTGTTCTGCCCGAGTTTGCCGCTATCTATAAAACCTTTAACACCCCGCTACCGACACTTACACAGGGGATCATGACGCTGGCAGATTTCAGCGGTGAGTGGGGCTGGCTGCTGCTGTTGTTCGGCTTACTGCTGGCAATAGCCAATAAGTTGCTGATGCGCCGCCCGACCTGGCTTATCGTGAGGCAGAAATCGCTGTTACGCATCCCAATTATGGGTTCACTAATGCGGGGACAAAAGCTCACGCAGATCTTTACGATTCTGGCGCTGACACAAAGTGCAGGTATTACTTTTTTGCAAGGGGTAGAGAGCGTCAAAGAGACAATGGGCTGCCCGTACTGGGCACAACTTCTGACACAAATCCAGCACGATATCAGCAACGGTCAGCCCATCTGGCTGGCGTTAAAAAATGCCGGTGAGTTTAGCCCGCTCTGTTTGCAGTTAGTGAGAACGGGAGAAGCATCCGGGTCGCTGGATCTCATGCTGGAGAATCTCGCCCACCATCATCGGGATAACACGTTGGCGCTGGCAGATAATCTTGCTGCTTTACTGGAACCGGCCTTACTGGTCATTACCGGAGGAATTATCGGCACGCTGGTGGTGGCAATGTATTTGCCAATTTTCCATCTGGGCGACGCGATGAGTGGGATGGGATAACGCTGGCGCAGTGATCCACGCCAGCATTGGGAGATTACAGGTTATTGAAGATGCGGTTTTCTTGTTCCAGTACGCGGATAAACGTGGTGCGCTTGGTCAGTTCTTTCAGGCGAGAAGCCCCAACATATGTACAAGCTGAACGCAGGCCACCCAAAATATCACGCGCGGTGTTTTCAACTGGGCCACGCAGCGGCAGCTTAACGGTTTTACCTTCCGCTGCACGATATTCTGCAACGCCGCCAACGTGACGTTTCATCGCAGACTCGGAGCTCATACCGTAGAACAACATAAATTTTTCGCCGTTCTCTTCGACGATACGACCGCCGCTCTCTTCGTGACCCGCCAGCATACCGCCGAGCATCACGAAATCAGCACCGCCACCAAAGGCTTTAGCTACATCGCCCGGCGTGGTGCAACCGCCATCGCTGACGATCATCCCGCCCAGACCGTGCGCGGCATCAGCGCATTCGATTACTGCAGAAAGCTGCGGGTAACCGACGCCCGTCTTGACGCGAGTCGTACAAACAGAACCTGGGCCAATGCCAACTTTAACGATATCGGCACCGGAGAGGATAAGCTCCTCACACATTTCACCTGTCACTACGTTGCCAGCACAAATGGTTTTGGTCGGCCACGCTTCACGCGCTTTCGCAACGAACTGTACGAAGTGCTCGGAATAACCATTCGCCACGTCAATACAAACGAAGTTTAATGCCGGGTTCAGGTCGAGAATCTGTTTAGTTTTTTCGAAATCCGCATCTGACGTGCCGGTAGAAACCATCACATGTTTCAGCACATCAGCGGAAGAATTGTTGATAAACGCTTGCCACTCGTCAACAGAGTAATGTTTATGTACAGCAGTCAGAATATCGAAAGAAGCCAATGCCGTAGCCATGGTAAAAGTGCCTACGGTATCCATATTTGCGGCGATAATCGGCACGCCGGACCAGCTCTGACCTGAATGTTTGAAGGTGAATTGACGTTCCAGTTCAACATCGGAACGGCTTTTAAGAGTGGAGCGTTTAGGACGGATGAGAACGTCTTTAAAACCTAACTTCAGATCTTCTTCAATACGCATGTGCGGATTCCTGGGGTTAATGGCTATAAGGGTAAGAGCACAACTCCAGTGACGCTATCATACGCACTAATCTATGTGGCGCAAGACTGCGAAATTGTCTTTTTTTACGCTACAATCCCATAAATTTACCTGGTAAATAATGGGCGAACGTTTCATTAATCCCGCTTTCGCGTGCTCATTTTTAATGTTTTGATAATCATGATGAATTCCCGGGAATATAAAATATGAGGTATACGGTTGCCTTAACGGGTGGCATTGGCAGTGGCAAGAGTACCGTTGCAAATGCGTTTGCTGACCTCGGAATTAACGTCATTGATGCCGATATTATTGCGCGTCAGGTAGTTGAACCGGGTAGACCTGCACTGCGTGCCATTGCTGAACATTTCGGCGCTGATATGATTGCTGCTGATGGAACATTGCAGCGCCGGGCCTTACGCGAGCGGATCTTCGCCAACCCGGAAGAGAAAAACTGGCTTAATGCCCTGCTACATCCGTTGATTCAGCAGGAGACGCAACATCAGATCCAGCAAGCAACTTCCCCCTATGTACTTTGGGTTGTGCCATTGCTGGTAGAAAACTCGCTGTATAAAAAAGCGAATCGTGTGCTGGTGGTGGATGTCAGCCCAGAAACGCAACTTAAGCGCACCATGCAGCGCGATGATGTTACTCGCGAACATGTCGAACAAATTCTTGCTGCCCAGGCAACGCGCGAAGCCCGCCTTGCCGTGGCAGATGACGTCATTGATAATAACGGCGCACCGGATGCTATTGCATCGGATGTTGCCCGCCTGCACGCAAATTACTTGCAGCTTGCGTCGCAGTTTGTCTCACAGGAAAAACCTTAATGCAGACCCAGGTCCTTTTTGAACATCCACTAAATGAAAAAATGCGTACATGGCTACGCATTGAGTTTTTGATTCAGCAACTCACTGTAAATTTACCCATCGTTGACTACGCTGGCGCTCTGCATTTCTTCCGTAATGTCAGTGACTTGCTGGATGTTTTCGAGCGTGGGGAAGTACGCACCGAATTGTTGAAAGAGCTTGACCGCCAGCAGCGTAAACTCCAGACCTGGATTGACGTGCCAGGCGTGGACCAGAGCCGTATTGAAGCATTAATTCAGCAGTTAAAAGCGGCGGGCAGCGTGCTGATTTCCGCACCGCGTATCGGGCAATTTCTGCGTGAAGATCGTCTGATTGCTTTAGTGCGCCAGCGTCTGAGCATACCCGGCGGTTGTTGTAGCTTTGATTTGCCAACTTTGCATATCTGGCTGCATTTACCCCAGGCGCAGCGCGACAGCCAGGTAGAAACCTGGATTGCCAGCCTGAATCCGCTCACCCAGGCACTTACCATGGTGTTAGATTTAATTCGCCAGTCGGCACCGTTTCGCAAACAAACCAGTCTGAACGGTTTCTATCAGGATAATGGCGAAGACGCTGATCTTCTACGGCTGAATCTGGCCCTTGATTCACAGCTTTATCCGCAAATTTCCGGTCATAAGAGTCGTTTTGCGATTCGTTTTATGCCGCTGGACAGTGAAAATGGTCTGGTGCCAGAGCGCCTGGATTTTGAACTGGCGTGCTGCTAAGGAGTTACGATGTCAGAAACTATTACGGTGAACTGCCCAACTTGCGGGAAAACGGTGGTATGGGGTGAAATCAGCCCGTTTCGGCCATTTTGTTGCAAACGTTGTCAGTTGATCGACCTCGGAGAATGGGCTGCTGAAGAAAAACGCATCCCCAGCAGCGGCGATCTGTCCGAAAGCGATGACTGGAGCGAAGAGCTGAAGTAATTGGGTGTAAGAGGTGAGGCATTGTCGGATGCGGTGTAAACGCCTTATCCGACCTGCAAGATCTTGCATATCAACGGATTACAAAATCCCGCAGGCCTGATAAGACGCGCCTGCGTCGCATCAGGCATCAGGGCAAATGTCGGATGCGGCGTGAACGCCTTATTTGACCTACAGGCGCTTAAGCTTCGCAATTACCGGTTCATTGGCTGGCGGAAAATCTTCTGCATTGAGGCTGGCCAGCGCCATCCACTCACCAGGTTGCCCTTCTTTTCCCCACGGTTCCCCTTCCCAGCCTTCGACCAGCCAGAACCACAGTGTGATATGCCTGTCAGGGAACTGATATTCCAGCTTTTCAAACAGCGAAAAACGTTGTGGCGTAATCCCGACTTCTTCCTGAAGCTCCCGCACCACCGCCTGTTCTGGCGTTTCACGCGCTTCAATTTTACCGCCAGGAAACTCCAACTTATTCGCCATGTGCGCATCTGCGGCACGGCGGGTTATAAAGATTTCGTGGTTCTCGTTGCGAATAATACCTACCGCAATTTGCAGTTTTTTCATTGTCTTAAACCTATAAAAAAGGCGCAGATTTCTGCGCCTTTTGTCTTATTGATTAGCTTTTATTGCAGGCGACCATGGCACTGCTTGTATTTTTTACCGGAACCGCACGGGCAAGGATCGTTACGCCCAACTTTACGCTCGCCGGTTTGTGCAGCCAGCGCCGCTGCGGCTGCAGAGTCGTCATCCTGATGGCTAAGCTGCTGCATTTGCGCTAAACGCTCGGCTTCCATACGACGCTGTTGCTCCAGCTCTTCAACTTCTTCCGGCATACGAACCTGAACTTTGCTCAGCGTGCTAACCACTTCATATTTCAATGATTCCAGCATCGCCGCAAACATTGCGAAGGATTCACGTTTGTATTCCTGCTTCGGATCTTTCTGCGCGTAACCACGCAGGTGGATCCCCTGACGCAGGTAATCCATCGCCGCCAGGTGCTCTTTCCACAGGGAGTCCAGCGTTTGCAACATCACACCTTTCTCGAAGTGACGCATCATCTCGGCGCCAACCACTTCTTCTTTACGCTGATACACTTCGATGGACTGCGCCAGAATACGCTCACGCAGCGTCTCTTCATGCAGCTCTGGCTCTTTGTCCAGCCACTCGGCAATCGGCATATCGAGATCGAAATCGTTTTTCAGACGCTCTTGCAGCCCAGGAATGTCCCACATTTCTTCCAGTGATTGTGGCGGAATGTAGGCATCGATGGTCGCTTTGAACACATCTTCACGAATGCTGTTGATGGTTTCGCTCACATCGCTGACATCCAGCAGTTCGTTACGCTGGGAGTAAATGGCGCGACGCTGATCGTTAGCTACGTCATCGTATTCCAGCAACTGTTTACGAATGTCGAAGTTACGGCTTTCAACTTTACGCTGGGCGTTGGCAATTGCTTTGGTTACCCAAGGGTGTTCAATCGCTTCACCAGGTTTCATACCCAGTTTACGCATCATGCCGGAAACACGGTCGGAGGCAAAAATACGCATCAGCGCATCTTCCATCGACAGGTAGAAACGGGAAGAACCGGCATCGCCCTGGCGACCCGAACGGCCACGCAACTGGTTATCGATACGACGAGATTCGTGACGTTCTGTACCGATGATATGCAAACCACCTGCTGCCAGAACCGCGTCGTGGCGTACCTGCCAGTCAGCTTTAATTTTTTCAATTTGCTCTGCGGTCGGGTTTTCCAGCGCGGCAACTTCTGCCTGCCAGCTACCGCCGAGCACAATGTCAGTACCACGACCCGCCATGTTGGTCGCAATAGTCACAGCCGCCGGATAACCCGCCTGGGCAACAATCGCAGCTTCGTTGGCGTGGAATTTGGCGTTCAGAACGTTATGCTTGATACCCGCTTTGGTCAGCTCGTTTGATACCAGTTCTGATTTTTCGATGGAGATAGTACCAACCAGCACCGGCTGGCCTTTCGCGGTACGCTCTTTGATATCTTCAATGATCGCCTGGATTTTTTCCGCTTCGGTCATGTAGACCAGATCCGGCAGATCTTTACGAATCATCGGACGGTTAGTCGGAACGACGACGGTATCCAGCTTGTAGATTGAGCTAAATTCGAATGCTTCGGTATCAGCCGTACCGGTCATCCCCGCCAGTTTTTCATACAAACGGAAGTAGTTCTGGAAGGTGATAGAAGCCAGCGTCTGGTTTTCGTTCTGGATCTGCACACCTTCTTTCGCTTCCACAGCCTGGTGCAGGCCATCGGACCAGCGACGCCCTTGCATGGTACGACCGGTATGTTCGTCAACGATGATAACTTCACCATCTTTAACGATGTAATCGACGTCGCGGGTAAATAGCGCGTGGGCACGCAGCGCCGCCGTTACGTGGTGCATCAGCATGATATTAGCCGGAGAATACAACGACTCGCCTTCGGCCATGATCCCTTCTTTCACCAACAGCTCTTCAATCAGCACCAAACCACGTTCGGTCAGATTCACCTGACGAGATTTTTCATCAACCGAGAAGTGACCTTCGCCCTGGAAGGTTTCAGAGTCTTCTTTTTCCTGGCGGATCAGGTGTGGAATGATTTTGTTGACGCGCTTATACATTTCCGAACTGTCTTCTGCCGGACCAGAAATGATCAGCGGTGTACGCGCTTCATCGATCAGGATGGAGTCCACTTCGTCCACCAGCGCATAGTGCAGTTTACGCTGTACACGCTCTTCTGGGCTGAACGCCATGTTGTCGCGCAGGTAGTCGAAACCGTACTCGTTGTTAGTACCGTAAGTAATGTCGGCCGCATAGGCTTCACGTTTCGCTGGCGCAGGCATGCCCGGTAGGTTGATGCCGACGGTCATACCGAGGAATTCAAACAGCGGACGGTTGTTTTCGGCGTCACGCTGCGCCAGGTAATCGTTGACGGTAACAACGTGCACGCCCTTACCGGTTAATGCGTTCAGGTAAGCAGGCAGCGTTGCGGTCAGTGTTTTACCTTCACCAGTACGCATTTCCGCGATACAGCGTTCATTAAGAACCATGCCGCCGAGCAACTGAACGTCGAAGTGACGCATCCCAAAGACACGCTTACTTGCTTCACGCACAACGGCAAAGGCTTCCGGGATCAGGTTTTCCAGCACTTCGCCTTTTTCCAGACGTGCGCGAAACTCTGCAGTTTTTCCCTTCAGTTCTTCGTCGGAGAGTTTTTCCATCTCCGGTTCCATGGCATTGATGAGGTTGACGACTTTGCGCATCCGGCGCAGGGTGCGGTCGTTACGGCTACCGAAAACTTTTGTTAATAATTTGATTAGCATAATAAAATCTCAAACGCCCCGCAGTGCGGAGTTAATAAAATGAAATAAAGGTTTTGTCGTTATTAGCTAAGGCGTTGAGGGCCAGCACGGATACCTTGCGCCTGGCTGATCCAGACGGGCGTGCTGAATGCTGCTTGCGGAGTAAAATGCGCATAATCAATGCGATAACCATTTTCAGGCGGCGTGCCTTCCTGGGTCAGCAGCGCGCTGAGCGTATCCAGTAAAGCAAGATGTTGCGCCTGAAACGGTAAAGACTCTTCAGCAACGGGCAGCGTTTGCGGTGCCATTGCGAAGGAAAGATGACGGATTACCGTGCGAATTGCGTGTTGATGCCAGTAATCAACGGAATAGTTCGAGTTTGGGCGGCGCGTATTCGCTTCCAACAAGGCCAACTGACTAAAGTTAACTTTGGCGGAAGGCTCGTGGTTGCGGGTTGTCGCTTTTGCGGGCGCATTTGGTTCGGCGGCGTTGCTGAGCGCAGGCAAACCTAAACTCGCCGCGACCATCCCTAATAAGAGATGCGGCCAGAAGTAGCGTTTACCAAACTGTCGCCAGCGCGTCAGTATTCCACTCACGTTATTGCCATCCCAATCGTATTCAAACGTTTTTAGCGCACAAATCTTATCATTAAAGGCCGAAGTCCACAGCAGGAATGAAGATAAGTTGTGCGTAAAAGTGCTTAAGAAAACAGCGTTCGCACCGTTTCTTACGGCCCTGATAACAACTCAAAAAAAACGACTGGTTCACCTGGCCGGAGAGAGTGCCAGATTTGCCAGTCGAATTTTATACGACAGTATAAATGTCGTTATGCCAGTACCGTCGAAGGCGCTTTGAAGGCCAACGGCAGTTCTGCGTCGTCCTGGAAGGTCACATATTCCCAAGCTTCCTGTTTTGCCAGGACAGCCTGCAACAGTTTGTTATTCAGTGCATGACCGGATTTATAGGCGGTAAATGCACCAATAATATTGTGACCACACATGAACAAGTCACCGATCGCGTCAAGCATTTTGTGACGCACAAATTCGTCTTCAAAACGCAAACCGTCTTCGTTCAGTACGCGATAATCGTCAACAACGATGGCACAATCGAAGCTGCCGCCCAGGCACAAACCACGAGACTGCAGATATTCAATATCGCGCATGAAACCGAATGTACGCGCACGGCTGATCTGACGCATAAACGCATCAGCAGAGAAGTTCATCGCATAGCGTTGATTGCTGGAATCGATAGCCGGATGGTTGAAATCGATGGTGAAATCCAGCGAAAAACCATTATATGGCTTAAATTCAGCCCACTTATCGCCATCTTCGACACGAACAGTCTCTTTGATGCGAACAAATTTCTTGGCGCAGTTGAGTTCGTCGATACCAGCATCAAGCAGCAGGTAAACAAACGGAGCAGCGCTGCCGTCCATAATCGGGATTTCCGGTGCGTTAACTTCGATAACGATGTTATCGATGCCTAAGCCCGCGAGCGCAGCGTTCAAGTGCTCAACGGTTGAAATCCGTACATCATGCTCGTTGACCAGACACGTACAGAGCATGGTATCACGCACAGATTTGGCATCGGCCGGGAAATCTACCGGTGGATTCAAGTCGGTGCGACGATAGATGACCCCGGTGTTGGCCGGCGCAGGGCGTAACGTCAGGGTGACTTTCTTGCCGGTATGTAAACCGACACCCGTCGCCTGAACGATACGTTTAAGTGTCCTTTGTTTGATCATCGTATTATCTCGCCAAATTATCTATCCAACCGAAGTGTACTATACATTCGGCAGGCCAGTTTAGCACAAAGAGCCTCGTAACCCAAATTCCAGCTTATTCTTAGTCAGCTTGCTTACGCAAGAATGCAGGGATATCCAGATAATCAGGTTCTTTCGCGGTTTGCGGCGTATTGTCGTTCACCACTTTAGCGACCGGTTTCTGTTCCTGAGTCAGCGGTGCCATACCGTGCTGTTGGTAACGATCCATCACCGGCTGCTGAACTTGTTTATTGGTCACGAGAGTGATTTCAGGACGTTTGTCCATGCCGATGCCTGTTGCAACCACGGTTACACGCAGTTCATCGTTCATATCCGGGTCAAGAGATGTACCGATAACCACAGTCGCGTTATCCGAAGCAAATGCACGGATGGTGTTACCTACGGTTTCGAATTCATCCAGACGCAGGTCGAAGCCCGCCGTGATGTTAACCAGCACGCCGCGCGCGCCAGACAGGTCGATGTCTTCCAGCAGCGGAGAAGAGATAGCCATTTCAGCCGCTTCTTCCGCACGGTCTTCGCCGCTTGCCACACCAGAACCCATCATCGCGTAGCCCATTTCAGACATCACGGTACGAACGTCTGCAAAGTCGACGTTCATCAGACCCGGACGAGTAATCAGTTCAGCGATACCCTGAACAGCACCTTTCAGCACATCATTCGCTGCGCCAAACGCATCAAGCAGGGAAATACCGCGACCGAGCACCTTCAGCAGTTTATCGTTCGGGATGGTAATCAGTGAGTCCACATGCTTGGACAATTCAGTGATCCCCTGCTCCGCGAAGGCCATACGCTTCTTGCCTTCAAAGTTGAAAGGCTTAGTCACGACAGCAACGGTCAGGATCCCCAAATCTTTTGCAACTTCAGCAACGACCGGCGCAGCACCTGTACCAGTACCGCCCCCCATACCTGCTGCAATAAATACCATGTCTGCACCTTCCAGCGCCGCACGCAGTGCATCGCGATCCTCATCAGCCGCATTACGGCCAACTTCTGGATTAGCGCCAGCTCCCAGTCCTTTGGTTATACCACTACCGATCTGAATCGTCTGCCCAACCGCTGTTTTACGCAGCGCCTGTGCATCGGTATTTACCGCGAAGAATTCAACACCTTCAATGCGCTCACGCACCATGTGCTCAACAGCATTACCGCCGCCGCCGCCGACGCCGATGACTTTAATCACCGCGTCGTTGGTAAGTTCCATTGGTTCAAACATAGTTTCTCTCCGATATGTGCCTGTCGCCTGAGGCCGTAATCACCGTCGACCTCATAAAAATTAAAACTCTTTTCGCAGCCAACTATTGAGTCGCTTGATCCACGAGCCAACTGATGCTGTAACACGTTTTTCTACTTCCGCTTCACCGTTAAGATGTGACTCTTTCCCGTAGTGAAGCAATCCCACAGCCGTCGAGTAATACGGCTCCTGAGCATAATCAGTTAAACCAGTGATATTCAGCGGCGCGCCAATACGCACCTGCGTATGAAACACTCGCTGAGCGCAGGCGGCAAGACCTTCGATCTGCGCCGCGCCACCGGTTAATACAATGCCCGCCGCCAGGTGATGTTTCACACCTTGTTGGCGAAGCTTTTCCTGCAACTGCAATATCTCTTCGTTGACCAGATTGAGCAGCTCGGTATACCGTGGCTCAATCACCTCCGCCAGCGTCTGACGTTGCAGACTACGCGGTGGTCGCCCACCTACGCTCGGCACTTCCACACTCTCATCTTTACCAACGATGGAGCCTAACGCGCAGCCATGGCGAACTTTAATCGCTTCGGCGTCGCTTGGCGGCGTGCCAAAGGCATAGGCGATATCACTGGTCACCACATTGCCAGCATAAGGAATTACCTTGGTGTGGCGCAATGCCCCACCGGTATAAACGGCGATATCCATTGTACCACCACCGATATCGACGACGCAGACTCCCAATTCACGTTCGTCTTCCGTCAATACCGAATAACTTGATGCCAGTCCGGCAAATATCAGTTGGTCAACTTTCAGGCCACAACGTTCAACCGCTTTAACAATGTTTTTCGCCATATCATTGTGACATGTGATCAGGTGCACTTTTGCCTGCATTCGCACGCCGGAAAGCCCCACCGGGTTCTTGATCCCTTCCTGATAGTCAATCGCGTACTCTTGCGGGATCACGTGCAACACACGATGTTCATCACGCACGCGCACCGATTTCGCGGTATGGACGACGTTTTCCACATCTTCTTGCGTCACTTCTTCTTCAGAAATGGGCACCATACCTATTTCATTCTGACAACTGATGTGCTTACCAGAAAGCGCCAGATATACTGAAGAGATCTGACAATCTGCCATCAATTCTGCCTGGTCAATAGCGCGTTGTACGCATTTGACCACGGATTCGAGGTCGTTAACCCCGCCTTTATCCATACCACGTGACGGGCAACTGCCCACACCAATGATATTGACCATACCGTCGGGCAGAACTTCCCCTACTAAAGCGGCAACCTTCGCGGTACCAATCTCCAGTCCTACTACCAGTTTTCTGTCCGTCGCCTTGATCATTGTTGTTCTGCCTGTGCCTGATTTTGTTGCTGAGTAGATTCCTCTGGCGGCAAGGGCGCCCAGCCTACTGCCGCACCAGAGTCATAACGCAAATCAACGTAGCTAATCCGTTTGCCATCGGTTTGCGCCTGCTGCTGTAAAACCGGATAAAGTTCTACAAAGCGAGCCAAACGTTTCATCGTATCGCCCCGGCCAAGGTTGAGCTTAATATCGTTATTCAGCGTCAACTGCCAGGAACGCCGCGCGGTCATCGCCGCTTCCTTCAGAGTAAATCTGTCCTTTGCCAGCATCTGCCCCATTTCGCGATAGCCCTGCAACACTTCATTTGCGCTGCCTTCCGGGCCATACAACATCGGGAGCACCTGCTTGCTGGTGCGATCTGGTGGCACGCTGAAGGTATTTCCTTCGGCGTCTACCATATGTTGATCATTCCACCGCGCAATCGGCACATATTCAACCAGATGAATCTTCAATTCATCAGGCCACTGCTTTCTGACGCTCACCTGCTTAATCCACGGCAGGCGTTGTTCTATTTGCGTCTGGATGATGTTGACATCCTGGGTCATAAAAGTACCCGGCTCACCCAACGCCAGGATCGACTGCCGGATATCGTCATTACGCGTGTAATGCCGTTCACCGGTCAACACCAGCTTTGAGAGCGGCAGGCGTTGCGCATCTTCCATCCAGCCCAACACGACCCAGCCGCTCACCAACACTGTCGTTAAAACCGTCAGCAGGAAAAGGATCCCCGCCAGACGTGTTCCATTATTGCGGCGAGAAGAAATCTCTTCCTCGCTGTTTCGCGTGTTCAGAGCAGCCTGCGACATATTAGTCCGCCAGTTCCAGAATTCGTACTACCAACTGCGAGAAGCTTAACCCCGCCTGACGCGCCGCCATCGGCACCAGACTATGGCTGGTCATACCCGGTGAGGTATTGGCTTCCAGCAGATAAAACTGTCCATCACTGTCCAGCATGACGTCAATACGCCCCCATCCTTTGCAGCCTAAAGTCGTCCATGCTTTCAGCACTAATGCCTGCAAATTGGCCTCTTGTGACGCTTCCAGACCTGCGGGGCAGAAATACTGTGTCTCATCAGAGAGATACTTTGCCTCATAATCATAGAAGGTTCCGGCGGGTTGAATACGTATTGACGGTAAAATTTCTTCACCGAGTATCGCAACCGTGAACTCCGGCCCACTTAGCCATTTTTCAATCAATACTTCTTCATCGTGCTGAAATGCCAATCTTAATGCATCTTGTAGAGCATTTTCTGCTACTACTTTTGACATTCCAACGCTGGAACCTTCGCGACTCGGCTTGACAATAAGCGGCAAACCTAAGGCAGAAATTTCTGCTAACTGCTTATCACTAAGGCCTTTTTCAAATTCTGCGCGGGTTAATGCCACCCACGGCGCTACCGGTAAACCTGCTCCCTGCCACAGCAATTTGCTGCGTAGTTTATCCATTGAAAGCGCAGATGCCATCACCCCGCTGCCGGTATAAGGTAGCCCCATCAGCTCGAGCATGCCCTGCAATGTGCCGTCTTCACCGCCGCGCCCGTGCAGAGCGATAAATACTTTCTGAAAGCCCATCGCCTTCAGTTGCGTCACGTCGACTTCTTTCGGATCGACAGGATGCGCGTTGATACTGCCTTCACGCAGCCCGGCTAACACTGCAGCACCAGAATTCAAAGAAACTTCTCTCTCTGCGGAGTTCCCGCCCAACAGGACCGCGATTTTATCAGTCATGTTGCTCTTCCTCCGGAGTTTGCGGCTTCAGTTTGATTTCAGCTAAAGAACGAGCAATTTTTCCGATATTACCCGCCCCCTGCACAAGAATCAGGTCGTTACCAGTTAATACCGGTGCTAACATCTCGGCTACCTGCGCCGGATCAGGCACCAGAATGGGATCAATTTTCCCACGTCCACGAATTGTACGACACAACGAACGGCTGTCCGCTCCCGGAATCGGTGCTTCGCCAGCCGGATAAACGTCCAGCATCAATAAGGTATCGACCTGGGTCAGGACATTGGCAAAATCGTCATACAGATCACGAGTGCGGGTGAAACGGTGCGGCTGAAACAGCATCACCAGGTTTTTATCCGGCCAGCCAGCACGCGCCGCTTTAATCGTGGCATCCACTTCTGTCGGATGGTGGCCGTAGTCATCGACCAGCATTGCTGTACCGCTTTTACCGTTGACCGGCTCCAGCGGAAACTCACCGAGGAAATCAAAGCGACGACCGGTTCCCTGGAAGCTCTCCAGCGCACGCAGAATAGCGTCGTCGTCAATCCCCTCTTCCGTGGCGACCGCAACCGCAGCGGCAGCGTTCAGCGCATTATGACGGCCTGGCGCATTCAGAGTAACGCGCATCGGCTCTTTGTCCTGGCGCAGCAACGTAAAGTGCCCCTGCGGGCCAATCTGCTGATAATCTTCCACACGAACGTCAGCATCTTCACTGAAACCATAAGTGGTAATCTGACGGCCAACGCGCGGTAACAACTCACGGATCACCGGGTCGTCAACACACATCACCGCACGTCCGTAAAACGGCAGGTTGTGCAGAAAATTAATAAAAGTCTGTTTTAAATTCTCGAAGTCACCCTGGTAGGTATCCATGTGATCGGCTTCGATATTGGTGACAATCGCCACCATCGGTTGCAGATGCAGGAACGATGCGTCGCTCTCATCCGCTTCGGCAATCAGGTAACGCCCGTGACCTAAACGCGCATGAACACCCGCCGCTTTTACCAGCCCACCGTTAACGAAGGTCGGGTCGAGGCCCGCTTCTGCGTAGATGCTGGAAACCATCGCGGTGGTGGTGGTTTTACCGTGTGTCCCGGCAATGGCGATGCCATGACGAAAACGCATTAACTCAGCCAGCATTTCCGCACGACGAATAACCGGAATACGCGCTTCATGGGCAGCAACAATCTCTGGATTGTCAGCAGAAATCGCGCTGGAAACAACGACCACGCTGGCGTCACGCACGTTTTCCGGGCGATGGTTGAAGTAAATCGTCGCCCCCAGATTCATTAACTGCTGCGTGACCGGATTTGGCGCTAAATCGGAACCACTGATCTGATACCCTTCATTGGCCAGAACTTCGGCAATACCGCCCATACCGGCACCACCGATGCCGACAAAGTGTATGTGCCGAACGCGACGCATTTCGGGCACGATGGAACGCAGTTTTGCCAATTGTTGTGTATTCATTCTTTACGCCATTAACTTCTCAAATTCATGCGATGCAAAAGGCATCGCCACAATTACGCCCGGGCAGCCCGGCTCACTTCATTTGCCACTCGCTCGGTGGCATCCGGAATGGATGCAGCACGGGCGCGTTCTGCCATGGTTAATAAGGTTTCTCGCGACCACCCGGCCAGGGTGTTGGCGACAGCGTCCACAGTAAGTTGCGGTTGCTCGATAATTTTGGCTGCGCCCGCTTTTTCCAGCGGCAGCGCATTCCAGTATTGCTGGCGGTCTTTATGCTGAAACGGCACAAACAATGCCGGTAGCCCCGCCGCGGCGATTTCACTCACCGTCAACGCGCCGGAGCGGCAAACAACGACATCCGCCCATGCATAGGCCGCCGCCATATCATCAATAAATTCTGTCACTTTATGCTGCGGTTGCCCCGCTTCGGCATAAGCCTGTTCAACAGATTGTTGCGAACCTTTGCCACTCTGATGCCAGATAGTTACCGTATCGCCCAGCTTTGCTGCGACCTGAGGCATTGTCTGGTTAAGAATACGCGCGCCCTGCGAACCACCCACCACCAACACACGAATCGGGCCTTCACGCCCGGCCAAACGTTGCTGCGGTAACGGCAGCGCCAGCACATCGGTACGCACCGGGTTACCAACCACTTCCGCATTGGGGAAAGCGCCTGGAAACGCCTGCATCACTTTGGTGGCAATTTTCGCCAGCCATTTATTGGTCAAGCCTGCAATGCCGTTTTGTTCGTGAAGTACAACCGGAATGCCTAACGACCATGCTGCCAGACCACCTGGCCCGGAAACGTAGCCGCCCATCCCGAGCACCACATCAGGCTTGTAAGCTTTCATAATTGCCCGCGCCTGCCGCCAGGCGTTAAAGATACGCAGCGGAGCCACGAGTAATGCTTTGATCCCCTTACCACGCAGGCCGGAGATACGAATAAAGTCGATCTCAATACCGTGCTTCGGCACTAAGTCCGCTTCCATACGATCGGCAGTACCCAGCCAGCGAACTTGCCACCCCTGGGTCATTAAATGGTGCGCAACCGCCAGCCCGGGGAACACATGTCCGCCAGTACCGCCAGCCATCACCATTAATCGCTTCCCTTGACCACTCATCGTGAACCTCGTGCAAACGCCTGCGCTTTCTCCAGACGCGTTTCATAATCAATACGCAACAGCATCATGATGGCTGTCGACATAATCAGTAAACTCGAACCACCGTAACTGATCAGCGGCAATGTCAAACCTTTGGTCGGTAGCATCCCCGCCGCCGCGCCTACGTTAACCAGCGCCTGGAAACTAAACCAGATGCCAATTGAACAGGCGAGAAAACCAGAAAAGCGGTGGTCAATTTCTAACGCTTTACGGCCAATCGACATCGCACGAAAAGCGACGAAGAATACCATTAAAAGCGCCAGCACCACACCGATATACCCCAGTTCTTCTCCGATAATGGCGAAAATAAAGTCAGTATGCGCTTCCGGCAGATACTCCAGTTTTTGTACCGAGTTACCTAAACCTTGCCCCCACAATTCGCCACGACCAAACGCCATCAATGATTGCGTCAACTGATAGCCGCTGCCGAACGGGTCTTCCCACGGGTTCCAGAACGCGGTAACGCGGCGAATACGGTATGGTTCAGCGAGGATCAGCAACACAACCGCTGAAATCCCCATGCCGATAATGGCAATGAATTGCCATAATTTCGCCCCCGCCAGGAACAGCATCGCCAGCGTGGTCACAAACAACACCACCACCGTACCGAGGTCAGGCTGCGCCAGCAGCAACACTGCCAGTACCAGAATCACCCCCATCGGTTTCAGGAAGCCGCGCAAGTTATTACGCACTTCGTCACCTTTGCGCACCAGATAGTTGGCGATATAGCAAAACAGCGACAGCTTAGTCAGTTCCGCAGGCTGAATACGCAGCAGGCCGAGATCGATCCAACGCGATGCCCCTTTAACTGAGCTACCCACCACCAGCACGATCATCAGCAAGATGATTGACCCGAGCAGCATTGTGGCGCTGTAGCGCTGCCAGAACTCCATCGGCAGGCGCAGCGTAATGATCGCCAGAATGAACGCCAGGATCAGGTAAACACCATCACGCTTCGCGAAGAAGAACGGATCGTTGGTTAAGCGTTGCCCGATGGGCATTGACGCCGAGGTCACCATGATAAAGCCAATCGCCGCGAGGCCGAAGGTCAGCCACAGCAAGGTACGATCGTACATGATCAGGCTGTCGGTATCTTTTTCCCGCGAGCCCATCACCCAGCCCTTCAGCGCCGTGGAGATCCAGACCAGGATACTGAATCCCGGCAGACGCGGCATTTTCAGGCGAGGGAAAGATAAACGCATCAACCAAACTCCTTCGCCAGACGAGCAAATTCATTGCCCCGTTGTTCAAAGTTCTTGAACTGATCGAGGCTGGCACAGGCCGGAGAGAGCAGAACCATATCTCCCGGTCGCACGCGCGGAGCCAATAGACGCATCGCCTGCTCCATGGTTTCGGTTTGTTCAGCCACTTCCGGGCGTAAAGCCGCTAACTGCGCACCGTCGCGACCGAAGCAATACAGACGAACGTTATCGCCATTCAGATAGCGCGCCAGCGGACTAAAATCCGCCGATTTGCCATCGCCGCCTAACAACAAGTGCAGCGTACCGTCAACATGCAAGCCGTTTAGCGCGGCTTCCGTACTGCCGACGTTGGTAGCTTTCGAGTCGTTAATCCAGCGTACGCCATTGTGCTCAAGCACCACTTCAAAGCGATGCGGCAGACCGGTAAAAGTCGTTAGCGCTGTCAGGCTGCTGGCTCGCGGTAACCCTGCGGAATCCGCCAGCGCCAGTGCCGCCAGCGCATTGGTGTAGTTATGTTGCCCTGAAAGCTTCATCTCTTTCACGTTCAACACTTTCTCACCTTTCACCCGCAGCCAGGTTTCGCCCTGCTGATGATTCAGGTGATAGTCACCCATGTTGACGCCAAAGCTGACGCAACGTTCATCCGCACCGCGGATCGGCATCGTTAAGGCATCATCGGCATTAACCACGCAAACTTTCGCATTTTCGTAAATGCGCAGTTTTGCCGCACGATACTGTTGCAAACCAAACGGATAACGATCCATATGATCTTCAGTTACGTTCAGAATGGTCGCTGCCACCGCCTGTAAACTGGAGGTTGTTTCCAGTTGGAAGCTCGACAGTTCCAACACGTACAGTTCGCACTCATCATCAAGTAACATCAACGCTGGCAGACCAATGTTGCCACCTACGCCAACGTTAACACCTGCTGCTTTCGCCATTTCGCCCACTAAGGTGGTGACCGTACTTTTGCCGTTAGAACCCGTGATCGCCACAATCGGCGCTTGCGCTTCGCGGCAGAACAGTTCGATATCACCAACGATTTCGATTCCGGCATCGGCAGCGGCGCTTAAGGATGGATGCGCCAGCGCAATGCCGGGGCTGGCGACAATAAGATCTGCCGCCATCAGCCATTCATCATTAAGACCGCCAGTATGACGTTCTACCGTTTCGGGTAATTTATCCAGGCCAGGCGGTGTCATACGCGTATCCATAACGCGCGGCGTCACGCCGCGAGCAAGGAAAAAGTCTACGCAGGAAAGCCCGGTGAGGCCCAGGCCGATAATGACGACATTTTTACCCAGGTAATCAGCCATGATTAACGCACCTTCAGCGTTGCCAGACCAATCAGGACCAGCATCAGCGAAATAATCCAGAAACGCACGATGACACGCGGTTCCGGCCAGCCTTTAAGTTCATAGTGGTGATGGATCGGCGCCATGCGGAAAATACGTTGCCCGCGCAGTTTAAAGGAGCCGACCTGCAAAATAACCGACAGGGTTTCGACAACAAACACGCCCCCCATAATCACCAGCAGGAATTCCTGACGCAGCAGCACAGCGATAATGCCCAACGCGCCACCTAACGCCAGCGAACCAACGTCGCCCATAAAGACCTGCGCGGGATAGGTGTTAAACCACAGGAAGCCCAGCCCTGCCCCGACTATCGCGGTGCAGACGATAACCAGCTCCCCGGCGTGTCGCAGATACGGTATATGTAAGTAGCTGGCAAAGTTCATGTTGCCGGTAGCCCAGGCCACCAGTGCAAAACCACCTGCGACAAAGACGGTCGGCATAATGGCCAGACCGTCGAGGCCATCGGTCAGGTTTACCGCGTTGCCCGTACCGACAATCACAAAATACGCCAGCAGGATATAAAACAAGCCTAACTGCGGCATCACATCTTTAAAGAACGGCACCACCAGTTGCGTTGCTGGCGTGTCTTTTCCTGCAAGATAAAGTGCGAAAGCAACGCCCAACGCAATCACCGACATCCAGAAATACTTCCAGCGCGCGATCAAACCTTTGGTGTCTTTGCGCACGACTTTGCGATAGTCATCAACAAAACCAATAATGCCGTAACCGACCAGCACCACCAGTACGCACCAGACATACGGGTTGGAGGGATAAGCCCACAAGATCACGGAGACGACAATCGCAGTCAGGATCATGATCCCACCCATGGTCGGCGTGCCGCGCTTACTGAAGTGTGATTCAGGGCCATCGTTACGAACAACCTGCCCGAAGGAGAGTTTTTGCAAATGAGCAATCATGCGCGGGCCCATCCACAATGAGATGAACAGCGCAGTCAGCAGGCTGACGATGGCGCGAAACGTCAGATAGGAAAAGACGTTAAAGCCGGAATAATATTTGACCAAATGTTCGGCCAGCCAAACTAACATGTCCCATTCTCCTGTAAAGCGCGTACTACCTCTTCCATGGCAGCACTACGTGAACCCTTAACTAAAATCGTAATCACCTGTTGCTCTGCAATCAGTGATTTAAGACGCGTAATCAACGCGGATTTATCAGCAAAATGTTCGCCAGCACCGCTGGCGGTGCTGATAGCATGGCTTTGCTTGCCCACGCTTAACACGCGGTCAATACCAGCCGCCTTCGCCGCTTCCCCCACCTGGACATGACAGGCATCACTTTCAGCACCCAGCTCGGCCATATCACCAACCACCAGCACGCGATAACCCGGCATTTCAGCCAGTACCTGAACTGCGGCGGTCATTGAGCCAACATTGGCGTTGTAGGAGTCGTCGAGCAGCAACTGGTTTTCCGCCAGTTGAATGGGGAACAGACGACCAGGAACAGCTTGCAGATTTGCCAGTCCCGTTTTGATGGCATCAAGCGTTGCACCCACGGACATGGAGAGCGCCGCGGCAGCCAACGCATTTGCGATATTGTGACGCCCCGGCAGCGGCAGCAGAACATCGACGCTACCTGTTGGGGTTTGCAGCGTAAATTCAGTACCATGTGAAGTCACATGGATATTGGTAGCGGTAAAATCGCTGTTGGCGGCATTTGGCGAAAAACGCCACACTTTGCGTGAGCCAATCACACTCTGCCAGTTCAGCCAGTCGTTGTTATCGGCATTCATGATAGCGATACCGTTTTCTGGCAGGCCGGTAAAGATTTCGCCTTTCGCTTTCGCGACACCCGCAAGCGAGCCGAAACCTTCCAGATGCGCAGCCGCCAGATTGTTGACCAGTGCGGCTTCCGGACGGGTCAGGCTAACAGTCCAGGCAATTTCGCCCTGATGGTTAGCGCCAAGCTCAATGACCGCGTAATCGTATTCCGGCGTTAAACGCAGCAGCGTCATTGGCACGCCGATGTCGTTGTTGAGATTGCCAGCCGTATAAAGCGTGTTGCCACACTGACTTAAAATCGCCGCGGTCATCTCTTTCACAGAGGTTTTACCGGAGGAACCGGTCAGGGCAACCACACGAGCAGGAACTTGCTGACGAACCCATGCTGCCAGTTCACCAAATGCCAGACGCGTATCGTTAACGATTAACTGTGGCAGGTCGATATCCAGCGGACGGCTAACCAGCAGCGCGCCTGCCCCTCCAGCTTTCGCCTGGTCGGCAAAATCATGGGCATCGAAACGTTCGCCTTTCAGGGCGACGAACAGACAGCCAGGCGTCAATTTACGGGTATCGGTGGTTACGGCGTCAAGGGTGATATCAGCCCCTTTCAGTTCGCCGTTGAGAATATTCGCCAGTTGGCTAAGGGTTACACTAATCATGCGATTACCCCCAGCAAACGCGCCACCGTGACGCGATCGGAGTAGTCCAGACGCTGATTACCGACAATCTGGTAATCTTCATGGCCTTTACCCGCGACCAACACGACATCATTTTCTTTCGCCTGCATAACGGCGCACGTTACCGCTTCTGCGCGCCCTTCCATCACTTTGGCATGTCCGGCGTCTAACATCCCCGCCAGAATATCGTTGATGATGGCACGCGGCTCTTCAGTACGCGGGTTGTCATCCGTTACCACCGCCACGTCGGCAAACTCTTCAGCAATCGCCCCCATCAGTGGGCGCTTGCCTTTATCGCGATCGCCGCCACAGCCGAAGACGCACCACAGCTTACCCGCACAGTGCAGGCGCGCAGCCTGCAAGGCTTTTTCCAGCGCATCCGGAGTGTGAGCATAATCCACAACAACCGTCGGTTTGCCTGGCGCAGTGAACACTTCCATACGTCCGCAAACCGGTTGCAGACGCGCGGCGGTTTTCAGCAGGTCAGCTAATGGGTAACCGAGCGCCAGCAGCGTCGCCAGCGCCAGCAGCAGGTTACTAACGTTGAATGCGCCCATCAGGCGGCTTTCTATTTCCCCATCGCCCCAGCTTGAGGTGAAGCGAATGGTCGCACCGCTGTCGTGATAGTTCACGCCAGTCGCTTTCAACCAGCGGCCATGACAGTTCGGATTGATATTTTCTTCCATCGACACGGCAACCGCGTCCGGCAATTTTGCCAGCCAGCGGCGGCCTACTTCGTCATCAGCGTTGACAATCGCCTGACCGCAATGATGTTCGGAGTAAAGCAACCATTTCGCCGCTTCGTAGTGTTCCATATCACCATGATAATCAAGGTGATCGCGACTTAAGTTAGTAAAGACCGACGCCGCAAATTTCAATGCCGCCACACGGTGCTGTACCAGCCCGTGTGAGGAAACTTCCATTGCGCAAAAAGTCGCGCCCTGATCCACCAGCCCCGCCAGCTCATGCTGAACGTCGACTGCCGAACCGGTGGTATTTTCCGTCGGGATCACTTTACCCAGCAGGCCGTTACCAACAGTGCCCATTACCGCGCTGGTTTCACCAAGCAGTTGGCTCCATTGCGCCAGAAGCTGAGTCGTTGTGGTTTTACCGTTGGTGCCCGTTA
>NZ_PTSN01000088.1:0-558 GCF_002965865.1 Escherichia sp. MOD1-EC6098
CTTAACCTCACAACCCGAAGATGTTTCGTAAAACACCATCGTGTTGCGAAAATTTGAGAGACTCACGAACAACTTTCGTTGTTCAGTGTTTCAATTTTCAGCTTGATCCAGATTTTTAAAGAGCAAAACTTCGCAGTGAACCTTTGCAGGTACACTCTGAAGTATTTTTTATTTAATCACTACAGAGATGGTGGAGCTATGCGGGATCGAACCGCAGACCTCCTGCGTGCAAAGCAGGCGCTCTCCCAGCTGAGCTATAGCCCCATAACATGTAGTTAAAACCTCTTCAAATTTGCGGTGCAAATTTGGTAGGCCTGAGTGGACTTGAACCACCGACCTCACCCTTATCAGGGGTGCGCTCTAACCACCTGAGCTACAAGCCTGTAGAGGTTTTACTGCTCATTTTCATCAGACAATCTGTGTGAGCACTGCAAAGAACGCTTCTTTAAGGTAAGGAGGTGATCCAACCGCAGGTTCCCCTACGGTTACCTTGTTACGACTTCACCCCAGTCATGAATCACAAAGTGGTAAGCGCCCTCCCGAAGGTTAAGCTACCTA
>NZ_PTSN01000089.1:0-535 GCF_002965865.1 Escherichia sp. MOD1-EC6098
GCGTCATCAAGTGCATTATGGCGCTCACCTTCGAATGGAATAGCCGTTCTGGCATCGAAGTCTATGGCTTTCCCCAGCTCAACGATTGTGCGTACATCGCGATCGTTGTAGTAACGCCACGGGCAGGGGATCCCCTGCCGTTCGTATGAACGGCGCAAAATCGTGTTGTCGAAGTTGGCTCCATTTCCCCAGACCTGAACAAAAAATTCACCGGAGTTTTCGTCGATAAATTCCCGCAATTGTAACAGTGCATCATCTAACGGGATTTCATCGGTCATAATGGCAGATTGCGCTTCGCGTGATTGCTTAAGCCACCATTTAATGGTGTCCCGATCAATGACTCCGCCAGCAGTTTCCAGATCGATAGTCTTACTAAATTCCGGTCCCATATCTCCGGTTTGCGGATCGAAAAATATTGCACCTATTGAGATGATCGGGGCATCAGGATTTTTTCCCATGGTTTCAAGGTCGATCATTAGATGGTCACACGTCCTGCTGGTGGATGTGATTTCGTGATGACCGTTCACCTTAATTG
>NZ_PTSN01000090.1:0-528 GCF_002965865.1 Escherichia sp. MOD1-EC6098
CAATGGCGCAGGAAGGCAAAACACCTGCACAAATCGGTGATTTGCTGGGCTATTCACCCCGCCACGTTCAGCGAATGCTGAAACTGGCAGACCTTGCGCCTGTCATCCTCGATGCGCTGGCAGAAGATCGCATCACCACAGAACACTGTCAGGCGCTGGCGCTGGAGAACGATACCGCGCGTCAGGTGCAGGTGTTTGAAGCCGCCTGCCAGTCGGGATGGGGCGGTAAACCGGAAGTACAGACCATTCGTCGTCTGGTGACCGAAAGTGAAGTGGCGGTGGCAGGGAACAGTAAATTCCGCTTCGTGGGGGCTGATGCCTTCTCGCCAGATGAACTGCGCACTGACCTGTTCAGCGACGACGAGGGTGGCTATGTGGACTGCGTTGCGCTCGATGCCGCCCTGCTGGAAAAACTCCAGGCTGTCGCTGAACACCTTCGGGAAGCCGAAGGCTGGGAATGGTGCGCCGGACGCATGGAGCCTGTCGGTGAGTGCCGTGAGGATGCCGGAACATACCGCTGTCTGCCGG
>NZ_PTSN01000009.1:0-199230 GCF_002965865.1 Escherichia sp. MOD1-EC6098
TTTTAACATAGTCGGCGTGCCCCGGGCAGTCTACGTGTGCGTAGTGACGGGTCGGGGTGTCGTATTCAACGTGAGAAGTGTTGATGGTGATACCACGAGCTTTTTCTTCCGGCGCGTTATCGATCTGGTCGAATGCACGAGCAGCACCGCCGTAGGTTTTAGCCAGTACGGTGGTGATTGCAGCGGTCAGAGTAGTTTTACCGTGGTCAACGTGGCCGATAGTACCAACGTTAACGTGCGGTTTTGTACGTTCAAATTTTTCTTTAGACACGGCTATATTCCTTACTATAGTGCTCTCCCCTTCAGGAGAGAGCACGGGACTTTGGTATTAACCCTGAGGCTTATTTACCACGGGCTTCAATTACGGCCTGAGCAACGTTACTCGGCGCTTCATCATACTTCAGGAATTCCATAGTGTATGATGCGCGACCTTTGGTCAGAGAGCGCAGCTGAGTTGCATATCCGAACATTTCAGACAGCGGTACTTCAGCGTGGATCTTAACGCCAGTAACTTCAGATTCCTGACCTTTGAGCATACCACGACGACGGCTCAAGTCACCGATAACGTCACCGGTGTTCTCTTCAGGAGTTTCTACTTCAACCTTCATGATCGGCTCAAGCAGAACTGGTTTCGCTTTCTTAAAGCCTTCTTTAAAGGCGATAGAAGC
Organism: Escherichia sp. MOD1-EC6098; assembly: GCF_002965865.1. Lineage (NCBI taxonomy): Bacteria > Pseudomonadati > Pseudomonadota > Gammaproteobacteria > Enterobacterales > Enterobacteriaceae > Escherichia > Escherichia sp. MOD1-EC6098. The sequence goes on from NZ_PTSN01000009.1 coordinate 669, forward strand.
AGCCAGTTTAAACGCCAGTTCAGAGGAGTCAACGTCATGGTAAGAACCGAAGTGCAGACGAATACCCATGTCTACTACCGGGTAGCCTGCCAGCGGGCCAGCTTTCAGTTGTTCCTGGATACCTTTATCAACGGCCGGGATGTATTCGCCAGGGATTACACCACCTTTAATGTCGTTGATGAACTCGTAGCCTTTCGGGTTTGAACCCGGCTCCAGCGGGTACATGTCGATAACAACATGACCATACTGACCACGACCACCAGACTGTTTCGCGTGTTTACCTTCAACATCGGTAACTTTCTGGCGGATAGTTTCACGGTAAGCAACCTGCGGTTTACCTACGTTCGCTTCAACGTTGAATTCACGCTTCATACGGTCAACGATGATGTCGAGGTGCAGCTCACCCATACCCGCGATGATGGTCTGGTTAGATTCTTCGTCAGTCCATACGCGGAAAGACGGGTCTTCTTTAGCCAGACGGCCCAGAGCCAGACCCATTTTTTCCTGGTCAGCTTTGGTTTTCGGTTCTACTGCGATGGAGATTACCGGCTCAGGGAATTCCATACGTTCCAGAATGATCGGCGCATCCGGGTCACACAGGGTGTCACCAGTGGTTACGTCTTTCAGACCGATTGCAGCAGCGATGTCGCCCGCGCGAACTTCTTTGATCTCTTCACGTTTGTTAGCATGCATCTGAACGATACGGCCGAAACGCTCACGTGCAGCTTTCACGGAGTTCAGTACGGTATCACCAGAGTTAACCACACCGGAGTACACACGGAAGAAGGTCAGGTTACCAACAAACGGGTCGGTAGCAATTTTGAACGCCAGTGCAGAGAACGGCTCGTCATCACTTGCGTGACGTTCAGCCGGAGTGTCTTTACCGTCGTCCAGGATACCGTTGATCGCAGGTACGTCAACCGGGGATGGCAGGTAATCAATTACCGCATCCAGCATCGCCTGAACACCTTTGTTCTTGAACGCAGAACCACAGGTTACCAGGATGATTTCGTTGTTCAGAACGCGCTGACGCAGAGCACCTTTGATTTCTGCTTCAGTCAGTTCTTCACCACCCAGGTATTTTTCCATCAGCTCTTCAGAAGCTTCAGCCGCGGATTCGATCAGGTTCTGGTGCCATTCGTTAGCCAGTTCAACCATGTCTGCCGGGATATCTTCGTATTCGAAGGTTACGCCCTGGTCAGCATCGTTCCAGTTGATAGCTTTCATTTTCACCAGGTCAACAACACCGGTGAAATGTTCTTCAGCACCAATCGCCAACTGCAGCGGAACCGGGTTCGCGCCCAGACGGGTTTTGATCTGGTTAACAACTTTCAGGAAGTTCGCACCCATGCGGTCCATTTTGTTAACGAACGCAATGCGCGGAACTTTATATTTGTTTGCCTGACGCCATACGGTTTCAGACTGCGGCTGAACACCACCAACTGCGCAGTAAACCATTACCGCACCATCGAGAACACGCATGGAACGTTCTACTTCGATTGTGAAGTCAACGTGCCCCGGGGTGTCGATGATGTTGATGCGATGCGGCTCATACTGCTTAGCCATACCAGACCAGAATGCTGTAGTCGCAGCGGAAGTGATGGTAATACCACGTTCCTGCTCCTGCTCCATCCAGTCCATGGTTGCAGCGCCGTCATGAACTTCACCGATTTTATGGTTTACACCGGTGTAGAACAGAATACGTTCGGTAGTAGTGGTTTTACCGGCGTCGATGTGCGCACTGATACCGATGTTACGGTAGCGTGCGATGGGTGTTGTACGAGCCATTTGTTTCCTCGTTTATCTTTTAGGCGTTCAATTTAAGTAGCCCAAAGCGGGCTGCTTACTGGAAGCGCCCGCCTGGTGACTAAAACTCCGAAGGGATTACCAACGGTAGTGTGCGAACGCCTTGTTGGCTTCAGCCATACGGTGAACGTCTTCACGTTTCTTAACTGCAGTGCCTTTGTTTTCTGCAGCATCGGAAAGTTCGTTCGCCAGGCGCAGAGCCATGGATTTATCACCGCGTTTACGAGCAGCTTCAACGATCCAACGCATTGCCAGAGCATTACGACGAACCGGACGGACTTCAACTGGGACCTGATAAGTAGAACCACCAACGCGGCGAGACTTAACTTCGACAGTCGGGCGCACGTTTTCGAGAGCTACTTCGAATGCTTCCAGTTCAGATTTACCAGAACGCTGAGCCAGGGTCTCCAGCGCGCTGTATACGATAGATTCAGCAGTAGATTTTTTACCATCTACCATCAGGATATTTACAAATTTAGCCAGCAGTTCTGATCCGAACTTCGGATCTGGCAGAATTTTACGCTGACCAATGACGCGACGACGTGGCATGGAAATACTCCGTTGTTAATTCAGGATTGTCCAAAACTCTACGAGTTTAGTTTGACATTAATTTAAAACGTTTGGCCTTACTTAACGGAGAACCATTAAGCCTTAGGACGCTTCACGCCATACTTGGAACGAGCCTGCTTACGGTCTTTAACGCCGGAGCAGTCAAGCGCACCACGTACGGTGTGGTAACGAACACCCGGGAGGTCTTTAACACGACCGCCACGGATCAGGATCACGGAGTGTTCCTGCAAGTTGTGACCTTCACCACCGATGTAGGAAGTCACTTCGAAACCGTTAGTCAGACGAACACGGCATACTTTACGCAGTGCGGAGTTCGGTTTTTTAGGAGTGGTAGTATATACACGAGTACATACGCCACGTTTTTGCGGGCATGCTTCCAGCGCAGGCACGTTGCTTTTCGCAACTTTGCGAGCACGTGGTTTGCGTACCAGCTGGTTAACTGTTGCCATTAAATAGCTCCTGGTTTTAGCTTTTGCTTCGTAAACACGTAATAAAACGTCCTCACACAATATGAGGACGCCGAATTTTAGGGCGGTGTCGAAAAGGTGTCAAGAAATATACAACGATCCCGCCGTCACCAGGCCATCTGACTGGTGTGCTTAACCGTAAGTCTGACGAAATCAGTATAGTCAATTCGGATGATATCGTTCGAAATTTGACCACTCAAACCGCGAGCAATGAGGTCTTCGTTCAGGGCATAGACCTTAATGGGGGCATTACGTAGACTTTCAAGGTAGCGGTTACCGTCAACTGCGGCAGTTACGCCATCCTGCAATAACAGCAGTTCGTCGCCCTCGCCGAGCAGACGCAGCAGTGCAGAAAAATCCGTCAACCAGGGGGAGCGATGTAATGTGTGCAGCATGGACGCCTCAAAATCTTAAAATAACATCATAATTGCCAAGCTCACGACGTAATGTTTCAGCTTCGAGCGGCGTGGCTTCCACGACCAATGGTGTCTCCGGATTTAACCCGCGTTCACGTAGTGAAGCCGCACAAACCCAACACTGTTCAATGTCGTAAAGCCCCAGCAGTTTAAAGGTAGCGATGTAATCACGCGCCAGCACTACATCGGGCTTTTGGCCTGGCAGAATTTGAAAAACACCATCGGCAATAAAGAAAACTGCAATATCGTCAGTTAATGCGGAGGTTGCGAGTAATGCATCTAATCCTTCACGGCCAGCCGCTGTGCCGTGGGGTGCAGTAGAAAAGACAAACGCAATTCGTTTCATCAGAACTGTACCACCCTGTCGCAGGTCAGCGAGGCTTCCGCCAGAGCGCCAAGGCCACTTAAGGTAAAGCCCGGCTGGAGATTAGCTGATGCCAGACCTAATCTTCCAGCCTCGGTTTCATCGACAATACCGCGACGTAATGCTGCCGCCACACAGATATTCAGCATCACGCCGTGTTGTGTATTCAATTGCTGCCAGCCGCGCACAAGGTCAAATTCATCACTCGCGGGAGAGGTCAACTGGTTGGCGTTGTAGACACCTTCCCGGTAGAAAAAGACGCTACTCAGCTCATGACCTTCGGCTATCAGCGCCTGCGCAAACTGAAAAGCACTACTCGCCTGTTGCGTACCGTATGCTGGCCCGGTTACCACGATGGCAAAACGCATTACTTATCTTGCCCCTGGAAATCACCGCTCTTGAACTGACGGATATAGAGATAGACAGTATGTTTGGAGATATTCAGACGGTCAGCCACCTGGTTGATCGCGTCTTTGATGTCGAAGATGCCTTTCTCGTAAAGATTCAGCACGATCTGGCGATTTTTGGCGTTATTAGAAACATTGCGATCGGCGTTCACTTCTTCAATGGTGAACTCCAGCGTTTGGGTAACCAGATCTTCAACAGAAGAGGCAAAGTTGACGCTTGAACCGACATCCGGGGTTTCTGGCGGCACAAAAGTGCTCATAATCTGCGAGAAAGGAACATCAAGATTCATATTGATACATAGCAGACCAATCACTCGCTGTTCGCGGTTACGAATGGCGATTGTCAGGGACTTCATTAATACTCCGCTTTTGGCGCGAGTAAAGTAGCATTTAGAAACGCTGCTATCCGCCCCCGTCATATCGTGCAGCATACGCAGCGCCAGATCGGTAATTGGCGAACCAATCTTCCGGCCTGTATGTTCACCGTTGGCAATACGAATGGCTGAACATTTTAAATCCTGCAAAGAGTGCAAAACGATTTCACAGTGGGAGCCAATGAGCATCGCTAACCCGTCCACCACCGCTTCGTAGGATTTCAGAATATCAAAATCGGTCTGGTCGAAAGGACGTTGATCCAGTAAATCCAACTCACTGGTTTCGTTGGTTAAAAGCGACCTGGACATGAAAAAAAACACTCCTTTTCAGGAGCCTGTCGTTAACTTTTCAGGGCAGGCTCATTAATGATGCGGGTAATTAAATTAATACAGCGGAGGTTCCGCTTTCCAGCACTAATTATATCCGGCCTGCAATAAAAAAACCGCCGCCTGGTCAGGCGGCGGTTTTTAATGCTTATTTTTTAGCAGAATCTGCTGCTTTAGCATCTGCTTCTGGCTTCGTATCAGCCTTCGGCGCTGGTTTCACATCCAGCAGCTCTACGTCAAACACCAGGGTAGAATTCGGTGGGATCCCAGGAACACCCGCTTTGCCGTAAGCCAGTTCTGGTGGAATAACCAGCTTAATCTTGCCGCCTTTCTTAATGTTCTTCAGACCTTCAGTCCAGCCCGGGATTACACCATCCAGACGGAAGGAGAGCGGTTCACCACGGGTGTAAGAGTTATCGAACTCTTTACCGTCGATCAGCGTACCTTTGTAGTTCACCACAACAGTGTCGCTGTCTTTCGGTGCTTCACCTTTACCGGCATCCAGGACTTGATACACCAGGCCAGTAGAAGAGGTTTTCACACCTTTCTCTTTGGCAAATTTCTCGCGGTACTCTTTACCTTTCGCTTCGTTATCAGCCGCATCTTTTTCCATCTTCGCCTGAGCGGAGGATTTCACGCGTGCTTCAAACGCTTGCAGAGTCTGTTCGATCTCTTGATCGGAAAGTTTGCTCTTATCAGCAAATGCATCCTGAACGCCAGCGATCAGCTGATCTTTATCCAGTTTAATGCCCAACTTTTCTTGTTCTTTCAGAGAATTTTCCATGTAACGACCCAGCGAAGCGCCCAGTGCGTAAGCTGATTTCTGATCGTCATTTTTGAACGCTGCTTTGCTGTCAGCAGTTGTAGCAGGTTTCGCCGCTTCGGCAGCAAAAGTGATTGGTGTATGCAGGGCAACAGCCATTGTGGTCGCCAGCAGCGTTACTTTAAACAGTGATTTCATCCATATCTCCAGGATCGGGGCATCTCACCCCAGGGTTAACTATTATCAGAAGGGTACTATAAAGCGTTGTCGGATAAATCTACATACAGACACGCCCTATTATCATCTATTTTCAGACTCTTTTTGTTTAAATTAGTTTCGATGCCACAAAATGAGTGCTGTCTCTGGCAACAAAGTTAAGTAGAATCCGCAGCGACCATTCGACAAAAGAGGTGAATCATGCAGGATTTATCAATGGAAGCACGCCTGGCAGAGCTGGAGAGTCGACTGGCTTTTCAGGAAATCACCATTGAAGAACTGAACGTCACGGTGACCGCTCATGAAATGGAGATGGCAAAACTGCGCGATCATCTGCGTCTGCTGACCGAGAAGTTAAAAGCCAGTCAGCCGTCGAACATCGCGTCACAGGCTGAAGAAACGCCACCTCCGCACTATTGAGGCGAAAAAAAGCGGGGAATTCCCCGCTTTTTTGTCACCTGTTCTGCCTTAGTGGCAACCGCAACCGCCGTTACCTTTACCGCCACAGCAACCTTCGCCACCGTGTTCATGACCGTGATCGTGGCCATGACCGCCGCAGCAACCGTCGTGGTCGTGATCGTGGTGATGATCGTGCGCACCATGAACGTGACCGTGAGCCAGTTCCTCTTCGGTCGCTTCACGAATCGCCACAACTTCAACGTTGAATTTCAGATTCTGACCAGCCAGCATGTGGTTACCGTCAACCACAACGTGATCGTCTTCAACGGCAGTGATTTCAACCGGTACTGGACCCTGGTCGGTTTCAGCCAGGAAGCGCATACCCACCTGCAGTTCGTCAACGCCCATAAATACGTCTTTAGGAACGCGCTGAACCAGGTTTTCGTCGTACTGACCGTAAGCGTCGTTCGCGCCAACAGCGACATCAAATTTGTCGCCAACTTCATGACCTTCCAGCGCCGTTTCCAGGCCAGAGATCAGGGAACCGTGACCATGCAGGTAGTCCAGCGGCGCACTCACCGGAGACTCATCAACCAACACACCGTCTTCTGTACGTACCTGATAGGCCAGGCTGACCACCAGGTCTTTTGCTACTTTCATGATATCTCCTGAGCATGGGAAGAATTGTGGCGCAGATTGTAGCGGAATTCTGCAGCCGTGTACTCACTAGCTTAAAAAAACTCAGCGCATATCGCTAGTCCGGATAAAAAATCCCGATAACTTGCTCATCTTTGCGAACGTGATCGCGGGCTTCTTTATCCGCTTCCCGCATTTGGTGTCCGCACTTAACGCATTCAACAATATCAATATTATTTTCGCGCCACATCGCCATTGAATCCTGCGCCTGACAGGCTGGACATTTTGCACCAGCAATAAAGCGTTTTCGTATTGCCATATTCACCCTCTACTCAAATTCATCCCAGCCGTCGAGCTGACGTCGTTCTTGTTGCATCTCACGCTGAAAAATCTCTTCCAGTTCGCGTCGGGCTTCCCTGGCGCGAGAAATTTGTACGGTATCGGCATGCATCGGGATTAACTCCCGCAACATACGCATATCCAGGCGACGAAAATGGAGCTGTGCCCGCTGTGCCTGATGCGGGTGCATCCCAAGCGTAACCAGCGTTTTGCGCCCCAGCTCTAACGCACTGGAGAATGTTTCACGGGAAAACTGCGTCACCCCTGCCTGTAATAACTCATGCGCTTCCACACGTCCGCGCGCTCGCGCAAGAATATGCAAATGCGGGAAGTGTTGCTGGCATATTTCCACCAGTTTCATGGTGTCTTCCGGTTCATTGCAGGTAATGACGATGGATTCTGCGGCTTCTGCACCCGCAGAGCGCAACAGGTCAACTTGCGTAGCGTCGCCGTAATATACTTTGTAGCCATATTTGCGCATCAGGTTAACCGCGCTGATATCCCGCTCCAGCACGGTAATGCGCATTTTATTCGCCATCAGCAAACGACCAATCACCTGACCAAAACGTCCGAAGCCCACCACAATCACTTGCGGTTTATCATCGTTTACCCACGGTTTTTCATCCTCTTCTTCCGGGGCGTTGAACTGGCGGGATAGCCACTTATCCACAAGCTTCATCAACAGCGGTGTGGTCATCATGGAAAGCGTAACTGTCACCAACAACAGCGCCATCTGATCGCCCTGAAACAATCGTTGTGAAGAGGCTGTAGAAAAGAGCACAAAGGCAAACTCACCGCCCTGACTCAGCACACCAGCAAACTGCATCCGCTCGGAGCTGCGCACGCCATACAGCCTCGCCAGCAGATACAGCACGAGAATTTTCACCGCTACCAGCACAACCACACTTATCACCACCCACAGAAGATGGGTATAAAGCACCCCAAGGTTGAGCGACATCCCGACGGAGATAAAAAACAGTCCAAGCAGCAAGCCTTTAAACGGATCGATAGCCGTTTCCAGTTCATGGCGATATTCGCTCTCCGCCAGCAACACGCCCGCAATAAACGTACCGAGCGCCATCGACAGCCCCAGCGCATCCATAAATAACGCAGACCCCAGCACCAGCAGTAACGTCGCGGCGGTGAATACTTCCCGCACACCTGAAGCCGCAATAAAGCGAAATACCGGGCGCAGCAAATAGCGCCCGCCGATCAACATGCCGACAAACGCCAGCACCTTCATGCCGACCTTCATCCAGTCGAAATGTTCGTCTGCCGATCCCGCCAATAACGGCACTAACGCCAGCGCCGGGATCACCGCCAGATCCTGAAACAGCAACACCGAGAAGCCTAACTGACCGGATTCGCTGCGATTCATCCCTTTCTCGCGCATTAGCTGCAACGCCATTGCGGTTGAAGACATCGCCAGACCAATTCCCCCCACAACTGCCGCCTGCCAGGCGAAATCCGTCAGCATCAATAATCCTGCCAGCAACGCCGCGCTTAACAGCACCTGCGCTGCGCCGACGCCAAAAATGGAGCGCCGCAATTGCCAGAGCTTGGAAGGATTCAACTCGAGCCCGATGATAAACATCAGGAACACCACGCCAAGTTCCGAAAAGTGGAGGATCTCATCGACGTCGCTAATAAACCCCAGTCCCCACGGACCAATCGCAATTCCAGCCAGCAAATATCCCAACACCGCACCAATGCCCAGCCGCGATGCCAGTGGCACCGCAGCCACCGCCGCGAAGAGAAACAGCACTCCTGCAAGTAAAAAATCGAAACCTTCCATCAGCGACCTCCCACGGGCAGCGGATTTGCCAGCCAGTCGCTGTAGGCTCTGGCGTGACTCGCCAGCTCCTGTGCGCTTTGCCGTCTCGCCCAGTAAATAATGGTGGGGCTTAACCAATGCATCCGGCACATGCCCGCCGCCAGTTCAAAGGGGCGCAGAACATCGCTCATCGGATAACGATTCAGCGCGTCATAACGGTAGGCACTTTCTGGTTCGCCGGTGGTGATCACGCTACGCCAGTACTTTCCCGCCAGTTGGTTTCCTCCCGGCCCGCTGGCAAACCCACGGCTTAACACCCGGTCAAGCCACTCTTTCAGTAACGCCGGGCAACTGTAGGTATAAAGCGGATGCTGAAAAACAATCACCTCGTGCTCACGCAGTAATGCCTGCTCACGGGGAATATCAATAAAAAAATCGGGATAGTGCGCGTAAAGGTCGTGCACGGTAACATTGCTGAGCTGCGTGGCCGGTTTAAGCAGTACCCGGTTTGCCACCGAGTCCTGAGATTCCGGATGGGCATACAGCAGCAAAACTTTCGCTGGCTGAGACATCATCCCCCTCCCGGTATGGTTTTGTGTATAGTCGCTGTTTTGGGCTACCATTGCGCCCGGAGCGGCAGCTCGCCCATACACTACATTATCATAATGATAATTTAACATAGTCTGAACATACGGCGCCTTATGATTGTTTTCTCCTCGTTACAAATTCGTCGCGGCGTGCGCGTCCTGCTGGATAATGCCACCGCCACTATTAACCCTGGCCAGAAAGTCGGCCTGGTGGGTAAAAACGGCTGCGGTAAATCTACCCTACTGGCATTGCTGAAAAATGAAATCAGCGCCGACGGCGGCAGCTACACCTTTCCTGGTAGCTGGCAACTGGCGTGGGTGAATCAGGAAACTCCAGCGCTACCGCAAGCGGCACTGGAATATGTCATTGATGGCGACCGCGAATATCGCCAACTGGAAGCGCAACTTCAGGATGCTAACGAACGTAACGACGGACATGCCATTGCGACCATTCACGGCAAGCTGGATGCTATCGACGCGTGGAGTATTCGCTCCCGCGCCGCCAGCCTGCTGCATGGCCTCGGTTTCAGCAATGAGCAACTGGAGTATCCGGTGAGCGATTTCTCTGGTGGCTGGCGAATGCGCCTTAACCTCGCCCAGGCACTGATTTGCCGTTCAGACTTGCTGCTGCTCGACGAACCGACTAACCACCTCGATCTCGATGCAGTTATCTGGCTGGAAAAATGGCTGAAGAGCTATCAGGGCACGCTGATCCTTATCTCTCACGACCGCGACTTCCTCGATCCGATCGTCGATAAAATCATTCATATCGAACAGCAAAGCATGTTCGAGTACACCGGCAACTACAGTTCGTTTGAAGTGCAGCGCGCCACCCGTCTGGCGCAGCAACAGGCGATGTACGAAAGCCAGCAGGAGCGCGTGGCGCATCTGCAAAGTTATATCGACCGTTTCCGCGCCAAAGCCACCAAAGCGAAGCAAGCCCAGAGCCGCATTAAGATGCTCGAGCGCATGGAGCTGATTGCCCCCGCGCACGTCGATAACCCTTTCCGTTTTAGCTTCCGCGCGCCGGAAAGCCTGCCTAATCCATTGCTGAAGATGGAAAAGGTCAGCGCGGGTTATGGCGATCGCATTATTCTCGACTCGATCAAACTGAATCTGGTCCCCGGTTCGCGCATTGGTCTGTTAGGCCGCAACGGCGCAGGTAAATCAACATTAATCAAATTGTTAGCCGGTGAACTTGCGCCGATTAGCGGTGAAATTGGCCTGGCGAAAGGGATTAAACTCGGTTACTTCGCCCAGCATCAACTGGAATACCTGCGCGCAGATGAATCGCCCATTCAACATCTGGCGCGTTTAGCACCGCAAGAGCTGGAACAAAAACTGCGAGACTACCTCGGCGGCTTTGGTTTCCAGGGCGATAAAGTAACGGAAGAAACCCGCCGTTTCTCCGGTGGGGAAAAAGCACGGCTGGTGCTGGCGCTGATCGTCTGGCAGCGTCCGAATCTGCTGCTGCTCGACGAACCGACCAACCACCTTGACCTCGACATGCGCCAGGCACTAACCGAAGCGTTGATCGAGTTTGAAGGCGCGCTGGTTGTCGTTTCGCACGACCGTCACTTACTGCGTTCCACCACTGACGATCTCTATCTGGTTCACGATCGTAAAGTCGAACCGTTCGATGGCGATCTGGAGGATTATCAACAGTGGTTGAGCGACGTTCAGAAGCAGGAAAACCAATCTGACGAAGCGCCGAAAGAAAACGCTAACAGCGCCCAGGCACGTAAAGATCAGAAGCGTCGGGAAGCAGAGCTGCGTGCGCAAACCCAGCCGCTACGTAAAGAAATCGCCCGTCTGGAAAAAGAGATGGAAAAGCTGAATGCACAACTGGCACAGGCAGAAGAAAAATTGGGCGACAGCGAGCTATACGACCAGAGCCGTAAAGCAGAACTGACCGCTTGTCTGCAACAGCAAGCCAGCGCCAAATCCGGGCTGGAAGAGTGCGAAATGGCATGGCTGGAAGCCCAGGAGCAACTGGAACAAATGCTGCTGGAAGGCCAAAGCAACTAATGGCGCAAGTAACGACGACCGATCTTAACGACGCCAGCAGTAGTGCTGAATTCACCCCCATGCGTGGCTTCAGTAATTGCCATCTGCAAACCATGCTGCCGCGTCTGTTTCGTCGTCAGGTGAAATTCACCCCACACTGGCAGCGGCTGGAATTGCCTGACGGTGATTTTGTCGATCTCGCGTGGAGTGAAGATCCCACACAAGCGCAACATAAACCGCGTCTGGTGGTTTTTCATGGTCTCGAAGGCAGTCTGAATAGCCCTTACGCACATGGTCTGGTCGAGGCAGCGCAAAAGCGTGGTTGGCTTGGCGTAGTGATGCATTTTCGCGGTTGTAGCGGTGAACCAAACCGGATGCACCGCATTTATCACTCTGGTGAGACGGAAGATGCCAGTTGGTTTTTACGCTGGCTACAACGCGAATTTGGTCATGCGCCAACGGCTGCCGTGGGCTATTCGCTTGGCGGTAATATGCTGGCTTGTCTGCTGGCTAAAGAAGGCAATGACGTCCCGATTGAGGCGGCGGTAATTGTCTCCGCGCCGTTTATGCTGGAAGCCTGTAGCTATCACATGGATAAAGGCTTCTCCCGCGTTTATCAGCGTTACCTGGTGAATCTGTTAAAAGCCAATGCAGCGCGTAAACTGAAGGCGTACCCCGGAACACTGCCGATAGATCTCTCGCAGTTGAAATCGGTGCGCCGCATCCGCGAATTTGACGATCTGATCACCGCCAAAATTCACGGCTATGCTGACGCCATCGACTATTATCGTCAGTGTAGCGCCATGCCGCTGCTCAATCGGATCGCCAAACCGACACTAATTATTCATGCCAAAGACGATCCGTTTATGGATCATCAGGTGATCCCTAAACCGGAAAATTTACCCACGCAGGTGGAGTATCAACTGACCGAACATGGCGGTCACGTTGGCTTCATTAGCGGTACGTTACTCCACCCGCAAATGTGGCTTGAGTCACGCATTCCTGACTGGTTATCAATGTATCTGGAGGCGAAATCATGTTGATTCCCTGGCAAGACCTCTCCCCCGAAACGCTGGAAAATTTAATTGAAAGTTTTGTGTTACGCGAAGGCACAGATTATGGTGAACATGAGCGTACACTTGAACAGAAAACCGCCGACGTCAAACGCCAGCTACAATGCGGAGAAGCGGTGCTGGTATGGTCGGAGCTGCACGAAACGGTCAATATCATGCCGCGTAGTCAGTTTCGCGAATAACCTGCAACCGTCGGCGGACAAGATAATAATGATAGCCAGGTCATGGAGTTACTATGTCTGCCAAACATCCGGTCATTGCAGTAACAGGATCCAGCGGCGCGGGGACCACCACCACCAGCCTCGCGTTTCGTAAAATATTCGCGCAGTTAAATCTGCATGCAGCCGAGGTGGAAGGCGACAGTTTTCACCGTTACACCCGCCCGGAAATGGACATGGCGATCCGCAAAGCGCGCGATGCCGGGCGGCATATCAGCTACTTCGGTCCCGAGGCCAACGACTTCGGCCTGCTGGAACAAACCTTCACTGAATACGGGCTGAGCGGCAAAGGCCAGTCGCGCAAATATCTGCACACCTACGATGAAGCCGTGCCGTGGAACCAGGTGCCCGGTACGTTTACCCCGTGGCAGGCGCTGCCAGAACCGACCGATGTGCTGTTTTATGAAGGATTGCACGGCGGCGTGGTTACGCCACAACATAACGTCGCGCAGCATGTAGATTTATTGGTTGGGGTCGTGCCTATCGTTAACCTGGAGTGGATTCAAAAACTCATCCGCGATACTGGCGAGCGCGGACACTCACGAGAAGCAGTGATGGACTCGGTAGTGCGCTCAATGGAAGACTATATCAACTACATCACGCCGCAGTTTTCCCGCACTCATATCAACTTCCAGCGCGTCCCCACTGTTGACACGTCTAACCCTTTCGCTGCAAAAGGCATCCCGTCGTTGGATGAAAGTTTTGTGGTGATTCATTTTCGTAATCTGGAAGGGATCGATTTCCCCTGGCTGCTGGCGATGTTACAAGGCTCATTCATTTCCCACATCAATACGTTAGTGGTGCCGGGAGGTAAAATGGGTCTGGCAATGGAGTTAATTATGCTGCCGCTGGTACAACGACTGATGGAAGGGAAGAAAATCGAGTAAATGTTCTTATATGCCGGATAAAATAATATCCGGCATCATATTTTAATCATTAAATCACGCGGCTATCACTTCATAGGAGTGGGTAATATTCACGGCTTTCTCTAGCATCAGCGCTACCGAACAATACTTCTCGGCAGAGAGACCCACCGCTCGCGAAACCGCCGCGTCCTTCAGGTCGTGACCTGTGACGATAAAATGCAAATTGATGTGCGTAAACAGGCGCGGTGCCTCTTCGCGGCGTTCAGAGGTTAATTTTACTTCACAATCGACCACATCCTGACGCCCTTTTTGCAGGATAGAAACCACATCAATGGCGCTGCAACCGCCTGCCGCCATCAACACCATTTCCATCGGACTTGGCGCTTTATCGCCAGAATTACCGTCCATTAAAATCTGGTGACCCGAGGCTGACTCGCCCAAAAAAGTTAACCCTTCGACCCACTTCACACGCGCTTGCATAATCGGAACTCCATTGCGTCAATTTTCCTGACAGAGTACGCGTACTGACCAAATCGCGCAACGGAAGGCGACCTGGGTCATGCTGAAGCGAGACACCAGGAGACACAACGCGAAAGCTATGCTAAAACAGTCAGGATGCTACAGTAATACATTGATGTACTGCATGTATGTAAAGGACGTCACATTACCGTGCAGTTCAGTTGATAGCCCCTTCCCAGGTAGCGGGAAGCACATTTCGGCAATCCAGAGACAGCGGCGTTTTCTGGCTCTGGAGAAAGCTTATAACAGAGGATAACCGCGCATGGTGCTTGGCAAACCGCAAACAGACCCGACTCTCGAATGGTTCTTGTCTCATTGCCACATTCATAAGTACCCATCCAAGAGCACGCTTATTCACCAGGGTGAAAAAGCGGAAACGCTGTATTACATCGTTAAAGGCTCTGTGGCAGTGCTGATTAAAGACGAGGAGGGTAAAGAAATGATCCTCTCCTATCTGAATCAGGGTGATTTTATTGGCGAATTGGGCCTGTTTGAAGAAGGCCAGGAACGTAGCGCATGGGTACGTGCGAAAACCGCCTGTGAAGTAGCTGAGATTTCCTACAAAAAATTCCGTCAATTAATTCAGGTGAACCCGGATATTCTGATGCGTCTCTCCGCACAGATGGCGCGTCGTCTGCAAGTCACTTCAGAGAAAGTGGGCAACCTGGCATTCCTCGACGTTACAGGTCGTATTGCACAGACACTGCTGAATCTGGCGAAACAACCCGATGCCATGACTCACCCGGACGGTATGCAAATCAAAATTACCCGTCAGGAAATCGGTCAGATTGTTGGCTGTTCTCGTGAAACCGTGGGACGTATTCTGAAGATGCTGGAAGATCAGAACCTGATCTCTGCACACGGAAAAACCATCGTCGTTTACGGCACCCGTTGATCCCATCGGAGTGGCGCGTTACCTGGTAGCGCGCCGTTTTGTTTAAGCCGATGTGGCGCAGACTGATTTATCATCCCGACATCAACTACGCACTACGACAAACACTGGTGCTATGTTTGCCCGTGGCCGTTGGTCTATTGCTTGGCGAATTAAGACTCGGGCTGCTCTTTTCTCTCGTCCCCGCCTGTTGCAATATTGCGGGGCTTGATACTCCTCATAAGCGTTTTTTCAAACGCTTAATCATTGGTGCGTCGCTGTTTGCCACTTGTAGCTTGCTAACGCAACTGCTGCTGGAAAAAGATATCCCCCTACCCTTTCTGCTGACGGGGTTAACGTTGATACTTGGCGTCACTGCTGAGTTAGGGCCATTGCATGCAAAATTACTTCCCGCATCGCTACTCGCCGCCATTTTTACCCTCAGTCTGGCGGGATATATGCCGGTCTGGGAACCGTTGCTTATCTACGCGTTAGGCACGCTCTGGTATGGACTGTTTAACTGGTTCTGGTTCTGGCTCTGGCGTGAGCAACCGTTACGCGAGTCGCTTAGCCTGCTGTACCGTGAACTGGCGGATTACTGTGAAGCCAAATACAGCCTGCTTACTCAGCACACCGATCCCGAAAATGCTCTGCCACCATTGTTGGTGCGTCAGCAAAAAGCGGTCGATTTAATTACCCAGTGCTATCAGCAAATGCATATGCTTTCCGCGCAAAATAATACGGACTACAAGCGGATGCTGCGTATTTTCCAGGAGGCGCTGGACTTACAGGAACATATCTCGGTCAGTTTGCATCAGCCGGAAGAGGTGCAAAAGCTGGTCGAGCGGAGCCATGCGGAGGAAGTTATCCGCTGGAATGCACAAACTGTCGCCGCCCGCCTGCGCGTGCTGGCTGATGACATTCTTTATCATCGCCTGCCGACACGTTTTACGATGGATAAGCAAATTGGCGCGCTGGAAAAAATCGCCCGCCAGCATCCGGATAACCCCGTGGGACAATTTTGCTACTGGCACTTTAGTCGCATCGCCCGCGTGCTACGAACGCAAAAACCACTTTATGCCCGCGATCTGCTGGCAGATAAACAGCGGCGAATGCCGTTACTCCCGGCGCTGAAAAGCTATCTTTCCCTGAAATCGCCAGCGCTGCGTAATGCCGGACGATTGAGTGTGATGCTAAGTGTTGCCAGCCTGATGGGCACCGCGCTGCATTTGCCGAAATCCTATTGGATATTAATGACGGTATTGTTGGTGACGCAAAATGGTTATGGCGCTACTCGCCTGCGGATTGTGAATCGTTCTGTGGGAACCGTGGTCGGGTTAATCATTGCGGGTGTTGCGCTGCACTTTAAAATTCCCGAAGGTTACACCCTGACGTTGATGCTGATTACCACGCTCGCCAGCTATCTGATATTGCGTAAGAACTACGGCTGGGCGACGGTCGGTTTTACCATTACCGCTGTGTATACCCTGCAACTGCTGTGGCTGAATGGTGAGCAATACATCATCCCACGCCTCATTGATACCATCATCGGCTGTCTGATTGCCTTCGGTGGCACGGTATGGCTGTGGCCGCAGTGGCAGAGTGGTTTACTGCGCAAGAACGCCCATGACGCCTTAGAAACTTACCAGGAGGCTATTCGTCTGATCCTCAGTAAAGATCCGCAACCCACGCCACTTGCCTGGCAGCGAATGCGGGTGAATCAGGCGCATAACACCCTGTATAACTCGCTGAATCAGGCGATGCAGGAACCGGCGTTTAACAGCCATTATCTGGCAGACATGAAACTGTGGGTAACACATAGTCAGTTTATTGTTGAACATATCAATGCCATGACCACACTGGCGCGGGAACACCGGTCATTGCCGCCGGAACTGGCGCAGGAGTACTTGCAGTCTTGTGAAATCGCCATTCAGCGTTGTCAGCAACGACTGGAATATGATGAACCGGGTAGTTCTGGTGACGCCAATATCATCGACTCGCCAGAGATGCTGCCACACGAAGGTGCGTCCGGCACGCTGGAGCAGCATTTACAACGCGTTATTGGCCATCTGAATACGATGCACACCATTTCAGCAATGGCCTGGCGGCAGCGACCACACCACGGGATTTGGTTGAGTCGCAAGTTGCGGGATTCGAAGGCGTAATTTATTCATCGCCAGAACAAAATCGAGGGTCAGATAAGGCACATACGCCGTATCCGACGCCCTTTGCCTGGTGCGACGCTTACCGCGTCTTATCAGGCTTACTCCCGTTTTACGCCGCAATCACCTTCGCCACTGCGCGGGCAAAACGCTGCATCCCTTCGTCGATATCCGCATCTTCCACCACCAGCGACGGCGCAAAACGCACCACATCTGGTCCGGCGTTCAGCACCATTACACCTGCATCCGCACCCGCATAAAGGAAATCACGCGCCTTACCTTTGTATTGTGGTTTCAACTCCGCACCAATCAACAGCCCCATGCCGCGAATATCGCTAAACACATCGTACTGCTGATCTATCTTCTGCAAATGCTCAACAAAACGCTGACGTTTCGCCTGAATGCCTTCCAGCACGACCGGCGTATTGATGATATCAAACGCCGCCCCAGCGACCGCACAGGCTAGTGGATTACCACCGTAGGTGGAACCGTGCGAGCCAGGATGAAACGCAGACGCAATCTCCGCCGTGGTCAGCATGGTGCTAATCGGGAAACCACCGCCTAACGCTTTGGCGGAGGTCAGAATATCCGGCGTCACGCCGTAATGCATATAGGCAAATAAATCGCCTGTCCGCCCCATCCCACACTGCACTTCATCAAATACCAGCAATGCCTGATGTTGATCGCACAGTTCACGCAAGCCCTGCAGAAACTCCGGCGTCGCAGCCGTCACGCCGCCCTCGCCCTGAATCGGCTCAACAACCACTGCGCAGGTATGATCATCCATCACTGCTTTCACCGCGTGGAGATCGTTAAAGGGAACATGAATAATGTCTGCCGGTTTTGGCCCAAAGCCGTCAGAATATTTCGGCTGGCCGCCCACCGAGACGGTAAACAATGATCGGCCATGAAAGGCGTTATGGAAGGCAATAATTTTGGTTTTGAACGGGCTATGGCGCACACAAGCGTAATGACGTGCCAGTTTAAAGGCAGTTTCGTTGGCTTCCGTCCCGGAGTTCATAAACACCACTCGTTCGGCAAAGGTCGCCTCAATCAGTTTACGCCCAAGACGTAATGCTGGTTCATTGGTGAAAACGTTGCTGATATGCCACAAGGTTTCGCCCTGGGTTTTTAACGCTTCCACCAGCGCCGGATGGCAATGACCTAACGCCGTAACCGCAATCCCCCCCGCGAAATCGACATACTCCTTACCCTGTTGATCCCAGATTCGGCTACCCTGGCCTTTTACCGGAATAAACTCTGCCGGTGCATAAATCGGCAGAATCACTTCATCGAAAGTCGCGCGTGTAATTGCTGTTTGTTCAGTTGCCATCTCATGATCACCCTGTTACGCATAAATCATTATGAAATTATAATCACAAAATATGCATAAAAAATCATTAAATGGCAACCAGAAATCAACGATGCAGGAAATTAGCCAGCAACTGATGCCCCTGTTCGCTAAGAATACTTTCCGGATGAAATTGCACCCCTTCGAGATCCCACTGGCGATGGCGAATCCCCATAATCTCGTGGGTCTCGCTCCAGGCGGTCACTTCAAAACACTCCGGCAGCGAGTCGGGGTCCACCACCAGTGAATGGTAGCGCGTCACGGTTAATGGATTTGCCAGCCCCTGAAATACGCCTTCGCCGTTATGCGTAATGGGTGAGGTTTTGCCGTGCATTACCTTTGCGGCGCGTACCACTTTAGCGCCGAAAACCTGCGCCATCGCCTGATGCCCCAGGCAAACGCCAAGAATCGGCAACCGTCCGGCATAGTGACGAATAACCTCAAGGGAAATCCCGGCTTCATCTGGCGTACAGGGTCCAGGCGATATGACAATTTTCTGCGGTTTAAGGGCGTCAATATCCGTCAGCGTCAACGCATCGTTGCGCTTAACCAGCACATCCGTCCCCAGTTCACAAAAATACTGGTAGAGGTTCCAGGTGAAAGAATCGTAGTTATCAATAAGCAGGATCATGGCGGCTCCGGTACGAAAGAACCGCGCTATTTTACTCAGATTCCCCGGCTTCGCTTACCACTTTGCTAAATATCGTCTTCAGCGCAGAGAGATCGCCCATTGCCCCGCTCTGATTAGCCTGATTCCACACCTCTTTTTCGATGCCCTGCCAGCTCAATTGATAGCCAGCATGAATCGCCAGTTGTTCGAAGAAGATACGCTGCGCAAGGCCACTTCCCGCGCGGAATGGGTGCAGGACGTTGATTTCACAATAGTAGTGTGCCAGCCGCTCAACGAACTTCTCTTTCTCAAGGCCGACCAGATAACCTTCTTCCTCCAGATCCTGCATCAGGGCATTGCCCTCTTTTTCGATATAGGCAAAGTGGCAGAATGGTGTATCTCCTTGATAAATATCAACTTCGCGTAATTGGCCCGCCCAGTCGAAAATATCCTGATAAAGCTGGCGATGAATAGCACGCAAATGGGGTAAACCGCGCATCAGCGGACCAAGCTCAATGGTCGCGGCGCGCAGCGCCGTCATTTCGTAAGCGGCCTGCTCCAGTCGCTGCTGTTGGCGGATATCCAGTCGGTTACGCATGATGTCGAGGCCAGGATAAAGATACGGGTCGCGCCCTTCTCCGAACTTATCGCTCATAGTGCCTCCTTAGCTCTTCAAGGCGCACCAAAGCCTCAGCGGCAGTAAGCGTCACCAAGGGGCTCTCGACACCTTCGAGACGGCGGCTGGCCTGGAAATTACGATTACGCTGAAGTTCCCAAAGACGGGACTTTTGCTTATCGGTGAGTTTCTTCACTTGATGCCTCCCTGAACGTGTCCGTTTGCCACAAGTATAAGCGGCAAATGCAGGTTACGCCGGGAGAGCAGATGCGCGGACAATATTGCCCGCGCGAGAAATCGTTACGGCAGGACTTTAGCGGAAAGGATAACGACCGGCTTTGACGGCACATTCTGGTATGGACCAACATCATGAGTCGGCACCTGGGAAATCTTGTCTGCGACATCCATCCCTTTTACCACTTTACCAAAGACGGCGTAGCCGAAATCACGCTGGCCGTGGTCGAGGAAGGCGTTATCGGCAACGTTAATAAAAAACTGGCTGGTTGCGCTGTCTTTATCAGCAGTACGCGCCATAGCAATCGTGCCGCGCGTGTTGCGCAGACCGTTATCAGCTTCATTTTTGATCGGCGGATTCGGTTTTTTCTGCTGCATCTGCTCGGTGAAACCGCCGCCCTGAATCATAAAGCCCGGGATCACCCGGTGAAAAGTGGTGTTGTTATAAAAACCGCTGTTCACATAATCGACAAAGTTTTGCACTGATACCGGTGCTTTCTGGCTATCCAGCTCCAGTTCGATATTACCAGCAGAGGTTGTTAACAATACGTGCGGGTCCCCTTTCGCTGCCATTGCTACAGGTGAGAGAGCAGAAAGAGCGAAAACAGCTACAAAAGCTGCCAGGGTCGATTTGAACATGAGATTTCCTTAACAGAGCAGAAAAAAAGCAAGTGAAGAGATTCTAAATAGCCTTCAATGACAAGGCCATTCCTTTACCTAATTTTACGTACTTGAAATATATGTAACCTGATGATCACTTATATTCCGTGATCAGAATCACTTTAAATATTGCAAATTAGCAACCGTTTGCAATTAGATATTTAATCAGATCACAAAATCACCTAAAATCGCCCGCTCGCGGCATACCCACTATGCCATTTTCTCTTTCAACGCAGGCCAATCATGACTAACAGCAATCGCATTAAGCTCACATGGATTAGCTTTCTTTCCTACGCACTCACCGGTGCGTTGGTTATTGTCACCGGGATGGTGATGGGGAATATTGCAGATTATTTCCATCTGCCCGTTTCCAGTATGAGTAACACCTTCACCTTCCTCAATGCCGGAATTTTAATCTCTATCTTCCTCAACGCCTGGCTGATGGAAATCGTCCCGCTGAAAACGCAGTTACGTTTTGGCTTTCTCCTGATGGTGCTGGCGGTTGCTGGTTTGATGTTCAGCCACAGTCTGGCGTTGTTCTCAGCGGCGATGTTCATCCTCGGGGTGGTCAGTGGTATCACCATGTCGATTGGTACGTTCCTGGTTACACAAATGTATGAAGGGCGTCAGCGCGGTTCTCGCTTGCTGTTTACCGACTCCTTCTTCAGTATGGCCGGGATGATTTTCCCGATGATCGCGGCATTTTTGCTGGCACGTAGCATTGAGTGGTACTGGGTTTATGCCTGCATCGGGCTGGTGTACGTCGCTATTTTTATTCTGACCTTCGGCTGTGAGTTCCCGGCACTGGGCAAACATGCGCCAAAAAATGACGTTCCGGTAGTGAAAGAAAAATGGGGGATTGGCGTGCTGTTTCTCTCCATTGCGGCGCTGTGCTACATCCTCGGTCAGTTAGGTTTTATCTCCTGGGTGCCGGAGTACGCCAAAGGTCTGGGCATGAGCCTGAACGACGCAGGAACGCTGGTAAGCAACTTCTGGATGTCGTACATGGTCGGCATGTGGGCCTTCAGCTTTATTCTGCGTTTCTTTGACCTGCAACGTATTCTGACCGTGCTGGCAGGACTGGCCGCGATTCTGATGTATGTCTTTAACACTGGAACACCGGCACATATGGCGTGGTCTATTCTCGCTCTGGGCTTCTTCTCCAGCGCGATCTATACCACCATCATCACCCTGGGTTCACAGCAAACCAAAGTGCCGTCCCCAAAACTGGTTAACTTCGTCCTCACCTGCGGAACCATCGGCACCATGCTGACCTTTGTGGTTACTGGCCCGATTGTAGAGCATAGCGGTCCACAGGCGGCGCTGCTCACTGCAAATGGTCTGTACGCTGTGGTATTCGTGATGTGCTTCCTGCTGGGTTTTGTCAGCCGTCACCGTCAGCATAACACCCTGACCTCTCATTAATTGCCAATATCGGGCGGCGCTTTCGTCGTCCGGTTTTTTCCTCTCTTCCCCTCAACCTATCCTCATATCTTTAAACTCTCTTATTTTGCCTATTTTTTGCACACACACGAAATGTCAGACAATTCCGTAACTTAAGAATATTTATACAAATCAGTAATATACTCCTTAAGAGGTATATAAAGGTGAATTTGATTTGCATCAATAAGTGGGGTTGCTGAATCGTTAAGGTAGGCGGTAATAGAAAAGAAATCGAGGCAAAAATGAGCAAAGTCAGACTCGCAATTATCGGTAACGGTATGGTCGGCCATCGCTTTATCGAAGATCTTCTTGATAAATCTGATGCGGCCAACTTTGATATTACCGTTTTCTGTGAAGAACCGCGCATCGCTTATGACCGCGTACACCTCTCGTCTTACTTCTCTCACCACACTGCCGAAGAGCTGTCGCTGGTGCGCGAAGGCTTTTATGAGAAACACGGCATTAAAGTTCTGGTCGGTGAGCGCGCGATTACCATCAACCGTCAGGAGAAGGTGATCCACTCCAGCGCCGGACGTACCGTTTATTATGACAAGCTGATCATGGCGACCGGTTCCTACCCGTGGATCCCGCCGATCAAAGGTTCTGATACCCAGGACTGTTTTGTCTATCGCACCATTGAAGACCTCAACGCCATTGAATCCTGCGCCCGTCGCAGCAAGCGCGGTGCCGTTGTTGGTGGCGGCCTGTTAGGCCTGGAAGCCGCTGGCGCGCTGAAAAACTTAGGCATTGAAACCCACGTTATCGAATTTGCCCCTATGCTGATGGCGGAACAGCTTGATCAGATGGGCGGCGAACAGCTTCGTCGCAAAATCGAAAGCATGGGCGTGCGCGTTCACACCAGCAAAAACACCCTCGAAATTGTGCAGGAAGGTGTCGAAGCACGTAAAACCATGCGTTTTGCCGACGGTAGCGAGCTGGAAGTTGACTTTATTGTCTTCTCTACCGGTATCCGTCCGCGCGATAAGCTGGCGACTCAGTGTGGCCTGGACGTGGCTCCGCGTGGGGGTATCGTTATTAACGATTCCTGCCAGACTTCCGATCCGGATATCTACGCCATCGGTGAATGCGCAAGCTGGAACAACCGTGTGTTTGGTCTGGTAGCACCGGGCTACAAAATGGCTCAGGTGGCTGTTGACCACATTCTTGGTAGCGAAAACGCATTTGAAGGTGCAGATCTTAGCGCCAAGCTGAAACTGCTGGGCGTAGACGTGGGCGGTATTGGCGATGCGCATGGTCGTACACCAGGCGCGCGTAGCTATGTTTACCTCGACGAAAGCAAAGAGATTTACAAACGTCTGGTTGTCAGCGAAGACAACAAAACGTTGCTCGGTGCGGTACTGGTGGGCGATACCAGCGACTATGGCAACCTGCTGCAACTGGTACTGAACGCCATTGAACTGCCGGAAAACCCGGACTCGCTGATCCTGCCTGCCCACTCTGGCAGCGGTAAACCGTCTATCGGTGTTGATAAACTGCCGGACAGCGCGCAAATCTGCTCCTGCTTCGACGTCACCAAAGGCGATCTGATTGCTGCCATCAACAAAGGCTGCCACACCGTTGCAGCGCTGAAAGCCGAAACCAAAGCGGGTACAGGCTGCGGTGGTTGCATTCCGTTGGTTACTCAGGTGCTGAACGCCGAACTGGCGAAACAGGGCATCGAAGTCAACAACAACCTGTGCGAACACTTCCCATATTCGCGCCAGGAACTGTTCCATTTGATTCGCGTTGAAGGCATTAAAACCTTCGAAGAACTGCTGGCAAAACACGGCAAAGGCTACGGTTGTGAAGTGTGTAAACCCACCATCGGTTCGCTGCTGGCGTCCTGCTGGAACGAATACATTCTGAAACCGCAGCATACTCCGTTGCAGGATTCTAACGATAACTTCCTCGCTAATATCCAGAAAGACGGCACCTATTCGGTGATCCCGCGTTCTCCGGGCGGTGAAATTACCCCGGAAGGTTTGATGGCTGTAGGTCGTATCGCACGTGAATTTAATCTCTACACCAAAATCACCGGCTCCCAACGTATTGCGATGTTTGGTGCACAGAAAGACGATCTGCCGGAGATCTGGCGTCAACTGATTGAAGCGGGATTCGAAACCGGTCATGCCTATGCGAAAGCGCTGCGTATGGCGAAAACCTGCGTGGGTAGCACCTGGTGCCGCTACGGTGTTGGCGACAGCGTCGGCCTCGGCGTAGAACTGGAAAACCGCTACAAAGGCATCCGCGCACCGCACAAAATCAAGTTCGGTGTCTCTGGTTGTACCCGTGAATGTTCAGAAGCGCAGGGCAAAGACGTAGGTATCATCGCCACTGAAAAAGGCTGGAACCTGTACGTTTGCGGTAACGGCGGCATGAAACCGCGTCATGCGGATCTGCTGGCAGCGGATATCGATCGCGAAACGCTGCTCAAATATCTCGACCGCTTCATGATGTTCTACATCCGTACTGCCGACAAACTGACCCGTACCGCACCGTGGTTAGAAAACCTCGAAGGCGGCATCGATTACCTGAAAGCGGTGATCATTGATGACAAACTGGGTCTGAACGCACATCTGGAAGAAGAGATGGCGCGCCTGCGTGAAGCTGTAGTGTGTGAGTGGACTGAAACGGTCAATACGCCGTCTGCACAGACTCGCTTCAAGCACTTCATCAACAGCGACAAGCGTGACCCGAATGTGCAGATGGTGCCTGAGCGCGAACAGCACCGTCCGGCAACGCCGTATGAACGTATTCCGGTAACTCTGGTGGAGGACAACGCATGAGCCAGTGGAAAGACATCTGCAAAATCGATGACATCCTGCCTGAAACCGGCGTCTGCGCGCTGTTAGGTGACGAGCAGGTGGCGATTTTCCGTCCGTATCACAGCGACCAGGTGTTTGCTATCAGCAATATCGATCCGTTCTTCGAATCCAGCGTACTGTCACGCGGGCTGATTGCGGAACATCAGGGTGAGCTGTGGGTAGCCAGCCCGCTGAAAAAACAGCGTTTTCGCTTAAGCGACGGCTTGTGCATGGAGGACGAACAGTTCTCCGTCAAGCATTACGAAGCACGAGTGAAAGACGGCGTAGTACAACTGCGCGGTTAATGTTTTAACGGGAGGCGCAATGCCTCCCCTTTTTGCATTGTCCTGTAATAACCTTCGGTATATTGCAGGACATTTTTTAAACTCTTTGTTTTATTTTTTGTTTTTATTTTTTAAGGATAATCAAATGTTTACAGACACTATCAATAAGTGTGCGGCGAACGCTGCGCGCATCGCACGCCTGTCGGCAAATAACCCGCTTGGCTTTTGGGTCAGCTCCGCAATGGCGGGAGCTTATGTGGGTCTTGGGATCATCCTGATTTTCACGCTCGGCAATTTGCTCGATCCGTCCGTGCGTCCGCTGGTGATGGGGGCAACTTTTGGTATCGCCTTAACGCTGGTGATTATCGCCGGTTCTGAACTGTTCACCGGACACACCATGTTCCTCACCTTTGGGGTGAAAGCAGGCACCATCAGCCACGGGCAAATGTGGGCAATTCTGCCGCAAACCTGGCTGGGTAATCTGGTCGGTTCCATCTTCGTAGCGATGCTCTATAGCTGGGGCGGCGGTAGCCTGCTACCGGTGGATACCAGCATCGTCCATTCTGTCGCGCTGGCCAAAACCACCGCACCGGCGATGGTACTGTTCTTCAAAGGCGCATTGTGTAACTGGCTGGTTTGCCTGGCAATCTGGATGGCGCTGCGCACCGAAGGCGCGGCGAAATTTATCGCTATCTGGTGGTGTCTGCTGGCGTTTATCGCCTCCGGCTATGAGCACTCCGTTGCCAACATGACGCTGTTCGCCCTCTCCTGGTTCGGCAACCATAGCGAAGCCTACACTCTGGCGGGCATTGGTCATAACCTGCTGTGGGTGACGCTGGGTAATACTTTATCTGGCGCCGTATTCATGGGATTGGGTTATTGGTATGCTACGCCGAAAGCTAATCGTCCGATTGCGGACAAATTTAATCAAACTGAAACGGCTGCAGGTTAATCAGTAAGGGGTTTTACGTGGATCATTTGCCTATATTTTGCCAATTACGCGATCGCGACTGTCTGATTGTCGGCGGCGGTGATGTCGCGGAACGCAAAGCCAGGTTGCTGTTGGACGCAGGCGCTCGCTTAACGGTGAATGCATTAGCGTTTATTCCGCAGTTTACCGCATGGGCAGATGCTGGCATGTTAACCCTCGTCGAGGGGCCATTTGATGAAAGCC
Organism: Escherichia sp. MOD1-EC6098; assembly: GCF_002965865.1. Classification (NCBI taxonomy): domain Bacteria; kingdom Pseudomonadati; phylum Pseudomonadota; class Gammaproteobacteria; order Enterobacterales; family Enterobacteriaceae; genus Escherichia; species Escherichia sp. MOD1-EC6098. Next base: position 27,006 of record NZ_PTSN01000009.1, read on the forward strand.
TTCTCGATACCTGTTGGCTGGCGATTGCGGCTACTGATGATGATGCGCTTAACCAGCGCGTCAGCGAAGCCGCTGAATCTCGTCGTATCTTCTGTAATGTGGTAGATGCACCGAAAGCCGCCAGTTTCATTATGCCGTCCATTATCGACCGCTCACCGCTAATGGTAGCGGTCTCCTCCGGCGGCACATCTCCAGTCCTGGCGCGCCTGCTGCGCGAAAAACTCGAATCACTACTGCCTCTCCATCTGGGTCAGGTGGCAAAATATGCCGGACAGTTACGCGGTCGGGTGAAACAGCAGTTCGCCACAATGGGTGAGCGTCGCCGTTTCTGGGAAAAACTGTTCGTCAATGACCGTCTGGCGCAGTCGCTGGCGAACAACGATCAGAAAGCCATTACTGAAACGACCGAACAGTTAATCAATGAGCCGCTCGATCATCGTGGTGAAGTGGTGCTGGTTGGCGCAGGTCCAGGCGATGCCGGGCTACTGACGCTGAAAGGCCTGCAACAAATTCAGCAGGCTGATGTGGTGGTCTACGACCGTCTGGTTTCTGACGATATTATGAATCTGGTACGCCGCGATGCTGACCGCGTTTTCGTCGGTAAACGTGCGGGATACCACTGCGTACCGCAGGAAGAGATTAACCAGATCCTGTTGCGGGAAGCGCAAAAAGGCAAACGCGTGGTGCGTCTGAAAGGCGGCGATCCGTTTATTTTCGGGCGTGGCGGCGAAGAGCTGGAAACGCTGTGCAATGCAGGCATTCCGTTCTCGGTGGTTCCGGGCATTACCGCAGCTTCTGGTTGCTCTGCCTATTCGGGTATTCCGCTAACACATCGCGATTACGCCCAGAGCGTGCGCTTAATCACCGGGCACTTAAAAACGGGTGGCGAGCTGGACTGGGAGAATCTGGCGGCAGAAAAACAGACGCTGGTGTTCTATATGGGGCTGAATCAGGCCGCGACCATTCAGCAAAAGCTGATTGAATACGGAATGCCAGGTGAAATGCCGGTGGCGATTGTCGAAAACGGTACGGCGGTTACGCAACGCGTGATTGACGGTACGCTCGCGCAACTCGGTGAACTTGCGCAGCAAATGAACAGCCCGTCTTTGATTATTATTGGTCGGGTCGTTGGCCTGCGCGATAAATTAAACTGGTTCTCTAACCATTAATTTAAAAAAAATTATCTAAGGCCGGATATTTCTGGCCTTTTTATTTACAATAATCACCATATTAATTTTTATTTTCAGCAGACATAAAACAACTTTTTAACTAATTTGTTTTTTAACAACTCCCCACAGTTACAGTGGCTTACAAATATAATTGAATTATTAATAGTCCACTCACTGACGTGTCATAGATATTCCTGTATTGTCTCTAACGAGCTGTTTGCTTATATTCACATAATTAATGAATATTACTCGATATATTTTACATAGGGAATGAGAATGAACAAGTTTATTAAAGTAGCATTGGTAGGTGCGGTACTGGCAACGTTAACTGCATGTACTGGTCATATTGAAAACCGTGACAAAAACTGCTCTTATGATTACCTTCTGCATCCGGCAATTTCTATTTCTAAAATCATTGGCGGCTGCGGTCCGACTGCACAGTAATCTCTTAACAGAGATCGGTTAATGCTGTTTTAATTACCTGACGCCCTCTATTTTTACCAGAGGGTGTATTTGTTTTTACCTTGCCTTTAAAAATATCGTTCACAGCAGTTAAATACAGGCAATACTCTCGCGCAAAATACGCAGCACTGTCTCCTCACCACTACGATTAGGATTAATACGAATCGCACAATGTTCTAATTGTGGATTCGCCTGACGAAATGTCCCGGAAAGACGATAAAAGAGCGGCGGAATTTCATATTTCGACTCCGCACCAACTGGATATGGCAATGCACCGCGTTTCTGCGCTTCTTCCAGCACCCTTGCAGCAATCGGCTGATGGAACTCCACAATCAACACCTTCGACTGCGCATTGGCAATGACGGCGCTTTTAACTTGTGGCACTGCGCCACCGTTGAGCAAGGTCAGCAACCTTTCAGATACTCTCGCCTGTACTGCATGCATCACTGGCGCAAAAACCAGTCCGCGCAAGACTTCCAGCGCCTGAGCGCCCTGAATCTGGCTGCCTCCGGAGTAAAGCGTGGCACGAATACGGTTGATGGCATCAGCATCGCCTACCACCGCACCAACACCCTCCGGCCCAAACAGCTTGAAGCAGGAAAAAGTTGAGACATTCGCCCCGCATTCGCAGCCAATCCGCGCCACCTTCATCACCGCATAGTTGTCATCAGTTAACGCTGGAACACCCGCCAGGCGCAACGTTGCCAGCACATCTGCCAGAATGTAGCAATCCTGCGGCTGCTGGCGTGTATGTTGCACCAGTGCTGCATCTGGTTGTTGCTCTTCGACGATTTGCTTAAGTGCCGACAGGTCATTGAAATCAGCGGTAATAAGCGTCAGCCCCATCTGCTCAATAATGACCCGCGTAGTCGGATAAACAGGCGCATCATGTACCAGAAGACGCTGCCCGGGCTTGAGCAAAGCTGCCAGCCCGGCACGGATCGCCCCAGTGCCAGCGCCTTGCACCAGCGCCGCCGCTTGCGCATGAAACACACCCGCCAGTACCTGTTCCACACGTTGAGTAATGCGCGGTTGATTCAACCCCGGCGTTAATCCCAAATCACCACAGGTAAGGAACTCACCGCCAGGGAAATAGCGGCAAATCGTGTCCACCAGCGCAAACTGCTTTTGCTGTGCTTCAGCAAGAGTCAGGCTTTGCAAGGGAAACGTCTTCATAAGTGCATTCCTTAAGCCGGAACAAACAAGCCAAGCCAGTAAAGAACATTCAGCAGAATGCCGGTGATCATCACTGCCACCACAGGTGCCGCCATTTTCTGTACCGGACGCCCCAGAGATTCGTTGAGGAAGTAAATGGCGACCGCAATAGAGAATCCGGTATAACCCGCCATTTTGATTGCCGCGAAAATCGAACCGACCAACAGAGCCACTTCCATCAGCATATTCATGGCGTTACGAATGTTATCCGACGCATTACGCACTGACGGGTAGCGCCCCAGCCATTTACCTATCGACCGTAACAACAAAACTTCCGCCGAAATAACCACTGCGCCCAATACCGCCGCAACCATCGGATTAGGCGAGAGATAGCCCACCGCATAGACAAAGGTAAAGCCAGCAACCGCATACACCCCCGTGGCTAACGCAGTGGTGGCAATCAACGGCACAAAACCCAGCCCGCGCATAAATTCTGCCAGCGCCGCCTGATTGATCAGCGTTTGCGATTGCTCCGGCGTGACGCCTGCGGAGTACGCTTTCTCAAGGGTGAAGATCGACACTTCGCTACCAGCAAAAATTTTCATACTGGCAACAGCAGCGATCAGCGCTCCGACAATGGCGATATACGGAAGATTTTTGATAATCCGCGACGTGCGCTCTTCAAAGACCGAAAATCCGCTGGCATCGATATCATTTTCATCACGATGACGCAGGTCGTGAGTTATCGCGATCCCCAGCAGCATTACCATGCCAATAAAGATTTCGATGGATTCCGGATTAAGATGCGGGAAATAACGCACCACCACGACGCGAGTCATCAACACGACGGCGGCAGCGATCAGGCTTTGCTTCCAGCCAAACTGGTAGAAAATCGCCACCAGCGGGAAGAGTGCAAAAGCAGAAACTACCGGAGAGCTTAATTCCCCCAGACTACCTAAAACATCAACCGGCAGCGCAGTCAGCAACTGGTTTACCGGCAGCAGGCAGGTGAGGATCAGTATCCCCCAGATTGCGCCAAGGCCAAACGCCATCAGGCTGTTTATCGCCAGTACGCCGAGGATATCGGTAGGAAGAAAAAGTAACCATGCGTTGAGCAGGCCGGTTTTCAGGGTAAAGGAGATCCCCACCGATGCCACAAAACCAATACTCAAACCGAAAGCGATACTCCCCGCCTCGCGACGGTTCATATAGCCTTCAATCAATTGTGGCAGGATCGGGCGAATACCATCATGAAATACGGCCGCCGAGCGATGTGCCAGAAGTGATGTCATACCGGTCAGGCACGCCACCACGATAATCTGAATATACAGATCCATAGTCGTGCCTTTTATTTCAGATGGTTAATCAGCATCGGAATCGCGTGTTCAACGTGCTCAACGGAAAGCCCAAACGCCACCTTTCCTTCAGCGATCATTTTGGCGATATGCTCGTCTTTCGCTTTAATACCAGGCCTGGCAATGGTGCAACTTTTGTTATAACCAATCACCGCGATAGCAATCGACAATGCCGCACCTGCGCCGGTATTACACGCGCCGATGTAGTAATCCAGTTGCCCGGATTTCACTTTCATTGCCGCTTCCATGTCGTTATAAATGAAAACTTCAAAACAGCCAGGAGCCGTCGTTTCAATGGTTTTTTTAATCTGCTCACGCTGTAAGCCTGCAACGCCAATCTTTTTCATGAGTCTGTCCTTATTGGAAAAATTGAGAGGGAGTTTCACGTAACATCACATCCACATCGGCCTGACTGAATCCTGACTGGCGCAACTGCGGAATAAAGGTGGTAAATAAAAAGTCATAGCCATAACCACCGTTGGCTTTTAAATGGGAACGACGAGTAATATCCATCGACAGCATGACGCGGTTAAGCAATCCACGGTCGCGGAGCGCGTGAAGCATCGCAATACGCTTCTCATCCGGGTAGTAACTGTTCTTGCCAATGGTGTCGAACTGCACATACGCGCCGAGATCGATCATCTTTAAAATGTTGTCGAGGTTGTCTTTAAGATCGCAGTGCCCGAGGGTGACCCGCGAAAGATCGACACCGTGGGATTGCAGTAGAGCCAGTTGTTCCAACCCCATAGTGCTAAAAGATGTATGAGTGGAAATGGGCCGTCCGGTCTGGTTATGCGCCAACGCGGCGGCAATGAAAACTTTCTCTTCCAGCGGCGTGATTTTGCCCTCACTGGAGCCAATCTCCGCGATGCCCCCGGCTTTCAGTTCTGTGCCATCGATACCCTGTTCAATTTCATCGACCATCTCTTGCGCCAGCTCCTGCACGCTGCGGGTCGCCACATGCTCCGGGAAAAAGGCATCCTGGTAATAACCAGTACAAGGCACCACGTTGATTCCCGTCTCACGCATCACATCGAGCATAAATTGCGCATTGCGGCCCATGTAACGATTGGTCATCTCAATCACATTACGAACGCCCTGCGCCATCAGGTCGTTCATCTCCTGGCAAATGAACGCATATTGATCAAGGCGGCAATCCACGTTGTTTTTAAAGCCGGAGAGATCAATATGCAGATGCTCATGAGCAAGGGTGTAGCCGGTCGAATCGATGGTCATAAAGAGTCACCCTGAAAGCGAAGGGAAGATAAAAAAGAGCTGCCGTTTTGTGGCGGCGAAGCACGGAAAAATTCACATACCGTGGCTCCAACATCAGAGAGCGTGGGATACACACCCAGACGAGTGGCAGCCAATCCACGCTGATAAACCAGCACAGGCACTACTTCGCGGGTATGGTGGCTGTGGCCGATAGTCGGGTCGTTACCGTGATCAGCCATGACGATCAGGCAATCATCCGGCTGCATCGCCTCAACAAGCAGGGCAAGATTACGGTCAACGACCTGCAAACGTTCGGCATAACGTGCGACGTCTTCTGCGTGGCCGGCGAGGTCGGTTTCCTGAATATTGGTGCAAATAAAGGCTGTCGGATGGGCGTTAAATTCGTCGAGAGTGATATCCATAATCCGTTGGCTATCCACCAAATTTTGCCAGCTCATTCCATGAGGATTGCTGACGATATCCGCCACCTTACCCACCAGCACCGTAGGTACGCCTACCTGATGCAGTTGTTGCGGCACCTGCACTTTTTCATCGACACCGTAGCCCATATGTACAACCTGGAAACCGCTGTCATAAGCGCCGGAACGCGGTGCATTTATGCCAATAAAACGCCCTTCCTTGCTTTCTGCGGCATCAAGAATGCGCTGGCTGTCCTGCAACAGGCCGCCAAAAGTAATAACCCTGCCAACCTGTACCTGCTCACGCACCACACGACCAATCTTGACAACTTCATCGAACGGTATCGCAGAGAGATTGGCGGTAACGTTATAGACCTGGCCTAAATCCGCTTCGAGATTGTCGCCAACTGCCACGGCCTGGTTTACCCACAGAAATTGCAACGCATCGCCACGGCGTTCGACCTGCCAGCCCGCAGCCATTAAGGCTCGTTCAACACGATCAATAACGTCGCGAAAGGGCATCCGCAGCGGCGGCAAGGGGCGCGTACCTAAAATTTCCTGATGCCCCATAAAGGTATCGCCACCTTCATGTTGCAGTTCTGCTACGCCCCAGACTGCGCAATCCGATGGCTGCATATCACCCGGCGCATAACCCAATGCATTGATTAGCCCCAGCTTCTCAAGAGTCGGCAACTGTAAATGCGGCAACTGGCTAAGAATGTGACCACAGGTATTCGCCCCGGCATCCTGTGGGCGTACCCGCGCAACATCTTTCATTGCGCCTACGCCAAAACTATCGATCACTAACACCACAAATCGCGCCATTTACGCCTCCAGAAGGTTGCCGAGGCTGTCATAGCGACCAACAATTTCCGCCGCGCCGCGCTGAATACCGGACACCAACACCACATCGCTACGGGTGACAAAAATCTGCGTACGAAAACAGAGCACCACCGCGCTACTTACCGGAAACTCACCAGCCAACGGCAGGTAATAGTCGATACTGTTGTCATCCACTGTTTTGAGAAGTGTTTCTGTGATGCTTTGATTTTCTGGAGTAAAAATAAGAGCGTGATGTGCATGACCACGGCGATAGTAACCACCGCCATAGCAATAACTGTCGCCACGGAAGTGGTGGGAAATTTCACTTAACCAAAGCATGGCGATACGTTCGGGTTGATCGCCCTGCTGGTTTGCCGGAATAGTGCCGGTCAGCGCATGACCAGGTTCGGCATGGGTAACACCATATTGCGCTAACACCGGCAACGAAGTGCAACTGGTCGCTGAAGGCGCGTTTAGTTGCTCAAGGGCAGTGCCAGATTTAGCCAGTTGATCCCGCGCCTGTACCAGCGTGTGAAGATTCGGCGTGGGTAAAACTTTCCCGCTTGTTTCATCCCAAAGCAGGCAAGGGAAATGGGTAAGTCCCGCTAAATGTAGTCCTGGTAGTTTTTGGATTTCAGCGACAATGTCATGCAGCGTATTTTGGGTAAAACCGCTCTCCTGCCCTGGATAAAGGAAATCATCGTCGCTATAAACTTTGAGCAGCACAGACTGTACGCATCCAGCCTTCACCGCTGCCGCAGAAATTTCCCGTGCTTTATCGAGGGTAAACACAGTGATAACACCGGTTCCCTGTTCAACGGTGTCAGATACCTGGTGACAAGGGATTTGTACCAGATGCCCCTGATGCGCCACCGGCAAACCGGCGCGACGCATCACTCGTGCCTCTTTGTAGTCCACCGCCACAATGCCGCTGTAGCCCAGCGCCAGCAGCTTTTCCGCCAGCCACGGGTTACGACCGAACTGCTTAGTCATCAGATACAGTTCAATACCGTAAAGCCGTGCTGTCTCAATGAGTCGCTTACCGTTTTCCAGTACCTGATCCACGTCGATCACCCAACAGTCCGGGGCGATCTTGCCCTGCTGCCACAGGCTTAATGCGGCAGAAATCAGCGCCGGGTTCTGGCGTTTCAATGCTTCTAAAAACATCTTGTTGCCTCGTTTCTGTTCCTTAATTCAAATATTCATTTTTTTGAATATTTAAGATGTACGACGTGGATTTGCCATGTGCTTCAAAGGTCTTCGTTAGCGGCCATCCATAATCCATAAAGGTTGGCCAGCAGATATCCTTCTTCACACGGGTTAACTTCCAACGCGAATCCCTGCAATAACACCCGATGCAACTGCATGATCGCTGGCCAGTGGCTGGATTGCGCCAGTTCCGTCAGTAATTCGTCATCCAGCGGCAGTATCTGTTCACCGCGACGGCTGCGCATCAGCGCACTCGCCATATGCGTCATCGCCATCGTTCCCTGCTCGCTACGTATGGGCAGATGACATTCTGTTTCCAGAATCTTGACAACCTGCATCATGCCTTTACAGATGTCCTTATCTATGACCCCTGCATCACAAAGCAGGTTGAGTCTGGTTTCCATTTTAGATGCCTTTTATTTAATAACTGGGTTCCTGTTCCCCGCTGACCACCCGCTGTTGATGGGCAAGCAGGGCGTGTTTATCAACAACCGCACGCAGTAATTGTTGCATTGGGCAATCATCAGCTCGCGTCAGGATCACGGCTTCGGTGGCCTGCAAAAATCGCGGATCGTCTGTGAGCGGCGTCGCTTCTAATCCAAGCATGGCCAGTTCGCTTTCTGCCACCACATTCCAGATCACCGCATCGACATCACCTTTGACAATGCGCTGCAAACTCTCGTGATAGGAGAGATCGACGCGCTCCACACTGCGATCACCAAAAAAGACATCGGTCATGATTTTCTGATCCGCCGAGCGACTATCCAGCCCAACACGCTGCACATTACCGGATTCACCTTTGCGACAAATCAACTGGTGCTCGCCAACGTAGGTGTGCGGCCCCAACTCCAGTGCGAGGCATAAACCTTTTTGTGTGAGATAACTTTCTGCCGCCAGCCGGGAAACCACTGCCATGTCATACACACCGTTAAGCAAACACTCCACGCGAATATCCGCGCCGCGCATATGCGCATAGTAAAAAGGAATGCCATCAAACTGGGCTTTTAACCCGCTCGCCAACCCTTCGTACAGACGGGTATAAGGCAGAGGCATCGCACAGACTACATTGTTGATATCGACATGGCTCAACAGCGCTTTGTTATCCATCTCCGCCAGGAAACTGCCATTACGCCCGCGACGTTCAATGCGTATCGCGCCGCTTGATTCCAGCGTTTTTAGCGCGGCCTGCGTCAGGCCAACGGACGAGCGGCATTCAGTTGCCAGCTCATCAATCGTTTTCAGGCGATTACCGCATTTTTCACCCAACAAATAACGGGCCAGCGTCGTGATGACGACACCTTCTTTTTTGATAAACGTTCGGCGCATAGTAAATTTTCAATAAAGTGAATATTTATATATTCATTAAAATGAAGATAAGTGGCAACCACGAGAGATGGAAACGGCGAGATGCTTCACATTTTTCCGGATTACTGCGAAAAAGGGACAAAAAAACCGGGTTTCCCCGGTTTCAGAGTGATGATAAAAGCAAAACTGCATGATGCGCTACGCTTTCCTTCAACATGTTGAATTTACAACATTTTATAGGCCAGATAAGGCGTTCACGTCGCATCTGGCATAAACAAAGCGCACTTTGCCAACAATGTTGAATTACGGCTTCGCTACAAAACCAATTGCTTCGTAAACCGCTTTCAGCGTGCGGGAAGCGTGTGCGCTGGCTTTTTCTGCGCCGTCTTTCATCACCTGTTGCAGGAAGGCTTCGTCATTGCGGAAACGGTGATAACGCTCCTGCAATTCAGTCAACATTCCGGAAACCGCTTCTGCCACTTCGCCTTTCAGATGACCATACATTTTGCCTTCGAACTGTTTTTCCAGCTCCGGGATGCTCTGGCCAGTCACTGCAGAAAGGATATCCAGCAGGTTAGAAACCCCCGCTTTGTTCTGCACGTCGTAGCGAACTACTGGCGGCTCGTCGGAATCAGTGACCGCACGCTTGATTTTCTTCACTACCGATTTCGGATCTTCCAGCAGGCCGATAACGTTATTGCGGTTATCGTCAGACTTGGACATCTTTTTGGTCGGCTCCAGCAAAGACATTACGCGCGCGCCAGATTTCGGAATATACGGCTCTGGCACTTTAAAGATATCGCCATACAGCGCGTTGAAACGCTGGGCGATATCACGGCTCAGTTCCAGGTGCTGTTTCTGATCCTCACCGACCGGCACCAGGTTGGTTTGATACAGCAGGATATCTGCTGCCATCAGCACCGGATAGTCAAACAGACCAGCGTTGATATTCTCAGCGTAACGTGCAGATTTATCTTTGAACTGAGTCATCCGGCTCAGCTCACCGAAATAGGTATAGCAGTTCAGCGCCCAACCTAACTGTGCGTGTTCCGGTACGTGGGACTGAACAAAGATGGTGCTTTTCTCAGGATCGATGCCACAAGCCAGATACAGTGCCAACGTATCCAGCGTCGCTTTACGCAGCTTCTGTGCATCCTGGCGCACGGTAATAGCGTGTTGGTCAACGATACAGTAAATGCAATGGTAGTCATCCTGCATGTTTACCCACTGACGCAGCGCACCCATGTAGTTACCAATGGTCAATTCACCTGAAGGCTGTGCGCCACTAAAAACGATGGGCTTAGTCATTTTTCGATTCCTGATTTTCGCTTTGCGGAAGCCCTAATGCGGGCAGAAGGTCATTGAGAGACTGATAAATTACATCAGGCTGGCTAAGTTCGATAGCCTCGCCGTAGTTATATCCATAGGTTAAGCCAACAGAAGGACAACCGGCCGCTTTTGCCGCCTGAATATCATTGCGAGAGTCGCCAACAAACAGCATTTGTTGTGGAGCAATGCCCATACGTTCAGCCACCAGTAACAGCGGATCCGGATGCGGCTTTTTGTTTTGTACGTCATCGCCACCGATGACCACGCTAAAGTATTTGGCGATATCTAAAGCTTCAAGCAATGGCGCAACAAACGGCGTCGGTTTGTTCGTGACCAGACCTAACGGCAAGCCTTTGGCCTGCAACGCACCGAGCGTATCGGCAACGTGTGGAAACAAAAACGTCCCTTCTTCAGCAACCTCGCCATAGTAGCGGTCAAACAGCTTACGCATAATACGCACCTGTTCTTGCAATGGGATGTCGTCATCAACAGGCGGCTTACCCATCGTTTTACGCAGGGTCGCACGTTCCTGACGCGCCCAGGTCAGTGCTCGTTCCATCAGAACATCTGCGCCGTTACCAATCCAGGTAATAACTCTTTCTTCGCCTGCGACAGGTAACTCCAGCGCGTACAGCGCCATATCTACCGCGGCAGCAAGACCGGGAGCACTGTCAACCAGCGTGCCATCGAGATCGAAGGCAACGCCCCGAATATCTTCAAACTTATTCATGACTTACCTTTGCCAGTTCACTGCGCATTTCATCAATGACTTTTTTGTAGTCTGGCTGGTCGAAAATGGCCGAACCAGCGACGAACATATCCGCACCCGCCGCAGCGATTTCGCCAATGTTATTAACCTTCACTCCGCCATCCACTTCCAGGCGGATATCGAAACCAGACTCGTCGATGCGGCGACGCACTTCGCGTAGTTTATCTAACGTTTGCGGAATGAAAGACTGGCCGCCAAAACCGGGGTTAACTGACATCAGCAGGATCACATCCAGCTTATCCATCACATAGTCCAGATAACTCAACGGCGTGGCCGGGTTGAACACCAGACCCGCTTTACAGCCATTTTCTTTAATCAGTTGCAGCGTGCGATCAACGTGCTCTGAGGCTTCAGGATGAAAGGTAATGATGCTGGCACCTGCGGCAGCGAAATCCGGCACAATGCGATCAACCGGTTTCACCATCAAATGTACATCAATAGGGGCGGTAATGCCGTAGTTACGCAAGGATTTCAGCACCATAGGTCCAATCGTCAGGTTGGGAACGTAGTGGTTATCCATGACATCAAAATGCACGACATCAGCGCCGGCTGCCAGGGCTTTTGCGGTATCTTCACCCAGGCGGGCAAAATCAGCCGACAGAATTGAGGGGGCAATCAAATACTGTTTCATCCGCTTCTCCTTGAGAATTATTTTTTCGCGGGTGAAACGACTCCTGGTTTGTACAAAGCCAGCAGTTCGTCCACCTTTTTACGTGTGCCGCCGTTGCTGCTTATACTGCGTCGAACTTTGACGACATGCAATTTTGCGCGCTGATACCACTCGCGCGTTAGCGCAGTATCATGATTGGAAATCAGTACCGGGATCTGGCGATCAACCAGACCTTCAGCAATCTCCGCCAGATGCGCTTGTTGTTCAAGAGTAAAACTATTTGTGTGATACGCCGTAAAGTTGGCGGTTGCAGAAAGTGGTGCATAAGGCGGATCGCAATAAACGACGGATGCATCATCCGCGCGCGCCATGCTGTCGGCGTAAGACTCACAATAGAAAAAGGCATTCTGCGCTTTTTCGGCAAAGTGATACAACTCTGCTTCCGGGAAATAGGGTTTTTTGTAACGGCCGAATGGCACATTAAATTCACCGCGCAGATTGTAACGGCACAGACCGTTGTACCCGTAGCGATTCAGATATAAAAACAGTACCGCCCGGCGGAAGGGATCCTGACTTTTGTTGAACTCTTCGCGGAACTGATAGTAGACCTCAGCGCAATTTGTCTCAGGAACAAACAGCTCGTGAGCAGCCTGTACGTACTCATCGGTACGCGTCTTCACAATGTTGTAGAGACTGATCAGGTCGCTATTGATATCAGCAAGGACATAACGAGAAAAGTCGGTGTTGAGAAACACCGACCCGGCACCCACAAAAGGCTCAACCAAACATTCGCCCTTAGGCAAATGTCGTTTAATATCATCAAGCAGGGGATATTTGCCCCCTGCCCACTTCAAAAAAGCGCGATTTTTCTTCATGCTGACTAACTAATTACACCTTCTCCGGCTGTGGAGAAAGCTCCGACAGCATCCAGCGCTTCAGGCAGTTCCCGCAACGGTAAACCATTGCGGGAAATAGCCTTGATTACTTCAAATCGGCCTGTACCTGACGCAGCGGTTTCGCCCACGGGTTTTTGGCCTGAACATCGGCTGGCAATGTAGATACCGCTTTTTTCGCTTCTTCTTTCGAAGCGTACACGCCAGAAACCAGGACATACCACGGCTGACTGTTACGCGTCGTTTCATAGACAACGTAGTTTTTCAGATTCTCTTTCTTCGCCCAACCGTTCAGGTTGTCGTAGTTAGAAGAACTGCTTAGCTGCAGAGTGTAATGGCTGGACGGTGCCGATTTCAACGAGCCGACATTGCCTGTGGTCTTCGCCCCAGCGGCTGGTGTTGCCGTGGTTTGCGCCGGAGATGCCGTTTGTGCAGGCTCCGTGCTGGCGGTCGCTTTTGGCGCAGGCGTTGCTACTGGCGTAGAAGTCGCAGCAGGTGCCCTGGTGCTCACCACTGGCGCAGCCGGTTCAGTATGCTTCGGCTGTTGTGCTACTGGCTTCGGTTCCGTTTTCACGGTTGCTTGCGGTTTCTTCGGTTCAATCACCGTCTGCTGACGTGCCGGACGCGTGGTGGTCGGACGTTCAGCAGTTTGCGTTTTCGCCGTATCACGCGATGCATTGCCATTGCGAACTGGGGCTACAGTCGCAGGTTCGGTCGGCAGCGTGGAGTTGACCGCCACATTGTTCAACTGCTGCTGATTTTGTGGTTGTGTCAGCGCGTTATTCAGATCGCCCTGCACTTCAACACGTTGCTGCCCATCCATTGCCGCCGGGGATTGCCCCTGGGTCGGCGTAGAAGAGATCGGTGGCAGAGAAACATCCTGCTGGGTATTTTGCGCAGACGTGGTTCCCGGCGCTGGCTGCACACCATTCGCCTGATCGACCGCATTACCAGAAAGATCAATACTCTTCTCACCAGACGCAGTTTGATCGCTGGAAGAGGTCGAGGGGGCTTTTAGCGCAGAACCGATACCGATGATCAACAACAACAGAACCAGAATGCCGACGCCCATCATCATATACTGACGAGAAGCCGGTTTGCTGGCTGCTTTTTTACGCTTACGCGGACGACGCTCTACGCGCTCTTCATCCACAGCTTCATCTTCGGAATCATCAATTTCTTCTTCGATTTCCGGTTCATCATTGCGCTCTTTTTGCGCACGAGTCGGACGGCGATCGTCAGTGTCATCAAGTTCAATATCATCAAAATTGATCTGCGGTTCGCCACGTTCAGTACGTTCTGAACGCTCAGAAGATTGACGAGAACGACCAGTACGACGATCGCTGGGATCGGGTTTCAGCTCGTCTTCTGGTTTGAATTCATCCATTTAACACCCCACTAAAAGGTTAATGCTTACCACGTTGCAATTAACCTGAAGCTAATAGACCACTTAATAAGCGGCCTGACCTTTCTTGTTGTTACGCTGATTGACAATCGGCAATAGCATTAAGAACAAGCTCGTGCGATACGCCGCCGCGAACTTCGCTTTTACCAATTGCCAACGGAAGAATTAAGCGCATTTCTCCCGCAAGGACTTTCTTGTCACGCAGCATATGCGGTAAATATGCCTGCGCGGACATTTCGCGCGGCCCATTAACCGGTAACCCAGCCCGCGTGAGCAGAGTAATAATACGCTGCGTTTCGGCAGAACTGAACTGCCCAAGACGTTCCGACGTCCGCGCCGCCATCACCATACCTGCAGCAACCGCTTCGCCGTGTAACCAATTGCCATAGCCCATTTCAGCTTCAATGGCATGACCAAAGGTATGTCCCAGATTCAGTAAAGCACGTAAGCCGGATTCGCGCTCGTCGGCAGCAACAACTTCTGCTTTCAGCTCGCAACAACGACGAATACAGTACGCCATTGCCGAACCATCCAGACCGAGCAATGCATCCAGATTATCTTCCAGCCAGTTGAAAAACTCACCGTCAAGAATAATGCCGTATTTGATGACTTCCGCCAGCCCCGAAGCTAACTCTCGCGGGGGGAGCGTTTTCAGACAGTCGAGATCCACCACCACGGATGCTGGCTGATAAAAAGCGCCAATCATATTTTTACCGAGGGGATGGTTGACTGCGGTTTTGCCGCCGACGGAAGAGTCCACCTGCGACAGCAGTGTCGTCGGGACTTGAATGAAGCGAACACCGCGCTGATAGCTCGCCGCTGCAAAACCGGTAAGATCGCCCACTACACCGCCGCCAAGCGCTACCAGCGTCGTATCGCGACCGTGCAGCTTTTGCAACAACGCCGTAAAAACGGTGTCGAGCACTGCCAGGCTTTTATACTGCTCGCCGTCAGGAAGGATAACG
Organism: Escherichia sp. MOD1-EC6098; assembly: GCF_002965865.1. Lineage (NCBI taxonomy): Bacteria > Pseudomonadati > Pseudomonadota > Gammaproteobacteria > Enterobacterales > Enterobacteriaceae > Escherichia > Escherichia sp. MOD1-EC6098. The sequence goes on from NZ_PTSN01000009.1 coordinate 42,088, forward strand.
CTATCAACGTTAACACCCGCCTGTTCAAGTACGCCGCGAACCTTATCGAGATACAAGGGAGCCAGGGTTTCGTTGGTGACCAACATCACCTGCTCGCCCGATTTCAGCGGTAAGAATGAAGCTGGTTCGTTAAACAAACCAGATGCGATGGTAATTGGGTAACTACGTTCCCCGAGAGTAACGACTATCCTCTCCATAACGCGACATCCACCTTAATTACTGTACCCGCAGACGAGTGTATATAAAGCCAGAATTAGTTGCTTTCCAGCATGTGAATAATCTGGTTTGCGACCACTTTGGCGCTTTGATCATCAGTACGAATGGTCACGTCGGCAATCTCTTCATACAGCGGATTGCGTTCATTAGCCAACGCTTCCAGAACTTCACGCGGCGGCGTTTCAACGTGCAGCAACGGGCGTTTTTTATCACGCTGCGTGCGCGCAAGTTGCTTTTCGATGGTCGTTTCAAGATAAACGACAACACCACGTGCGGAAAGACGGTTACGCGTTTCGCGGGATTTCACAGAGCCGCCGCCAGTAGCCAGCACAATACCCTGCTTCTCGGTCAACTCATTGATGACCTTTTCTTCGCGTTCGCGGAAGCCTTCTTCGCCTTCTAAATCGAAAACCCAGCCCACATCAGCTCCGGTTCGTTTCTCAATCTCTTGATCGGAATCGTAAAATTCCATATTGAGTTGTTGAGCTAACTGGCGCCCAATAGTGCTTTTTCCGGCACCCATAGGCCCAACCAGAAAGATATTGCGTTTCTCTGCCATTTTTTCGGTACTACTAAGACTATTCGTTAATGATAAACCCGCTTCGCTCAGAGAGCGCCGCAGGACATGAACTGAAACCTCATAAGATATTGCGAGAGTCAGACTGAAAATTATCTCAATACTCCAGCGGGTTTGGCAACTGAATAAATCGCCCCTCCCTCTGCATATCTGGTCGTTGCAGGTGCACTGCCTTGCTATCACCGCTCTGGCGATAAATCACCGGGTAAGATTAGCGTAAAAAAGACAGCAAAATGCCGCGTGAAAGATAAATCACCATCATATAACGCAGGCAGCAAGGAACACCGACTCTCAAATCGGTACTCCTTGTATGCTAAATACCTGCGCACGTCAAATAGATGAAACATGTTCAGCATAAAAACATCGCCGTTTTTGCGGTGATTTACTCACTGGAAACCAACCGTGGCGTGATAAACACCACTAACTCACGTCGTTCATCTTCTTTTCCGTCATGACGAAATAATTGCCCGAACCAGGGGATATCGCCCAGCAGCGGTACGCTATCCTGTCCCGATTTATTTTTACGGGTAAAGATGCCGCCCAGTGCCAGCGTTTCTCCGCTTTTGACTTCAACCTGCGTTTCGATCTCCTGTTTATCAATCGCCAGCACTTCGCCATCGGCCTGTTGTAGTACTTGCCCCGGCACGTTCTGGCTGATGTGTAATTTCAACCGGATGCGGCCTTTTTGTAACACTGTAGGCGTGACCTCCATTCCCAGTACGGCCTCTTTAAATTCCACCGACGTCGCGCCGCTTTCACCGCTGGAAACCTGATACGGGATCTCGCTTCCTTGTTTAATGCTGGCAGGCTGGAGATGCGAGGCCAGCAGACGCGGGCTGGCGATAATATCCAGTTGTTGTTTTTGTTCGAGTGCGGAAAGCTCCAAATCCAGTAAACGCCCGTTGATGCGCCCAATGTTAAACCCGATATGCGTCGTCGCCGTCGCCACGGAAAGATCGCTTCCAAGTGCGGTCACTTGCCCAACGCCACCAGCTTGTTGCGCATCTGCCAGCGTCCATTTCACCCCCAATTCCCGCAAACTTTTTTTATTAATAGTGACAATGTGCGCCGACAGTTCAACTTGCCCGACCGGCAAATCCATTTGCGCAACCCACTGTTCCAGCGCAGTTAACGCAGCTTTGTTATCACGTAGCAAAAGGCGATTGGTGCGTTTATCGACGGTCATACTGCCTTTGGCGCTAAGCAACTTCTCCCCTGCTTTCGCCAGCTCTCCGGCATCTGCGTATTGCAGAGTAATATTGCGATTTTCCAGCGGAAGATTCGCCTGCGCCCGCGCCTGTTCAGCCTCCTGACGGGCGATATTGTCATTCTGCCAGGCAACAGAATGCACCGAGAGAATGTTGCCTTCCTGGCGCGTTATCAGCCCGGCGCTTTTCACTACGGTTTGTAGTGCCTGCTTCCAGGGAACGTCAGTGAGATGTAATGACACCGTACCGTTGACGTCAGGCGAGACCACCAGGTTTAACTTTTCCTGTTCAGCCAGTGCCTGTAAAACCTGAGCTACCGGAACATCATCCACCATCAGCGTGACTTTTTGCGGCTTTGCCGCCTGTACGATGGGTATCATGATTATCAGCAGTAGCGCGGCTATCCATTGCTTCATTTTTATCTCCTTGCCGTTGCCACAACCACTGTGGCGGTTCGCAGTTTTTTCCGGTTCTCAGCGTTAATGTTTCTGGCGTCAGTTGAAAAATCGTCCAGCCATTCTCCAGCACATCGTTTTGCTGTACCCGTCGCCATTTCTTTTGGCCATCTTTTATTACGCCAATAACGCGGTCGCCTCGCCCTATTATTCCCTGATAACGCCACTGGCTGAGTTCGCTAATCCGGCATATATCCTCCGGCGGTTTAAAAGGGTCACGCATCCCCGTTAAAAGGCATAATGCAACACCCGCCAACAACCAGCGTTTACCCCTCATGTGGCGTCTCCAGTTGTAGCGTGAACAAAAGTTCATCACCTTCCACGCTTAACGAAAAACGGCTCACGCTGACATTGCGTTCTGCCAGGCGTGTAAATGCAGACGGCACCGCTTCCCAAAGCGTTTTCAACGCCAACTCGCCTCCCTGGGCGGACGGGTGCCAGTAAACCAGTTGCGCGCCGGGCAACTGAAAATCCAGCGGCGAAAATGGCAATGTCTTTTCTTCGCTGATGAGAGTGGTATCTACCAGGCGATACAGTGCGACGGATTGCTGGTGATTCGTTGCTCGCAGTCGGGTTAATGCATCGCTCTCTTCCTGGCGTGCCAATGAAAGAAAGAGGAGCGTGAATAACACCAGCAACCAGAGCGTCCACCCAAACAGGCGGATACGGGGTGATGTGGCATACCACCAGTCAAAGAACGTGTTCATCGCTAACTTTCCTTGTTAACCGATACTCAAATTGCCAGCGTCCTTGTGCATCCTGCTGCGTGGCCCCACGCTGGTTGAGCTGAAAAGTAGCATCCTGACGAAGTGACGTTTCCAGCGCATTTAACGCGGTAATGTTCGCCGTAAGTCCCTTTACCTCCAGCGTTCCCTGCTGCCAGCTTATCGTGGTCAGCCAGGCGTGCTCCGGTAAAAGCGTCGCCAGTGACTCCAGTGCAGATTGCCAGTCGCGGGTAAATTGTCGCTGGCGCTGACGTTGCAAACGCTGTTCGCGAAATTGTTGGCGCTCCAGCAAACGCGGCTTAGTAACCTGTAAGCCACGGGCAATTTGCTGTTCTGCCTGAAGTAAAACAGCATCTACGCGAGCTTCGGCGTTGCTTGTCAGACGCAGCATTTGCGTTATCACAACAGCCAACAGCAAAGGAGCAACGAACATCAGCAACCAGAAGCGAAAAAAGGTTGTCCGGCGTTGCTGTCGCCAGGGCAAAAAATTGATTGGCGGATTCATCAGCGCGTCTCCCCAAGCGCCAGACCCAGCGCAATAGCGAAGTCTCCACCAGGCGGCGGTAGCGGCGGCTGACGAACAGAAACCGCGTCCCAGGGGTCAAACCCACCTTCACCACATATCGCGACACTTTCGGGGTCAACAGCTAACGCCGCCGCCAGCTCATTCGCGCTTGTCATCCCTACCGCCAGTTTGCGCCCCCAGCTATAACGCGTCGCCCATAGCCACTGTTCGTTATCACGCCAGGCCAGGCACCGCTGATGAGAGGGTAAAAAAGGCAGGAATCGCTGCAAAGCGCAGGCGTCTGGGGTAATCGCACTAACGTGAACACGCAATCTTTCTGCCAGGGTAAGCAGCGTCGCCAGCTCTTTGCTTTGCGCAGCGGTCACGTTATAAGCAGGGCTTAGCGAATCTTCGCTGTAATCAAAGCGCAGGGAGTCCGGTTCCATATCCAGCTCGCGGGCCATCGTACCTGTCAGCCAGGCCGTTTGCTCCCGTTCACCGAGGGACATCGCCGGACGCGGTATTGCCCTCTGTAACGTGCGGCTGGCAGGAAATGCCAACATAATGTGATGACGGCGCGGCAGTTCACGACTCCACGGTAACAACGTTTTGGCCAGCCGTTCCGCGTCAATAATGCGCCCATCTTTGATAATGTCTGTTGCCAGCGGCAAGCGCCACCAGCGTTGTAAAAAGCATTCTTTAGCGTCACGCACGATAGCAACCGCCACCGCTTCTTGCTGTTGTAAATGCAAACCAATTTGCCAGATCTTAAATGCCATTGTGATGATCTCCTTATCCCCCGTCACTCTGACGGGTATATCAATGCGTCTGGCTTGCCTTTATACTACCGCGCGTTTGTTTATAAACTGCCCAAATGAAACTAAATGGGAAATTTCCAGTGAAGTTCGTAAAGTATTTATTGATCCTTGCAGTCTGTTGCATTCTGCTGGGAGCAGGCTCGATTTATGGCCTCTACCGCTACATCGAGCCACAACTGCCGGATGTGGCGACATTAAAAGATGTACGCCTGCAAATTCCGATGCAGATTTACAGTGCCGATGGCGAGCTAATTGCTCAATACGGTGAAAAACGTCGTATTCCGGTTACGTTGGATCAAATCCCGCCGGAAATGGTGAAAGCCTTTATTGCGACGGAAGACAGCCGCTTCTACGAGCATCACGGTGTTGACCCGGTGGGGATCTTCCGTGCGGCAAGCGTGGCGCTGTTCTCCGGCCACGCATCACAAGGGGCGAGCACCATCACCCAACAACTGGCGAGAAACTTCTTCCTGAGTCCAGAACGCACGCTGATGCGTAAAATTAAGGAAGTCTTCCTTGCGATTCGTATTGAACAGTTGCTGACGAAAGACGAAATCCTCGAGCTTTATCTGAACAAGATTTACCTCGGTTACCGCGCCTATGGTGTCGGTGCTGCGGCACAAGTCTATTTCGGTAAAACGGTCGATCAATTGACGCTGAACGAAATGGCGGTGATTGCCGGGCTACCGAAAGCCCCCTCCACCTTCAACCCGCTCTACTCTATGGATCGTGCCGTTGCGCGACGGAACGTCGTGCTGTCGCGAATGTTGGACGAAGGGTATATCACTCAACAGCAGTACGCTCAGACACGCACTGAGCCGGTTAACGCCAACTATCACGCACCGGAGATCGCCTTCTCAGCGCCGTATCTCACCGAAATGGTACGCCAGGAGATGTATAACCGTTACGGCGAAAGCGCTTATGAAGACGGTTATCGCATTTACACTACCATTACCCGCAAAGTGCAGCAGGCCGCACAGCAAGCAGTACGTAATAACGTTCTGGACTACGACATGCGTCATGGCTATCGCGGCCCAGCCAATGTGCTGTGGAAAGCAGGTGAGTCAGCGTGGGATGACAAAAAGATTACCGATACGCTGAAGGCGCTGCCGACCTATGGTCCGCTGCTGCCTGCCGCGGTCACCCGCGCCAACCCGCAGGAAGCGACAGCAATGCTGGCGGACGGAACATCTGTAACGCTGCGAATGGAAGGAGTGCGCTGGGCGCGGCCTTATCGTTCAGATACTCAGCAGGGACCGACGCCGCGTAAAGTGAGCGATGTTGTGCAAACAGGTCAGCAAATCTGGGTTCGCCAGATGGGCGATGCCTGGTGGCTGGCACAGGTGCCGGAAGTGAACTCAGCGCTGGTATCTATCAATCCACAAAACGGCGCGGTTATGGCGCTGGTTGGTGGCTTTGACTTCAACCAGAGCAAATTTAACCGCGCCACCCAGGCGCTGCGTCAGGTTGGTTCGAATATCAAGCCTTTCCTCTACACCGCAGCGATGGATAAAGGTCTGACGCTGGCAAGTATGTTGAACGATGTGCCGATTTCCCGCTGGGATGCAGGCGCGGGTTCAGACTGGCAGCCGAAAAACTCACCACCGCAGTATGCCGGTCCAATCCGTTTACGCCAGGGGCTGGGTCAGTCGAAAAACGTGGTAATGGTACGAGCGATGCGTGCGATGGGCGTGGACTATGCCGCAGAGTATTTGCAACGCTTCGGCTTCCCGGCACAAAACATTGTCCACACTGAATCGCTGGCGCTGGGTTCTGCTTCCTTCACGCCGCTACAGGTGGCGCGTGGGTACGCAGTGATGGCTAATGGTGGCTTCCTAGTTGACCCCTGGTTTATCAGCAAAATTGAAAACGACCAGGGTGGCGTGATTTTCGAAGCTAAACCGAAAGTAGCCTGCCCGGAATGTGATATTCCGGTGATTTACGGTGATACGCAAAAATCGAACGTGCTGGAAAATAGCGACGTTGAAGATGTTGCTACCTCTCGCTCGCAGCAGAATGTTTCCGTTCCAATGCCGCAACTGGAGCAGGCTAATCAGACATTAGTGGCGAAGACTGGCGCACCAGAGTACGCACCGCACGTCATCAGCACACCGCTGGCATTCCTGATTAAGAGCGCCCTGAACACCAATATCTTTGGTGAACCAGGTTGGCAGGGCACCGGCTGGCGCGCAGGCCGTGATTTACAACGTCATGATATTGGCGGGAAAACCGGGACAACCAACAGCTCGAAAGATGCGTGGTTTTCGGGTTACGGTCCAGGCGTTGTGACCTCGGTATGGATTGGCTTTGACGATCACCGCCGCAATCTCGGCCACACCACGGCTTCCGGCGCGATTAAAGATCAGATCTCGGGTTATGAAGGTGGAGCGAAGAGCGCGCAGCCAGCATGGGATGCTTATATGAAAGCCGTGCTGGAAGGCGTGCCGGAACAACCGTTGACACCGCCACCAGGCATTGTGACGGTGAATATCGATCGCAGCACCGGGCAACTGGCTAATGGTGGCAACAGCCGCGAAGAGTATTTCATCGAAGGTACGCAGCCTACACAGCAGGCGGTGCGCGAGGTGGGAACGACCATTATCGATAATGGTGAGGCGCAGGAATTGTTCTAAAAACGACGCCCGGCAACGTTAATGTTGTCGGGCTTTTTTTGCCGGATGCGGCACAAGTGCCTTATCTGGTCTACAAAATCGTGAACACTCAATATATTGCAGGAACCGCGTAGGCCTGATAAACGTAGCGCATCAGGCAAGCCTCACGTATTTACAACCGCCCCTGCCCCTTCAACCACTCACGTACCAGGAACAGCGCACTGACATTGCGCGCTTCGTTGAAATCAGGGTCTTCGAGCAAATCCATCATATGCGCCAGCGGCCAGCGCACTTGCGGCAGCGGCTCTGGCTCATCGCCTTCCAGCGATTCAGGGTAGAGATCCTGCGCCACCACGATATTCATTTTGCTGGAAAAGTAAGACGGTGCCATGCTGAGCTTCTTCAAGAAAGTCAGATCGTTCGCACCAAATCCCACTTCTTCTTTTAGCTCGCGGTTAGCGGCTTCATAGACACTTTCACCGGGGTCAATTAACCCTTTCGAAAATCCTAACTCGTAGGATTCAGTTCCCACTGCGTATTCGCGGATCAAAATCAGGTGATCGTCCACAATCGGCACAATCATCACGGCTTCCCGGTTGGTTGGACGCATTCGTTCATAAACACGCCGCACGCCGTTGCTGAACTCCAGATCCACGCTTTCGACGGTAAACAATCGGGAACGGGCTACAGTTTCAACATTCAGAATGGTGGGTTTTTGTAATGATTTGCTCATCGTGGAATCTATGCTGTGAAATCAGCAGTTATTGTGCGATATCGGACACGCTTTCGGCAATGTGAATTGCATGTTATTTACATTTACGTAACCTAATAAATAATCATTCTCAAATCAAATAAAAAGTCAATAGGTTGAAATAAGTCCAGGAATTTGCTGATATTCCGCCCTCAGAGGGTTTGCTATGATCAGCGGTTACTGGGATGCGCTTAATGATGCTCAAGTTCAACTCCACGCTTGCCGATAGCCAACCGCAGAATCCTATATTGTGTCCAGGATGCGACTAACCACACCTGACAAATTAAGTAAGATGGGGAAAGCATGAGCACCATTGTGATTTTTTTAGCTGCTTTGCTGGCCTGCTCACTACTTGCAGGATGGCTGATAAAAGTACGCTCCAGGCGACGTCCACTGTCCTGGGCTAACGCCTTCGCTGATGCGCAAACGCGCAAACTCACTTCTGAAGAACGTAGCGCCGTTGAAAATTATCTCGACAGTCTGACGCAGGTTTTGCAGGTTCCCGGCCCAACGGGTGCCAGCACGGCTCCTGTTTCTCTGACCCTGAACGCCGAAAGCAACAACGTCATGATGTTGACGCACGCCATCACGCGTTATGGCATTTCTACCGACGATCCAAACAAATGGCGTTACTATCTCGATTCGGTGGAAGTCCACCTGCCCCCGTTCTGGGAGCAGTACATCAACGATGAAAATACCGTTGAACTGATCCATACCGATTCGCTGCCGCTGGTTATTTCACTCAACGGTCATACGCTGCAAGAATACATGCAGGAAACTCGCGGCTATGCGTTACAGCCAGTCCCGTCAACGCAGGCGTCGATTCGCGGAGAAGAAAGCGAACAAATTGAATTACTCAATATTCGCAAAGAAACGCACGAAGAGTATGCGCTTAGTCGCCCGCGTGGGCTGCGTGAAGCGTTACTGATTGTCGCCTCCTTCCTGATGTTCTTTTTCTGCCTGATTACCCCGGATGTCTTTGTTCCGTGGCTGGCTGGTGGCGCATTACTGCTGCTGGGAGCAGGCCTGTGGGGACTATTTGCACCGCCGGCAAAATCATCCCTGCGGGAGATCCACTGTCTGCGTGGTACGCCGCGTCGTTGGGGATTATTTGGCGAAAACGATCAGGAACAAATCAACAATATCTCGCTCGGTATTATCGACCTGGTCTATCCCGCGCACTGGCAGCCTTATATTGCCCAGGATCTGGGGCAGCAAACGGATATCGATATCTACCTTGATCGGCATGTGGTACGCCAGGGACGCTATCTTTCGCTGCATGACGAAGTGAAAAACTTCCCGCTGCAACACTGGCTACGCAGTACGGTTATCGCTGCCGGATCGCTGCTGGTGCTGTTTATGCTGCTGTTCTGGATCCCGCTGGATATGCCGCTGAAATTCACCCTCTCCTGGATGAAAGGCGCGCAGACCATTGAGGCCACCAGCGTTAAACAACTGGCAGATGCCGGAGTACGTGTAGGCGATACCTTACGTCTTAGCGGTACAGGGATGTGTAATATCCGCACTTCCGGCACCTGGAGCGCGAAAACTAATTCACCGTTTTTGCCATTTGACTGCTCGCAGATCATCTGGAATGACGCCCGTTCATTGCCATTACCAGAGTCTGAACTGGTCAACAAGGCCACGGCACTGACCGAGGCAGTAAACCGCCAGTTGCACCCGAAACCGGATGATGAATCTCGCGTCAGCGCCTCATTGCGTTCAGCAATTCAGAAATCCGGCATGGTACTGCTTGATGACTTTGGCGACATTGTGCTGAAGACGGCTGATCTCTGTGCTGCCAAAGATGATTGTGTACGGTTGAAAAATGCGCTGGTAAATCTCGGCAACAGTAAGGACTGGGACGCACTGGTAAAACGCGCCAACGCCGGAAAACTCGACGGTGTCAATGTGTTACTCCGCCCGGTGAGTGCAGAATCACTCGATAACCTGGTGGAAACCTCTACAGCACCATTCATCACTCATGAAACGGCGCGAGCGGCGCAATCACTGAATAGCCCGGCACCGGGAGGATTCCTGATTGTCAGCGACGAAGGCAGTGATTTAGTCGATCAACCGTGGCCTGCGGTTTCGCTTTATGATTATCCGCCACAAGAGCAGTGGAACGCCTTCCAGAAGCTGGCACAAATGTTGATGCATACGCCTTTTAACGCCGAGGGGATCGTCACCAAAATTTTCACCGACGCCAACGGCACGCAGCATATCGGCCTGCACCCCATCCCGGATCGCTCCGGACTGTGGCGCTATCTGGGCACGACATTGCTGTTGCTAACGATGCTGGGCAGCGCCATCTATAATGGCGTGCAGGCCTGGCGGCGATGCCAGCGTCACCGTACCCGTATGCTAAAAATTCAGGAATACTACGAAAACTGCCTGAATTCGAAACTGCTGACATCTTCAGAAAGCCTCATCGAATAACACGTTTGCGCGGCAGGTTATGCTACCCTGTCGCGCAAATTGCTTCACTCTGGAGATTCCCCCATGCATATCAACATTGCCTGGCAGGACGTAGACACCGTTCTGCTGGATATGGACGGCACACTGCTCGACCTCGCTTTCGATAACTATTTCTGGCAAAAGCTGGTGCCCGAAACCTGGGGCGCGCAGAACGGTGTCACGCCACAAGAAGCGATGGAATATATGCGCCAGCAATATCACGACGTGCAGCATACGCTAAACTGGTACTGTCTTGATTACTGGAGTGAGCAACTGGGCCTGGATATTTGCGCGATGACCACCGAAATGGGGCCACGCGCCGTGCTGCGTGAAGATACCATTCCGTTTCTTGAAGCTCTGAAAGCCAGCGGCAAGCGGCGAATTTTGCTCACTAACGCCCATCCGCACAATCTGGCGGTAAAACTCGAGCATACCGGTCTGGACGCACACCTTGATTTATTACTTTCCACCCACACATTTGGTTATCCGAAAGAGGATCAGCGGTTATGGCATGCGGTGGCCGAAGCTACGGGTCTGAAAGCTGAAAGAACGCTGTTTATTGATGACAGCGAAGCGATTCTCGACGCTGCCGCGCAATTTGGTATTCGTTACTGCCTCGGCGTTACTAATCCCGACTCAGGGATTGCTGAAAAACAGTATGAGCGCCATCCGTCACTGAATGACTACCGCCGCCTGATCCCCTCGCTAATGTGAAGGAGACGCCATGAAAGAAAAACCTGCTGTTGAGGTTCGACTGGATAAATGGCTATGGGCCGCCCGTTTTTATAAAACCCGCGCGCTGGCCCGCGAAATGATTGAAGGCGGTAAGGTGCATTACAACGGGCAGCGCAGCAAGCCGAGTAAAGTCGTCGAACTGAATGCCACGCTCACACTGCGCCAGGGAAATGACGAGCGAACAGTAATTGTGAAGGCGATTACTGAGCAGCGTCGCCCCGCCAGCGAGGCGGTCTTGCTGTATGAAGAGACTGCGGAAAGTGTAGAGAAACGCGAAAAAATGGCGCTGGCACGTAAACTTAATGCCTTAACCATGCCGCACCCGGACCGACGCCCGGACAAAAAAGAGCGCCGCGACCTGTTACGATTTAAACACGGCGACAGTGAATAACTGTCACCTGCAAGAGAGATGATTATGCCGCAACATGACCAATTACATCGCTATCTGTTTGAAAACTTTGCCGTGCGCGGCGAACTGGTAACCGTTTCGGAAACCCTGCAACAGATCCTTGAGAATCACGATTATCCGCAGCCGGTGAAAAACGTGCTGGCAGAACTGCTGGTCGCAACCAGCCTGCTGACCGCTACACTGAAGTTTGATGGTGATATCACCGTGCAACTACAAGGCGACGGCCCGATGAATCTGGCGGTCATCAACGGAAACAACAAACAACAGATGCGCGGCGTCGCACGCGTGCAGGGCGAAATTCCAGAAAATGCCGATCTGAAAACGCTGGTCGGTAACGGTTATGTGGTAATTACCATTACGCCGAGCGAAGGCGAACGCTATCAGGGCGTCGTTGGTCTGGAAGGTGATACCCTGGCAGCTTGCCTGGAAGATTACTTTATGCGTTCTGAACAGTTGCCGACGCGCCTGTTTATTCGCACCGGCGAAGTAGATGGTAAGCCTGCCGCTGGCGGCATGCTGTTGCAGGTGATGCCTGCGCAAAATGCCCAGCAGGATGACTTCAATCACCTGGCGACACTGACCGAAACCATCAAAACCGAAGAACTGCTGACCTTACCGGCAAACGAGGTTTTGTGGCGTTTGTATCACGAAGAAGAAGTGACGGTTTACGATCCGCAGGATGTTGAGTTCAAATGCACCTGCTCGCGTGAACGTTGCGCCGACGCGCTGAAAACGCTGCCGGATGAAGAAGTAGATAGCATCCTGGCGGAAGAAGGCGAAATTGACATGCATTGTGATTACTGTGGTAACCACTATGTGTTCAATGCGATGGATATTGCCGGGATCCGCAACAACGCATCTCCGGCAGACCCGCAGGTTCATTAATTAGTAAATCCGGCAGAGACAACTCTGCCGGATTTTTTGTCTTAATAGCCTGATGCGCTGCGCTTATCAGGCCTACGGTATAAATCGCAAGTTATTGTAGGTCAGATAAGGCGTTCGCACCGAATCCGGCAAAAATCAGATGCGCGTTGTCACTCATTCAGATTCAAATCCAGCGTTTCACCATCCACCGTAAGATCGCGCCACGCTTTAGGCTTCGTCCCCAGTTTTCCCTCCTTCGCAGCAGTGAGTAATTTTTCTTTCGTTATTTCGCGCGGAAGTAAACTCATCGTAAGCTCTTGCCATTCTTTCTTGTCAGGATCAAAGCCATAAACAATATATCTTTCACTATTAAAAGCGAAAAGAATCCCCTCTGCCCTGCCATCACTATTCAGATCTTGCTCAACCAGTACACAGGCGTCTTTTTCAATACATATCATCGCGTTATAGAGATTTTTCATCACTGCCGACCAGAATGTCGCATCCGGTTTGCCAGAACCTGGGGCAATTAATACATTATCGGCTAATGCTTTTTCCGATATCCGCTGCTGAAGACGCTGGACTCCATCAAACGCCATAAGCAGACTCCGTCTGCGTTTCGGCTCTTTCATATACTCGACATCGCTTTTCAGCGACTCGAGCGCCGCACGTCCATAGCGACCGCTCTGTTCGAGCATGTAGATACTCACCTGGTCTGGCGTGTTTTTGCCGCTCTGATAACGCGCCATATGACTGTTCACGCTAATGCGCATACTGTCCAGCACTGGAGAATTAAGCAATACCAGTATTACCAGCACCAGCAACGAAACCGCAAGATTCACTTTACCCTGAAGAACAAGGGGATTTTGCCCTTTACGCCAGACAATACTGACAAAATATCCCAGCGACCAAACCAGTAACACCACCACAGCCAGCGCACCATGCAAGCGTTCGGCAGTCCAGCCGTACTGAGCAACCCGCAACCATAACGCCCAGGCGGCAATCAGCACATACAGCGGCGTAACCAGCAGAGCGGTTTTAATCAGGTAACGCAACGGGCCAGCCCAGGGAATTGATGCTTTTTGCGGATCGCGGACAACGGCCATTAAAAGCAGTTGCAAAAAGGCCAGCGTCAAAAGCAACCCAGCGGCAGAGATATGGCGAGAAATCGCATTCAGGCCCGCAAACGGCAGGGTGATAATAAACAGCAGCGTCAGCAATGACACCAACGGCAGTAAACCCGTGGCAATTAACGTGAACAACTTTTGAATTGAGTCAATTAAACGTGACTGTGTCCGCGCCAGGATCACCGCCAGCGCAGTAACCAGCCCCAGCGTAAGATAAATAAACCAGTCGGTTGAAAAAAAGAGCGTTTTGAAAAACGTGATGCCAACAAGTTTAAATAACTCACTCCACAGTAAAAGCACCAGCCACGTCAGGCCATTGGTGATAAAAATCACTAATAATACAAGTACGTTATGCCATACCGACTGGTAAAAATAGCTATAGCGGGTAATGTCATTGTGCACACGCAGGCTCTGTTGTATCCACGGCAGCAACATCACTCCCATCAACAGCAGATAACAACCAAAATCCCAAAGCGCCTTTTCCGCTCTCCAGGGACTCATGCCATCAATTTGCCACTTCAGCCAGCCGCTCATCCCGAGAGTGGCAATCAACACTATCGCCAACCATCCCCAAAGTCGCTTCTGTTTGAAGGACACCACGGTGAAGAGTAAAACAGATGAAAGCGCCAGGGTCGCAGGCACGCCATAGACAATCCAACTGTTATTTTTTCCGGCAAGCCAGGTTATCAGCAAGTAGCAAACCAGCCCCTGGAGTAATCCGGTAGCAACCATTCCCCAGCGTGTTACGGGTGAAAGTTCAACGTTGTCCATGTTGGTATCCAGATTCGAAAGGAGAGTTAATTATCGCATCCAGGCAGGACTAATTTGCTTTTTTCAGAAAATAATCAAAAAAAGTTAGCGTGGTGAATCGATACTTTATCTATTGAATTTTCATCAGTTTCATAAATGAATGCGATTACGCTCACAATATCCCTGCCATATAAACCAATTTTTAACCTTTTAAGAACATTTTCCACACCGGGAATGCTATTTCTGCGATAATAGCAACCGTTTCGTGACAGGAATCACGGAGTTTTTTGTCAAATATGAATTTCTCCAGATACGTAAATCTATGAGCCTTGTCGCGGTTAACACCCCCAAAAAGACTTTACTATTCAGGCAATACATATTGGCTAAGGAGCAGTGAAATGCGCGTTAACAATGGTTTGACCCCGCAAGAACTCGAGGCTTATGGTATCAGTGACGTACATGATATCGTTTACAACCCAAGCTATGATCTGTTGTATCAGGAAGAGCTTGATCCAAACCTGACCGGTTATGAGCGCGGGGTGTTAACTAACCTGGGTGCTGTTGCCGTCGATACCGGGATCTTCACCGGCCGCTCACCAAAAGATAAGTATATCGTCCGTGACGATACTACCCGCGATACCTTCTGGTGGGCCGACAAAGGCAAAGGTAAGAACGACAACAAACCTCTCTCTCCGGAAACCTGGCAGCATCTGAAAGGCCTGGTGACCAAACAGCTTTCCGGCAAACGCCTGTTTGTCGTTGACGCTTTCTGTGGCGCTAACCCGGACACTCGCCTTTCCGTGCGTTTCATCACCGAAGTGGCCTGGCAGGCGCATTTCGTCAAGAACATGTTTATTCGCCCGAGTGATGAAGAGCTGGAAGATTTCAAACCAGACTTTATCGTCATGAACGGCGCGAAGTGCACCAACCCGCAGTGGAAAGAACAGGGTCTGAACTCTGAAAACTTCGTTGCGTTTAACCTGACTGAGCGCATGCAGTTGATTGGTGGCACCTGGTACGGCGGCGAAATGAAGAAAGGGATGTTCTCAATGATGAACTACCTGCTGCCGCTGAAAGGCATTGCCTCCATGCACTGCTCCGCCAACGTTGGCGAGAAAGGCGATGTTGCGGTGTTCTTCGGCCTTTCCGGCACCGGTAAAACCACCCTTTCCACCGACCCGAAACGTCGCCTGATTGGCGATGACGAGCACGGCTGGGATGATGACGGCGTATTTAACTTCGAAGGCGGCTGCTACGCGAAAACCATCAAGCTGTCGAAAGAAGCAGAACCCGAAATCTACAACGCCATCCGTCGCGATGCGCTGCTGGAAAACGTCACCGTGCGTGAAGATGGCACTATCGACTTTGATGATGGTTCAAAAACCGAGAATACCCGCGTTTCTTATCCGATCTATCATATCGAAAACATCGTTAAGCCAGTCTCCAAAGCGGGCCACGCGACTAAAGTGATCTTCCTGACCGCAGATGCTTTTGGCGTACTGCCGCCGGTTTCTCGCCTGACTGCCGATCAAACCCAGTACCACTTCCTCTCAGGCTTCACCGCCAAACTGGCCGGTACTGAGCGTGGCATCACCGAACCGACGCCAACCTTCTCTGCCTGTTTCGGCGCGGCATTCCTGTCGCTGCACCCGACTCAGTACGCAGAAGTGCTGGTGAAACGTATGCAGGCGGCGGGTGCGCAGGCATATCTCGTTAACACCGGCTGGAACGGCACTGGCAAACGTATCTCCATTAAAGATACCCGCGCCATTATCGATGCCATCCTGAACGGTTCGCTGGATAACGCAGAAACCTTCACCCTGCCGATGTTTAACCTGGCGATCCCAACCGAGCTGCCGGGCGTAGACACGAAGATCCTCGATCCGCGTAACACCTACGCCTCTCCGGAACAGTGGCAGGAAAAAGCTGAAACGCTGGCGAAACTGTTTATCGACAACTTCGATAAATACACCGACACCCCTGCGGGTGCCGCGCTGGTCGCTGCTGGCCCGAAGCTGTAATCAGTTAAGTTAAGAGACAAAAGCCCCCGTTTCGCAAGATACGGGGGATTTTTTATAGTAGAAAGGAAGCATCAATGAGCTACGATTTAATGGTGTTTGAACGTAGTGCAGCCCCACAAGATCCGGCTGTTTTTATGGAATGGTATGAGAAGCAAACTTCGTGGAGTGAACAACACGACTACAATAATTCAGAAATAAGCAGCCCCGCCCTTAGAAATTTTTACTCAACTCTGATTCAAACCTTCCCTAATTTAAATGGGCCGGATGCCCCCGATGACGAACAGTTCGATAAGCTGGATGAGTCAGGATTAGATGTTTATTTGACCGACTATTCAATTGGAAAAAATATTATCTATATGGCATTTAGCTGGTCTGTAGCAGATGACGCATTGAAAAAAGTTCGTGAAATAGCTCACCTTCATCAAGTTGGTTTTTGCAATGTAAGTAGCAATATGGAAGTTGAATAATCTTATCAACACGATGAGTCTATATTCTCGTGTTGTGAGCATAATGTATTAGAAGCGAAAAAAACGGGAGGCTCATCGCCTCCCATTTTTTTACCCTTCTTTTGTCGTGCCCTGCGCTCGCGTGACCGGTACAGGCAACCAGGCGCGAATGGAAAGCCCGCCTCGCTCGCTGGTGCCGAGCTCCAGCATCCCGTTATGGTTATCGATGATACGCTGCACAATTGCCAGCCCTAACCCCGTTCCGCTAATGGTGCGCGCGCTGTCGCCGCGGACAAACGGCTGGAATAAGTGCTTACGCTGCTCTGGTTCAATACCAGGACCATCATCTTCCACCTGGAACCAGGCGCGATTCGGCTCCGTACCGCTACTGACTTTAATCCAGCCATTGCCGTAACGGGCGGCGTTCACCACCATATTTGCCACTGCGCGTTTGATGGAGAGCGGATGCATTTTTACTTCAATGCTGCCCGGCTCAAGCGCGGTTTCAATTTCCCGCTCATAGCCACTTTCCGCAGCAATCACCTCACCAAGCACGGCATTAAGATCGGCCAACTCCATCGGCATCTCCTGCCCGGTGCGTAGATAGTCGATAAATTGCTCAATGATGGCATTGCACTCTTCGATATCCTTGTTGATCGATTCCGCCAGGTAGCCATCCTGCTCACTCATCATCTCCGTTGCCAGGCGAATACGCGTCAGCGGCGTGCGCAGGTCATGACTCACCCCTGCCATCAACAACGTGCGGTCATCCGCCAGTTGCTTGACGCCAGCCGCCATATGGTTGAAGGCACGGGTAACCGAACGCACCTCCGAAGCACCATATTCACGCAGCGGCGGAGGAATAATCCCCTTACCCACCTGCAAAGCCGCATGTTCGAGATCGACTAACGGTCGGTTCTGAATACGAATAAACAGCCACGCGCCGCCTATCGCCAACAGCATTATCGCCAGCGTATAGCGGAACAGCGGGGAGAAATCACCCTGATGAATTTCGGTCAGCGGCACACGCACCCAGATATTGGGCGACAGCCAGGTTTTCAGCCAGACGACAGGCGAGCTTTTGTTGACCTCGACGCGAACTTCCGTCGGACCGCCCAGTTGCTGCGCCATCTGATGGCTTAAGAATTCATAGTGTTGCGCCCAACGCAGCCCGGCCTCTTCGGCAGCTTCGTTGGAATAGAGAGAGATCCCCAGCTCACGGTAGATCTCCCGACGAAAAGCGGGAGGCACAACCAACTGCGTGCCGTCCTCCAGTTGCAGTTTGTCGGTCATCAACATACGTACTTCGTATGCGAGGACTTTATTAAACTGCTGAAGGCTCGGCAAAATCGCGAAGTTCAGTACCACCAGGTAAGTCGTCACCAGGCTGACGAACAGCAAGGTGACGATGAGCAATAACGTGCGGGCAAATGAACTTCGTGGCGAGAAGCGCAATCGCCTCATGCTTTAGAACCGTCCGGCACGAAGAC
Source organism: Escherichia sp. MOD1-EC6098 (assembly GCF_002965865.1). Classification (NCBI taxonomy): domain Bacteria; kingdom Pseudomonadati; phylum Pseudomonadota; class Gammaproteobacteria; order Enterobacterales; family Enterobacteriaceae; genus Escherichia; species Escherichia sp. MOD1-EC6098. Next base: position 60,251 of record NZ_PTSN01000009.1, read on the forward strand.
GTAGCCCAGACCCCAGACGGTCTGAATGTAACGTGGGTGCGCCGGATCTTCTTCCACCATGCGGCGCAGACGCGAGATCTGCACGTCGATGGAGCGTTCCATTGCGGAATATTCACGTCCACGGGCAAGGTTCATCAATTTATCGCGGGAGAGCGGCTCACGCGGATGACTGACCAGCGCCTTCAGTACCGCAAATTCACCGCTGGTGAGCGGCATCGGCTCATCTTCACGGAACATTTCGCGCGTACCGAGGTTAAGTTTGAACTTACCGAAAGCAATTACCGCTTCTTCCTGCGACGGCGCGCCCGGCAACTCGTTCGCCTGACGACGCAGTACCGCACGAATACGAGCCAGCAGTTCACGTGGGTTAAACGGTTTCGGAATGTAATCGTCAGCGCCAATCTCCAGGCCAACGATACGGTCAACTTCTTCCCCTTTCGCCGTCACCATAATGATCGGCATCGGGTTACTCTGGCTACGAAGACGTCGGCAAATCGACAAGCCATCTTCACCAGGTAACATCAAATCCAGTACCATAAGATGGAAAGATTCACGGGTGAGCAGGCGATCCATCTGTTCTGCATTAGCGACGCTTCGAACCTGGAAGCCTTGTTCGGTGAGATAACGCTCCAGCAGCGCGCGCAGGCGCATGTCGTCATCGACCACCAGAATCTTGTAGTTCTCTTGCATTGTTTATACTCCCAAAGGTTCGCAACAATTTGTAAGCGTGTATTCTTAAAAAAGCTTACGTTCGTCACCAGCTAAATCTGGTATAAATTTCAGCCTAAATTGTTACAAAGCATATTAAACAGCAGTTTAAGTATACAATTTATTCGGCGGAACATTATTGATTCTGTTGATATGATCACGTTATACCCAATGTGCGCATTATCAAACAGACAAAGGGAATCAACGAGATGAAAACGCCCCTGATTACCCGGGAAGGGTATGAAAAACTCAAACAAGAGCTCAATTATCTCTGGCGTGAAGAACGCCCCGAGGTCACAAAAAAGGTGACCTGGGCTGCAAGTCTGGGCGACCGCAGCGAAAATGCTGACTATCAGTATAATAAAAAGCGCCTGCGTGAAATCGACCGCCGCGTGCGCTACCTCACTAAATGCATGGAAAATCTCAAAATCGTCGATTATTCCCCGCAGCAGGAAGGCAAAGTGTTCTTTGGCGCGTGGGTGGAGATTGAAAACGACGATGGTGTTACCCACCGTTTTCGTATCGTCGGCTACGATGAAATTTTTGGCCGTAAAGATTACATCTCTATTGATTCCCCAATGGCCCGCGCATTGCTGAAAAAAGAGGTTGGCGATCTGGCGGTGGTGAATACCCCTGCCGGAGAAGCGAGCTGGTATGTTAATGCCATCGAGTACGTGAAACCGTAAGGAAGAGTCTTAACCTCCTGCCGATGGCTGGCATTTTTGCCAGCCAGTCCGTATAACTATCCCCTGATTTTTGATCCGAAAAGATGAACTCAAACCATGATGAATGATTCGTTCTGCCGCATTATTGCGGGTGAAATTCAGGCGCGCCCGGAACAGGTTGAAGCCGCCGTTCGCCTGCTTGACGAAGGGAATACCGTGCCGTTTATCGCACGTTATCGTAAGGAAATCACCGGCGGTCTGGATGACACGCAGTTGCGTAATCTGGAAACGCGTCTGGGATATTTGCGCGAGCTGGAAGAGAGACGTCAGGCGATCCTCAAGTCCATTTCTGAGCAAGGTAAACTCACCGATGAGCTGGCGAATGCCATCAACGCCACTTTGAGCAAAACCGAACTCGAAGACCTCTATCTGCCCTACAAACCTAAACGCCGCACCCGTGGGCAAATCGCCATTGAAGCAGGTCTTGAGCCGTTAGCTGACCTGTTGTGGAACGATCCATCGCAAACGCCGGAAATTGCCGCTGCGCAATTTGTTGATGCTGATAAAGGCGTAGCGGATACCAAAGCCGCGCTGGACGGCGCGCGCTATATACTGATGGAACGTTTTGCCGAAGATGCCGCCCTGTTGGCGAAAGTGCGTGATTATCTGTGGAAGAACGCACATCTGGTCTCAACCGTAGTGAGCGGTAAAGAAGAGGAAGGGGCAAAATTTCGCGACTATTTCGATCATCACGAACCGCTGTCAACGGTGCCCTCTCACCGCGCGCTGGCGATGTTCCGTGGGCGTAATGAAGGCGTACTCCAGCTTTCGCTGAATGCCGATCCGCAGTTCGACGAGCCACCGAAAGAGAGCTATTGCGAACAAATCATTATGGATCACCTCGGCCTGCGCCTGAACAATGCTCCGGCGGATAGCTGGCGCAAGGGCGTGGTGAGCTGGACCTGGCGCATCAAGGTGCTGATGCATCTGGAAACCGAACTGATGGGCACCGTGCGCGAACGCGCAGAAGATGAAGCAATCAACGTTTTTGCCCGTAACCTGCATGATCTGCTGATGGCGGCTCCTGCCGGGCTGCGTGCGACGATGGGCCTCGATCCGGGTCTGCGTACCGGGGTAAAAGTAGCGGTAGTCGATGCGACCGGTAAACTGGTGGCAACCGACACCATTTATCCGCACACCGGGCAGGCCGCAAAAGCAGCGATGACCGTTGCTGCTCTGTGTGAAAAACATAACGTTGAACTGGTGGCGATTGGTAACGGTACGGCTTCCCGCGAAACCGAGCGTTTCTATCTCGACGTTCAGAAGCAGTTCCCGAAAGTGACGGCGCAAAAAGTGATCGTCAGCGAAGCAGGCGCATCGGTTTACTCTGCTTCCGAACTGGCAGCACAGGAGTTCCCGGATCTCGATGTTTCTCTGCGTGGCGCGGTATCTATCGCCCGTCGTTTGCAAGATCCGCTGGCGGAGCTGGTGAAAATCGATCCGAAATCCATCGGCGTGGGTCAGTATCAGCATGACGTCAGCCAGACACAACTGGCTCGCAAACTGGATGCAGTGGTGGAAGACTGCGTAAACGCCGTTGGCGTCGATCTCAACACCGCTTCTGTTCCGCTGTTAACTCGCGTGGCGGGTCTGACGCGCATGATGGCACAAAACATCGTTGCCTGGCGCGATGAGAATGGGCAATTCAAAAACCGTCAGCAATTGTTAAAAGTTAGCCGTTTAGGGCCTAAAGCCTTCGAGCAGTGTGCGGGCTTCCTGCGTATTAACCACGGCGATAACCCGCTGGACGCGTCTACCGTTCACCCGGAAGCCTATCCGGTGGTCGAACGCATTCTGGCGGCAACGCAACAGGCACTGAAAGATCTGATGGGTAACAGCAGCGAACTGCGTAACCTGAAAGCCTCTGACTTTACCGATGAGAAATTCGGTGTGCCGACGGTAACCGACATTATCAAAGAGCTGGAAAAACCGGGTCGCGACCCGCGTCCGGAATTTAAAACCGCTCAGTTTGCCGATGGCGTCGAGACAATGAACGACCTGCAACCGGGTATGATCCTCGAAGGTGCAGTCACCAACGTCACCAACTTTGGCGCGTTTGTCGATATCGGCGTACATCAGGACGGTCTGGTTCACATCTCTTCCCTGTCGAATAAGTTTGTGGAAGATCCGCACACCGTGGTGAAAGCGGGTGACATTGTGAAGGTGAAAGTGCTGGAAGTGGATCTCCAGCGTAAACGTATCGCCCTGACCATGCGCCTGGACGAACAGCCTGGTGAAACCAATGTCCGTCGTGGCGGCGGTAACGATCGTCCGCAAAACAACCGCCCGGCAGCAAAACCGCGTGGCCGTGAAACGCAGCCTGCCGGTAACAGTGCGATGATGGATGCGCTGGCAGCAGCAATGGGTAAAAAGCGTTAAACACTATGACTGGCCTACGGTTCAGCTTTGCACGGGTTCGTAGGCCAGATAAGGCGTTCACGCCGCATCTGGCAATAAACGCCTTAACTGACATAAAAGTGCCGGAGAACATCTCCGGCATTTGAGATTGCTGACAAACTCGCTTACGGGTCAAAACAGGCACAACTTTCCCCCCTCTCCCTAGCCCTCTCCCCGATGGGGCGAGGGGACCGTCCGTGCACTTGCCTGGCTCCGGTATTTTTATTCCACAGCCAAAACCACAATATATTCCGCTAATATTTATCACATCATTAACAACTGAAACCTTAATTAAACATCAAGCTGCCCTAATAATTCGTCACTCGAATTTTATTTTGACCAAGATATAACCTTGAGCCACATCAACATTGGCGCAAATTATTATCTAAACCAACATTCGCACACATTTTAAGTATTGCTGATAGAAACCATTCTCATTATCATTGTACTGTTGATTATTTAATCTCTCCTTCGTTGGCGAATCATCTGGTCTCATGTCGCTGTCAAACGCCCCATGAGGTAGTTAACCAGTTTTACTCTAAATAATTCGAGTTGCAGGAAGGCGGCAAGTGAGAGAGTCCCCAGTTACTTACCCCAGTAAGTAACTGGGGTGAGCGACCGAAGCCGCAGCACATGCAATTTGAATTATGACGAGTATAGCGAGAAACAAGTAGGCACCTATGCAATACACCCCAGATACTGCGTGGAAAATCACTGGCTTTTCCCGTGAAATTAGCCCGGCATATCGTCAGAAGCTGCTTTCTCTTGGCATGTTACCTGGCTCCTCTTTTAATGTGGTGCGCGTCGCTCCACTCGGTGATCCTATTCATATCGAAACCCGTCGTGTAAGCCTGGTATTACGGAAAAAAGATCTGGCCTTATTAGAAGTGGAAGCGGTTTCCTGTTAATACGGTGAGAATAACAATGAAAAAATTAACCATTGGCTTAATTGGTAATCCAAATTCTGGCAAGACAACTTTATTTAACCAGCTCACCGGGGCTCGTCAGCGTGTAGGAAACTGGGCTGGTGTTACCGTCGAACGTAAAGAGGGTCAGTTCACCACAACCGATCATCAGGTCACCCTGGTGGATCTGCCCGGCACTTATTCTCTGACCACCATCTCTTCGCAGACTTCGCTGGATGAGCAAATCGCCTGTCACTACATTTTAAGCGGCGATGCCGATCTGCTGATTAACGTGGTGGATGCGTCTAACCTTGAACGTAACCTTTACCTGACGCTGCAACTACTGGAGCTGGGTATTCCGTGCATCGTGGCGCTGAACATGCTCGACATTGCCGAGAAGCAAAATATTCGCATTGAAATTGATGCCCTGGCGGCGCGTCTTGGCTGCCCGGTGGTTCCACTGGTCTCCACTCGTGGTCGTGGTATTGAAGCGCTGAAACTGGCAATTGACCGCTACAAAGCCAACGAGAATGTAGAACTGGTGCATTACGCCCAACCGCTAATCAATGAAGCCGACGCACTGGCGAAAGTGATGCCGTCCGACATCCCGCTGAAACATCGCCGCTGGCTGGGTCTGCAAATGTTGGAAGGCGATATTTACAGCCGCGCCTACGCTGGTGAAGCATCGCAGCATCTGGATGCTGCTCTCGCCCGTCTGCGTAATGAGATGGACGATCCGGCGCTACACATTGCCGATGCGCGTTACCAGTGTATTGCCGCCATCTGTGATGTGGTGAGCAACACCCTGACGGCAGAACCCAGCCGTTTCACCACTGCCGTAGATAAAATCGTGCTTAACCGATTCCTTGGTCTGCCGATTTTCCTCTTTGTGATGTACCTGATGTTCCTGCTGGCTATCAATATCGGCGGGGCGCTACAACCGCTGTTTGACGTCGGTTCCGTGGCGCTGTTTGTACATGGTATTCAGTGGATTGGTTACACACTCCACTTCCCGGACTGGCTGACTATCTTCCTCGCCCAGGGCCTGGGTGGTGGCATTAACACCGTTCTGCCACTGGTGCCGCAAATTGGCATGATGTACCTGTTCCTCTCCTTCCTGGAAGACTCCGGATATATGGCGCGTGCGGCGTTTGTGATGGACCGTCTGATGCAGGCGTTGGGATTACCGGGTAAATCTTTTGTGCCATTGATTGTTGGCTTCGGTTGTAACGTGCCGTCGGTGATGGGCGCGCGAACCCTTGATGCACCGCGTGAACGCCTGATGACCATCATGATGGCTCCATTTATGTCCTGCGGCGCACGTCTGGCAATCTTCGCGGTATTTGCGGCTGCGTTCTTTGGGCAGAACGGCGCGCTGGCTGTGTTCTCACTGTATATGCTGGGTATCGTGATGGCTGTGCTGACTGGCCTGATGCTCAAATACACCATCATGCGCGGTGAAGCGACGCCGTTTGTCATGGAGTTGCCGGTATACCACGTACCACACGTTAAGAGCCTGATTATCCAGACCTGGCAGCGTCTGAAAGGTTTCGTTCTGCGCGCCGGTAAAGTGATTATCATCGTCAGTATTTTCCTGAGTGCCTTCAACAGCTTCTCGCTAAGCGGGAAAATCGTCGACAACATCAACGACTCAGCGCTGGCTTCTGTCAGCCGTGTGATAACCCCGGTCTTCAAGCCGATTGGTGTACATGAAGATAACTGGCAGGCAACGGTTGGCCTGTTCACGGGTGCCATGGCGAAAGAAGTGGTGGTGGGTACGCTCAACACCCTCTACACCGCAGAAAATATTCAGGACGAAGAGTTCAATCCGGCGGAATTCAACCTTGGTGAAGAGCTGTTCAGCGCGGTAGATGAAACCTGGCAGAGTCTGAAAGACACCTTTAGCCTTAGCGTACTGATGAACCCAATTGAAGCCAGCAAAGGCGACGGTGAAATGGGCACCGGGGCGATGGGCGTGATGGATCAAAAATTCGGTAGCGCGGCAGCAGCTTACAGCTATCTGATTTTTGTCCTGCTGTATGTACCGTGCATCTCGGTAATGGGCGCCATCGCTCGTGAATCAAGCCGTGGCTGGATGGGCTTCTCCATCCTGTGGGGGCTGAATATCGCTTACTCGCTCGCCACCTTGTTCTATCAGGTTGCCAGCTACAGCCAGCACCCAACCTACAGTCTGGTGTGCATTCTGGCGGTGATCCTGTTTAACATCATGGTCATTGGCCTGCTGCGTCGCGCGCGTAGCCGGGTTGATATCGAACTGCTGGCAACGCGCAAATCGGTAAGCAGTTGCTGCGCAGCCAGCACCTCTGGCGATTGCCACTAAGGATACGGCAATGGCTTCGCTCATCCAGGTGCGTGATTTGCTGGCGTTACGGGGCCGTATGGAAGCGGCCCAAATCAGCCAGACGCTGAACACTCCACAACCGATGATTAACGCAATGCTGCAACAACTGGAAAGTATGGGCAAAGCCGTGCGAATTCAGGAAGAACCTGACGGCTGCCTCTCCGGCAGTTGCAAAAGCTGCCCGGAAGGAAAAGCCTGTCTGCGTGAGTGGTGGGCGTTGCGTTAACATTGTTCCACAACATTGTTCCACCACCTGTTTTGAAAAGCCCGGTATGCGTTTGCTACCGGGCTTTTTTGCGTGCCACTTTCCATAAAAATGCAACTCTTGCAGCACGACGTAAATTCCTCTGAAAGAGTCTCGCAGGGATGAAAACTGGCTAATGCACAGGTGTGGAGTGGCGCGTAGAGTCGCGGCATTCAAACAACAGGTGAAGGAACGCCATGAGCAAAAAGCAGAGTTCCACCCCACACGATGCACTGTTCAAACTCTTTTTACGCCAACCGGACACGGCGCGCGATTTTCTTGCGTTCCATTTACCGGCCCCCATTCACGCGCTCTGTGATATGAAAACCCTCAAGCTGGAGTCGAGCTGTTTTATTGATGACGATCTGCGTGAAAGCTACTCTGACGTGCTGTGGTCGGTGAAAACCGAGCAAGGACCAGGATACATCTATTGCCTGATTGAACATCAAAGCACCTCAAACAAACTGATCGCATTTCGCATGATGCGTTACGCCATTGCCGCAATGCAAAATCACCTGGATGCCGGATACAAAACGTTGCCGATGGTGGTGCCGTTGTTGTTTTACCATGGTATTGAAAGCCCCTATCCCTATTCGCTGTGTTGGCTGGATTGTTTCGCCGATCCCAACCTGGCAAGGCAGCTTTATGCCTCTGCATTTCCGCTGATTGATGTCACCGTCATGCCTGATGATGAAATCATGCAACACCGACGCATGGCGCTGCTGGAGTTAATTCAAAAACATATTCGTCAACGCGACCTGATGGGACTGGTAGAGCAAATGGCCAGCTTATTAAGTAGTGGATACGCTAATGACAGACAAATCAAAGGGCTGTTTAATTACATACTACAAACAGGCGATGCGGTACGTTTTAACGATTTTATCGATGATGTGGCCAAACGTTCACCGAAACACAAGGAGAGTTTAATGACTATTGCGGAAAGATTGCGGCAGGAGGGACATCGTCAAGGGGTACAACAAGGTGTACAGCAAGGACGACGCCTGGAAGCCCTGGATATTGCCCAAACGATGCTGAAAGCGGGTATCCCCCACGAAGACATAATCTTATTTACCAGCCTGACGATGGAGGAGCTTAAAGAAATTATCCATTGATAAAACAAAGGAGAGTTTAATGACTATTGCAGAAAGATTACGGCAACAAGGAGGAGCCATGATCGTTACTATCCCACGAGATCTTGCCACCGATCCTGGCTGGCCACCGGGCACAGAGATTACCGTGGAGAAAAAAGGCGATAGCGTTAATTTGCGCGCCACAGAGCACAAGCCGCGTGGGCGTCTTACCGTCGCGCAATTGTTGAGCCAGATCGATGAAAGCGAAATTACGGAGCTAAATCAGTCGACAGAAGGATGGGCAGAAGGGAAAAAAGGTAATGAAGCATGGTAAAGGCACGGACGCCACATCGTGGTGAGATCTGGTATTTTAACCCTGCTCCGGTTGCCGGGCATGAACTTCGGGGTCCACATTATTGCATTGTGGTAACAGACAAAGAACTCAACAATGTCTTAAAAGTTGCTATGTGCTGTCCGATTTCAACAGAGGCAAATGCAGCACGTTCCACAGGGGTGACGGTGAACGTCCTCCCCCATGATACGCAAACCGGTAACCTGCATGGCGTTGTGCTTTGTCACCAGCTAAAAGCTGTCGATCTTATTGCCCGTGGCGCTAAATTTCATACCGTTGCCGATGAAACATTGATTAGTAAGGTACTCGGTAAACTGGTAAATTTAATCGACCCACAATAATTTGCCCTTACTTACCACCTACACCCTCTGCTTCAACGCCACCAGCAGGTGACAAAACTCATCCGGATGCGAAATAAACGGCGCATGAGCCGCTTTGGCGAAGATATATGATTTGCTGTGAGGCCATAGTTCATCCAGCATTGGCACTACTTTGCGCGGCACCAGACCGTCAAGATAGCCATATAAGCGCAAAAACGGCATTTGTACGCTTTGCAACGGCTGACGGAGATCGACCGTTTTCAGAATTTCCAGCCCACCATTAAGCACGTCAACCTCCGGCATCGGTAACGCCAGAACGGTTTTCTTCAGCGCTCGCGCATCCTGACGCGCCGTTTCCGTGCCCATCGTTTGTAGTGCAAGGAACCGTTCCACTGTACGCTGAAAATCTTCACTTAGCTGCTGCTGAAAACCCGCCAGCACGTCCGGTTTTATCCCCGGCCACTCATCACGAGCACTGAAACACGGTGACGAAGCTACGGTAACCAGCGCCTGAACACGCTCGGGATGGGTTAACGCAATCTGACTTGCCACCAGCCCGCCCAGACTCCAGCCCAACCAGATGGCTTTATTCGGTGCCCGTTGCAGCACGCATTCCGCCATGTCAGAAAGCGACATCGCGCCATATCCCTGGCTGCGCCCGAAGCCAGGCAGATCAACAAGATGCAGCGTAAAATGCGAGCTGAGTTCCTCATCGATGCAACGCCACACTTCGGCATTCAGTCCCCATCCGTGCAACAGCACAAGATGAACATTCCCCTGACCTTTGGTCTGCCACCAGATGTTATTCATCCGCTATTGTTCTCTTTTGACTCACAAGGATGAATATATGCTAACAGTACCGGGATTATGCTGGCTATGCCGAATGCCGCTGGCGTTAGGTCATTGGGGAATCTGTTCTGTCTGCTCCCGCGCCGCACGTACACATAAAACGTTATGCCCGCAGTGTGGATTACCGGCTTCACACTCACATCTTCCCTGCGGTCGCTGCCTGAAAAAACCGCCACCGTGGCAAAGACTGATCACTGTTGCCAACTATGCACCTCCATTAAGCCCGCTCATTCACCAGCTTAAGTTTTTGCGACGTAGTGAAATCGCCAGCGGCCTGTCACGTCTGTTACTATTAGAAGTCTTACACGCCCATCGGACTACCGGATTACAACTGCCGGATCGTATCGTCAGTGTTCCGTTATGGCAGCGCCGCCACTGGCGTCGGGGATTCAATCAAAGCGATTTGCTGTGCCAGCCTTTATCGCGCTGGCTGCACTGCCAATGGGATAGCGACGCCGTCACGCGTATAAGAGCCACTGCGACCCAGCATTTCCTCAGTGCCCGGCTGCGCAAGCGCAACCTGAAAAATGCCTTTCGCCTTGAATTGCCCGTGCAAGGTCGCCATATGGTGATTGTGGATGATGTCGTTACCACCGGAAGTACCGTCGCAGAGATTGCGCAGTTGCTTTTACGCAATGGTGCGGCGACAGTCCAGGTCTGGTGCCTTTGTCGAACCTTGTAGAGCCTCGATGATGGGCGTATTATAACCAACTAAAATAGTCAACTATTAGGCCATTACTATGATCCGTATTTCCGATGCTGCACAAGCGCACTTTGCCAAACTGCTGGCAAACCAGGAAGAAGGGACACAAATCCGCGTATTTGTGATTAACCCTGGCACGCCTAACGCTGAATGTGGTGTATCTTATTGTCCGCCAGACGCCGTAGAAGCCACCGATACCGCCCTGAAATTTGACCTGCTGACCGCGTATGTTGATGAACTAAGCGCACCTTACCTGGAAGATGCAGAGATTGATTTTGTTACCGACCAACTGGGTTCTCAGCTAACGCTGAAAGCCCCGAACGCCAAAATGCGTAAAGTGGCTGACGATGCGCCGCTGATGGAGCGCGTGGAGTATATGCTGCAATCGCAGATTAACCCGCAGCTTGCCGGTCACGGTGGTCGTGTCTCGCTGATGGAAATCACCGAAGACGGTTATGCCATTCTGCAATTTGGCGGCGGCTGTAACGGTTGTTCCATGGTCGACGTGACGCTGAAAGAAGGGATCGAAAAGCAGTTGCTGAACGAATTCCCGGAACTGAAAGGTGTACGTGACCTCACCGAACACCAGCGCGGCGAACACTCTTACTACTAAGTTATCCCCCTCTTTTGTAGATTGCCCGATGCGACGCTAAAGCGTCTTATCGGGCTACGTTGAACATGTGCCAGGCGTTGGCACGGCATTACCTCAGTAAATCTAATCCCTTCATTTCCCCACGATAATATGACCAACCTCTCATAATTTAAATTTACCCCGCTCTGGTGATTCTCAAGCGCATAATGTTACCCGTATCATTCTCATGGGCACCGAACACACTCATAACATTTGACGACACTAATTCGTTTTAGGAGTCATCAGCCGTGGTGCCGTTATATCTCTGTTCCCAGTTGGGACAACCAGGATTTGTCGTCAGAAACCTGACGTTACCCATAACAAATTAAAGGCCAGGTAAATCATGCCATTAGTCATTGTTGCTATCGGTGTAATCTTGTTATTACTCCTGATGATCCGCTTCAAAATGAACGGCTTCATCGCTCTCGTCCTGGTGGCGCTTGCTGTTGGATTAATGCAAGGGATGCCGCTGGATAAAGTTATTGGCTCTATCAAAGCCGGTGTCGGCGGAACGCTCGGTAGCCTTGCCCTGATCATGGGTTTTGGCGCAATGCTGGGCAAAATGCTGGCAGACTGCGGCGGCGCACAACGTATCGCCACCACGCTGATCGCCAAATTTGGTAAAAAGCACATTCAGTGGGCAGTGGTACTGACCGGTTTTACCGTCGGTTTTGCCCTGTTCTATGAAGTGGGCTTCGTACTGATGCTGCCGCTGGTGTTTACCATCGCCGCTGCTGCAAATATCCCGCTGCTGTATGTTGGTGTACCGATGGCCGCTGCGCTTTCCGTAACCCACGGCTTCCTGCCACCGCATCCTGGCCCGACTGCGATTGCAACCATTTTCAATGCCGATATGGGTAAAACCCTGCTGTACGGTACTATTCTGGCAATCCCGACCGTTATTCTCGCGGGTCCGGTTTACGCTCGCGTGCTGAAAGGCATTGATAAGCCGATCCCGGAAGGCCTGTACAGCGCGAAAACCTTTAGTGAAGAAGAGATGCCGAGCTTTGGCGTCAGCGTCTGGACTTCTCTGGTTCCGGTTGTACTGATGGCAATGCGTGCCATCGCTGAAATGATCCTGCCGAAAGGTCACGCTTTCCTGCCGGTAGCAGAGTTCTTAGGTGACCCGGTAATGGCAACGCTGATTGCCGTACTAATCGCGATGTTCACCTTTGGTCTGAACCGTGGTCGCTCAATGGATCAAATTAACGACACGCTGGTTTCTTCGATCAAAATCATCGCCATGATGCTGCTAATCATCGGTGGTGGCGGTGCGTTCAAGCAGGTGTTGGTAGACAGTGGCGTGGACAAATATATCGCCTCCATGATGCACGAAACCAATATTTCCCCGCTGCTGATGGCCTGGTCTATTGCCGCCGTACTGCGTATCGCGCTGGGTTCCGCAACCGTTGCGGCAATTACTGCGGGCGGTATCGCTGCGCCGCTGATTGCAACAACTGGCGTCAGCCCAGAGTTGATGGTTATCGCGGTTGGTTCCGGTAGTGTGATTTTCTCTCACGTGAACGATCCGGGCTTCTGGCTGTTCAAAGAGTACTTTAACCTGACTATCGGTGAGACCATCAAGTCCTGGTCGATGCTGGAAACCATTATCTCGGTGTGCGGTCTGGTAGGCTGCCTGCTGCTGAATATGGTGATTTGATAACACTGACTGCCGGATATGGCGTGAATGTCTTATCCGGCTGCTCTAATGAGTAGGCCGGATAAGACGCATCAAGCGTCGCATCCGGCATTAACCGCACTCTACGTCTTCTTCCCTGCCGCCCTGCGCCGTCTGTCCAAATCCTTCAGTAACTTGTTCACGCCATCATCGGAAAACATCGTCTCAAGGGTTGTAGACAGCTTGCGCCGCCAGTTTTTGTACTGGTAACTGGTGCCAGGAATATTCACCGGTTCCGCCATATCCAGCCAGTCTTCCGGCTGTAGCCCTAACAGAGCGCTGTTACTGTCGGCAATGTACCGCTGCAAACCACGATTAAGCATCGGCGTCATCGACATCAGCGATGCCTTATGTCCAGCACGTTTTGGCAGACAACCATATTTATGCAGCGCATCCAGTAGCCCTTGCTTCGCCAGCTCGCGATCCTGATACAAACCGCGCAGCACTACTTCATCCGGGTACAGCCCCAGCGTTTTGCCCAGCGTTAAATCCCCGCTCTCCCAGTAACCACGCAGCGTTGGCAGGTCGTGCGTTGCTGCTACTGCCATCGACTGTTCCGGATACGCTTTCGGTGCGCGGAACGTCTTCTCATGGTCACTTTCGAAATAGAGCACTTTGTAGGAGTAAACCCCGCTACTGCGCAGCTTACCGACAATCTCTACCGGTACAGTGCCGAGATCTTCGCCAATCACCATGCAGCGATGGCGTTTGCTTTCCAGCGCCAGAATAGCGAGCAGATCATCCACCGGATAGTGAACATACGCTCCCTGATCCGCCGTTTCACCATACGGTATCCACCACAAACGCAGCATCGACATCACATGGTCAATTCGCAATGCGCCGCAGTTTTGCATGTTCGCGCGCAGCAGTTCGATAAACGGTTCATAGGCGCGCGCGGTGATGATATGCGGGTCCATCGGCGGCAAACCCCAGTTTTGCCCTAACGGGCCAAGGATATCTGGCGGTGCGCCAACCGATGCTTTCAGGCAATACAACTCACGGTCACACCAGGTTTCTGCCCCACCTTCCGCTACGCCAACCGCCAGGTCACGATACAAGCCAATCGGCATTTCATAGCCCTGGCTTATCTCCCAGCAGGCGGCAAACTGGCTGTAGGCCAGCCACTGCAGCCAGAGATAAAAATCGACGTCATCACGATGTTCTTCACAGAACTGACGCACTTCTGGCGAGTCTACGTTCTGATACATCTCGGGCCATGCTGGCCAGCCCCAGCGCATTTCGTCTTCTTTTACTTGTTGTGCATGTAGCGCATCAAACGCCGCCTGCCAGAACAGGCTGTCGCCCTGTTCAGCAACAAACTGGCGAAACGCTACCATTTGTCCATCATCACGTTGTGCGAAGACTTTCCACGCCATCCGCAGTGCGGTCATTTTCAGTGCGGTGACGGTAGAGTAATCGACCCAGTCAGTATCCCGCGCCTGTTGCAGCGCCTGTTGCGTAGTCGGCATGTGCCACCAGGCCTGCGCCTCCTCGCTAAGATGGAAATCTTCAACGGCGTTAACATCAATATAAATCACGTTCAGCCAGCGGCGAGAAGACGGGCTATACGGGCTGGCACTTTCCGGGTTTGCCGGATAGAGCGCATGAATCGGGTTCAGGCCAATGAACGACCCGCCGCGTTTCGCCACATCCACCAACATGGCTTTGAGATCGCCAAAATCACCGATGCCCCAGTTTTTTTCCGATCGCAGGGTATAAAGCTGAACGCAAGCGCCCCACAGTTTTTGTTTATTCAACAATGCCTGCGGTTCGTAGCAGCGTTTCGGTGCGACAATCACCCGACAATGGGCGCGCTGTTCGTCCTGGGTAAGCGTCAGCGTGTGATAACCTTCCGGCAGCTTCGCCGGAAGATTGAAGGCTTTGCCACCACTCACGTGGCCTTTGTACTGTGTTCCTTCTTCGGTAGTCAGCAGCCAGCTAAATTCGCCGCTGCCCTCCACCGCCATTGGCATTTTTTTACCGAAGGTATACACCATGACGTTGGGTACTGGCGTTACCGCCACTTTCGTGGCGGTACTCCGATGCATCGCGTCAAGCAAACGCCGTTTGGTTTCGGCGCCAATCGACTGCGGTTTACCGTGGGCATTGATGTAATTGGGACTGATCCCCGCCGCCAGCGCGGCATTATCCAGACGTTTGCTTTCCATCGAGCTTCCTTAGCGTTTTGCCTGCCAGATACGAGCCTGATAATCGCGAATAGAGCGATCCGAGCTAAACATACCGCAGCGGGCGGTATTGAGGATCGCCGCGCGTGTCCAGGCTTCCTGGTCGCGGTACAGCACATCTACCTGCTTTTGTGCCTCTACATAGGCTGCGAAATCCGCCATCACCAGATATGGATCGCCGCCCTGCTTACCGATACTGTGCAGCATCTGGTCAAACGCATGTTTATCGCCGTCGCTGTATTTACCGCTTTCCAGCTCTTTCAATACTGCATCGAGCTGCTTGTCTTTCTTACGCCATTTGAGCGGATCGTAGCCCTTCGCTTTCAATGCCTTAACCTGCTCCACGGTATGACCGAAGATAAAGATATTTTCTTCACCGACTTTTTCAGCAATTTCGACATTTGCGCCATCCAGCGTACCGACAGTGAGCGCACCATTAAGAGCCAGTTTCATATTGCCCGTGCCAGAAGCCTCTTTCCCAGCAGTCGAGATCTGCTCAGAGATATCCGCCGCCGGGATCAGCATTTCCGCCGCCGAGACACAGTAATCCGGCAGGAACACCACTTTCAGCTTGTCACCCACTTTTGGATCGTTGTTGATCACTTCAGCCACTTTATTGATCGCAAAAATAATGTTCTTCGCCAGATAGTAGCCCGGCGCGGCTTTCGCCCCGAACAGGAACACACGCGGTACGCGGTCAGCTTGCGGGTTTTCGCGAATCTCTTTGTACAACGCCAGAATATGCAGCAGATTCAGGTGTTGCCGTTTGTACTCGTGCAGACGTTTAATTTGGACGTCGAAAATTGCCTGCGGGTTGATTTCAATACCAGTACGCGCTTTTACAAACTCTGCCAGACGAACTTTATTCGCCTGTTTGATTTCGCGATATTGCTGGCGGAATTTCGCGTCATCAGCGAATTTTTCCAGATTAATCAACTGATCGAGATCGTTAGCCCACTCTTTTTTCAGCGATTTATCCAGCAGCGCCGCCAGTGCCGGGTTGCACTGTTTGATCCAGCGACGCGGAGTAATACCATTAGTGACGTTATGGAATTTGTTCGGCCACAACTGGTGGTATTCCGGGAACAAATCTTTCACCACCAGATCCGAGTGCAGCACCGCCACGCCATTCACCGCAAAGCCGCTAACCACACACATATTGGCCATACGAACTTGTTTGTCATGTACCACCGCCAGTTTCGCCCATACCGCCTTGTCGCCCGGCCAGGTTTGTTCCACCAGCTTCTTAAAGCGGTTATTGATTTCGTTGATTACCTGCATATGGCGTGGCAACAGCGCTTTAATCAGCTTCTCATCCCAGCACTCCAGTGCTTCTGGCATCAGGGTATGGTTGGTATAAGCGAAGGTTTTACTGGTGATTGCCCAGGCGTCATCCCAGCTCATTTGGTGCTCATCTATCAGCACACGCAGCAGTTCAGGAATGGCAATAGTCGGGTGTGTGTCGTTAAGTTGAATGACTTCGTAATCCGCCAGCTCGTGCAGTTTACGCCCCGCCAGATGATGGCGACGAAGAATGTCAGCAATCGAACAGGCGCACTGGAAGTATTGCTGCATCAGGCGCAATTTTTTACCGGCGGTATGGTTGTCGTTTGGATAGAGAACTTTAGTCAGTTTTTCCGCGTTGATGCCCTGTTGTTCAGCACGCAGGAAATCACCGTCATTAAATTTGGTAAGATTGAACGGATGAGCATGAGTCGCCTGCCACAAACGTAGCGGCTGTGCTACGCCGTTACGGTAGCCCAACACCGGAAGATCCCACGCTTGCCCGGTAATGGTAAATTCCGGTTCCCAGCGTCCATCTTTCGTCACTTTGCCGCCAATGCCCACCTGCACATCCAGCGCTTCGTTATGGCTAAACCACGGATAGTTGCCACGATGCCAGTCGTCTGGCGCTTCAGACTGTTTGCCACCGACAAAGGACTGACGGAACAGGCCATACTGGTAGTTAAGACCATAGCCAGTAGCTGACTGCCCAACGGTTGCCATTGAGTCGAGGAAACACGCAGCCAAACGCCCCAGGCCACCGTTCCCCAACGCCGGGTCGATCTCTTCTTCCAGCAGGTCTGTCAGGTTGATGTCATAAGACTTCAATGAATCCTGAACAGCCTGATACCAGCCGAGGTTTAACAGATTGTTGCCTGTCAGACGACCAATCAAAAACTCCATTGAGATGTAGTTAACATGACGCTGATTCGCCGCCGGTTTGGCAAAAGGCTGGGCCCGCAGCATTTCCGCCAACGCTTCACTCACAGCCAGCCACCATTGGTGAGGGGTCATCTCAGCCGCTGAAGTTAAACCATAACGCTGCCACTGGCGTGACAGGGCTTCCTGAAATTGCTTTTCATTAAAAATGGGTTGTGACATAGGAGTTCCAGTTTTCTTAGATATTAAACACAACGTTATCGTTAGTTTGCCAGGCTCCATGTTGACCTTCCTCATCCTACGGGGGATTAGGCGGGGAGGAGTGACGGGGATGAGCAAGAAAATGTGATCGCGCCCACTTAAAGGTAGTGCAATCAACTGCAAAAGTATCAGCTCAGTGCCAGAGAGCGCAGAAAACCGGTTATTAACAGTCAGAAATGGCCGTTGCGTATTATCAAAAAGCGGAAAGTAACTCTATAAATTAAGTAAAGCGGCGAAATAGTTTCAACAATGAAATATCCATCAAAGGGCATCTCATTCTTAATAGATTTATTAAGATCATCTTTCCAGAGAGACCTTTCATCAGGAATTAAGGAGGTTTCATTGCTTTAATGAACCTTTTGGATTAAGGGAAAACACCCTAGGATCCAATATCCACACTGCATTTGCGTTGTTTTAAGATGAGGCATTAATAAACGTTTGGAATTGTGACAGAGTGCAAATTCAGACACATAAAAAATTGTCATCGCTTGCATTGCACAGGTTTCTGGCCGAACTTATAACTATTAATTACGAAGCGCAAAAAAAATAATATTTCCTCAATTTCCACAGTGAAGTGATTAACTATGCTGATTCCGTCAAAATTAAGTCGTCCGGTTCGACTCGACCATACTGTGGTTCGTGAGCGCCTGCTGGCTAAACTTTCCGGCGCGAACAACTTCAGGCTGGTGCTGATCACAAGTCCTGCGGGTTACGGAAAGACAACACTCATATCCCAATGGGCGGCAGGAAAAAACGATTTGGGCTGGTACTCGCTTGATGACGGCGATAACCAGCAAGAACGTTTCGCCAGCTATCTGATTGCCGCTGTGCAACAGGCAACCAGCGGGCACTGCGTCATCAGTGAAACAATGACGCAAAAACGGCAGTATGCCAGCCTGACGTCACTGTTTGCCCAGCTTTTCATTGAGCTGGCGGAATGGCATAGCCCACTTTTCCTGGTGATTGACGATTACCATCTGATCACCAATCCGGTTATCCACGAATCCATGCGCTTCTTCATTCGCCATCAACCAGAAAATCTCACCCTGGTGGTGCTGTCACGCAATCTTCCGCAATTGGGCATTGCCAATCTGCGCGTACGTGAACAACTATTAGAAATTGGCAGCCAGCAACTGGCGTTTACCCATCAGGAAGCCAAGCAGTTTTTTGATTGTCGTCTGTCATCACCGATTGAAGCGACCGAAAGCGGTCGGATTTGCGATGATGTGTCCGGTTGGGCGACGGCGTTGCAGCTAATCGCGCTCTCTGCGCGGCAAAATACCCACTCGGCCCATAAATCAGCGCGCCGTCTGGCGGGCATCAATGCCAGCCATCTTTCTGATTATCTGGTCGATGAAGTGCTAGATAACGTTGATCTGGCGACACGCCATTTCCTGCTAAAAAGCGCCATTTTGCGCTCAATGAATGATGCGCTAATCACCCGCGTGACCGGCGAAGAAAACGGGCAAATGCGTCTTGAAGAAATTGAGCGCCAAGGGCTGTTTTTGCAACGGATGGATGATACTGGCGAATGGTTCTGCTATCACCCGCTGTTTGGTAACTTCCTGCGCCAACGCTGCCAGTGGGAGCTGGCGGCGGAGCTGCCAGAAATCCACCGTGCCGCCGCAGAAAGCTGGATGGCACAAGGCTTTCCCAGCGAAGCTATTCATCATGCGCTGGCGGCAGGCGATGCTTTGATGTTGCGCGATATTTTGCTTAATCACGCCTGGAGCCTGTTCAACCATAGTGAACTGTCGCTGCTGGAAGAGTCACTCAAAGCCCTGCCGTGGGATAGTCTGCTGGAAAATCCACAGTTGGTGTTATTGCAGGCCTGGTTGATGCAAAGCCAACATCGCTACGGCGAAGTGAACACCCTGCTGGCGCGAGCCGAACACGAGCTCCAGGACATCAGAGAAGGCACCATGCATGCAGAGTTCAACGCCCTGCGCGCCCAGGTGGCCATTAACGACGGTAATCCGGAAGAAGCCGAACGACTGGCAAAACTGGCTCTGGAAGATCTGCCTCCGGGTTGGTTCTATAGCCGCATTGTTGCGACCTCTGTGCTTGGCGAAGTGTTGCACTGTAAAGGTGAGCTGACCCGCTCGCTGGCATTAATGCAACAAACTGAGCAGATGGCGCGTCAGCACGATGTCTGGCACTACGCCTTGTGGAGTCTGATTCAGCAAAGCGAAATTCTGTTTGCTCAAGGATTCCTGCAAACTGCGTGGGAAACGCAGGAAAAAGCGTTCCAGTTGATTAACGAACAGCATCTGGAACAGTTGCCGATGCATGAATTTTTAGTACGTATCCGCGCGCAACTGTTATGGGCATGGGCACGGCTGGATGAAGCCGAAGCCTCGGCGCGTAGTGGGATTGAAGTCTTATCGTCTTATCAGCCACAGCAACAGCTCCAGTGTCTGGCAATGTTAATTCAATGTTCGCTGGCTCGTGGCGATCTGGATAACGCCCGTAGCCAACTTAACCGCCTGGAAAACCTGCTGGGGAATGGCAAATATCACAGCGACTGGATCTCTAACGCCAACAAAGTTCGCGTTATTTACTGGCAGATGACCGGCGATAAAGCCGCCGCAGCAAACTGGTTGCGCCATACTGCGAAGCCGGAGTTTGCCAATAACCACTTCCTGCAAGGTCAATGGCGCAACATTGCCCGTGCACAAATCTTGCTGGGCGAGTTTGAACCTGCGGAAATTGTCCTCGAGGAACTCAACGAAAACGCCCGCAGTCTGCGGTTGATGAGCGACCTGAACCGCAACCTGCTTTTACTCAATCAGTTGTACTGGCAGGCAGGGCGGAAAAGTGACGCCCAGCGCGTATTGCTGGACGCATTAAAACTGGCGAATCGCACAGGATTTATCAGTCACTTTGTCATCGAAGGCGAAGCCATGGCGCAGCAGTTACGCCAACTGATTCAGCTCAATACGCTGCCGGAACTGGAACAGCACCGCGCGCAGCGTATTTTGCGGGAAATAAACCAACATCACCGGCATAAGTTCGCTCACTTTGACGAGACCTTTGTCGAACGTCTGCTAAATCACCCGGAAGTGCCGGAACTTATCCGTACCAGTCCGCTGACCCAACGCGAATGGCAGGTGCTGGGGCTGATTTACTCCGGTTACAGCAATGAACAAATTGCGGGCGAACTGGAAGTGGCAGCGACCACCATCAAAACGCATATCCGCAATCTGTATCAGAAACTCGGCGTTGCCCACCGTCAGGCTGCGGTACAGCACGCACAGAAACTGCTGAAGATGATGGGATATGGGGTGTAAGTTTGGTCGGATAACATTCCTGCTCCGACTTACATCCCTGCATTATTCAACGCTAACTCGCGTTACATCGTCTGTTTCAGTCAGAGTAAACCGCACAGGTAAGAACCGTTCCACCACCGCGATATTGGTCAGCAGATGGCATGAGGGATGCGCGACCGTAAACGCCCCCGCACCCGCCAACGCCATGGGCAACACCAGTTGATCTGCGAGATATTCACCTACTGCCGCCGGACTTGCCAGGTAACGTTTTACTTCTTTAACCAACTGCGCTGCTACCACTTCGGCACTGACGCGCTTTTCACCGACGGCAAAAAAGCGTTCGGTAATATTTTCGCTTTCCACTTCTAGCGAGACGGTATTTCCCGGTCCCTGCTCACGCGGCAAGAGATGGATATTCTGCTCATACAGCGAAAAACTGGCTGCCAGCGCAACGAGTTCACGTTCTCCGACATGCCGCGGCACACCAGCTAATAATACTTCGCCGCGTAATCGCATAACGGTGCCCCGCTCGCCCAGTTGTAACGCGTTTAGTGATGCCACGGGCGTGACTTCCGCTACCACCACACCGCCTCCGGCAGGGTAAAAACCGTGGCGTAACAGCGTGGTTTGCTGATGAATCCCCATTTGTGCCAGCAGAGGTTCCAGCACGCGGCAGATAAAACCCGCGGGCGGCGCCGACGGGTTTTCGGTGCCACCGCTGACTTCTACGCGAGAAGGTCCATCGGCAAACCACAGCGCAGGCAACACCGTTTGCAGCACCAACATGCAGCTTCCGGCACTACCGATAGCAAAGCGATAATCGCCGCCACGCACATTACCGGGCCGGAAGACCAGGCGCTGCGAACCCAGTTCCGCGCCGTCTACTATAGCTCCGCAAATTTCCGTCGCCGCCTTTACCGCGGTCAGATGCTGGCGCAACAGCCCCGGTTTCGCCCGTCCGGCACGAATGCCTGTGATGGTAAACGGCTTACCGGTTATCATCGACAGACTTAACGCCGAGCGCAGGATCTGCCCGCCGCCTTCGCCCTGTGCACCATCCAGCGCAATCATCCTTTTCATCATTTATCCTTTTACGCACACCACCTGACGCAGGGTGTAGACGACTTCCACCAGATCGCTTTGTGCTGCCATTACTGCATCAATGTCCTTATACGCCATCGGGATTTCGTCGATCACCTCGGCATCTTTACGGCATTCCACATGCGCTGTAGCACGGATCTGATCTTCCACACTAAACAGTTTTTTCGCTTTGGTACGGCTCATCACGCGACCTGCACCGTGGCTGCATGAGCAGAAAGACTCTTCATTTCCCAGCCCACGCACGATAAAGCTTTTCGCCCCCATCGACCCAGGAATAATTCCGTACTGCCCGGCACGCGCAGACACCGCGCCTTTCCGCGTCACATAGATCTCTTCGCCAAAGTGCAGCTCTTTTTGCACATAGTTGTGGTGGCAGTTGATCTCTTCCATTGCCAGCGTTTGCGGCTGTCTCACCGTTTTATGCGTAATGCTCTGCAACGCCGATACCACGTTTTCCATCATCGCATCACGGTTGAGGCTGGCAAAAAGCTGCGCCCAGGCCACTGCTTTCAGGTAATCGTCAAAATATTCCGTTCCTTCAAGGAAGTACGCGAGATCACGTGACGGCAACGTTTCAAGCTGTTCCTGCATCTCTTTTTGCGCCAGGTCGATAAAGTAAGTTCCGATGGCGTTACCAATTCCGCGTGAACCGGAGTGCAGCATAATCCACACCCGATCCGCCTCATCAAGGCAGATTTCAATAAAGTGGTTACCCGTTCCCAGCGTTCCCAGGTGTTTATAGTTATTGGTATTCAGGAAACGCGAGTATTTTTGCGTTAACCACTGATAACCGGCTTCCAACTCGGCCCATTTAACATCGACGTTGACAGGCGGATTTTCCCATGCACCTTTATCACGTTTACAACGCCCGGTAGTACGCCCGTGTGGCACGGCAGTTTCAATTGCCTGACGCAGCTCCGCCAGGTTTTCAGGCAAGTCTGCCGCCGTTAACGCGGTACGCAGTGCGTTCATTCCACAGCCGATATCCACGCCCACCGCCGCCGGAATAATCGCCCCTTTGGTCGGGATCACGCTACCAATGGTGGAACCTTTCCCCAGGTGCACATCGGGCATCACCGCAATATGCTTGAAAATAAACGGCATCTTCGCCGTATTTATCAGTTGCTGGCGCGCATCGTCTTCTACCGGCACGCCTTTGGTCCACATTTTTACCGGGGCATTTTCAGTGGTCAGTAATTCGTAATTCATTTTCTTTTTCTCGTTTCGTTGTTTGCTGTCCTGATAATTGCAACCGTCGTGCCAGAAAATTAAATCAGCAGATTAAATCTATAATTAATTGTTTTTATTTAATTAAAAGTACAAAGTCCGTATACGGAGATTTTCTATAAAGCCACTTAACCGATAATGAAATATCGTCTTTTATAAGGATATCTAAGATGCGTAAAACAGTGGCTTTTGGTTTTGTCGGAACCGTACTGGATTATGCCGGGCGCGGTAGCCAACGCTGGTCGAAATGGCGGCCGACACTCTGTTTATGCCAGCAAGAATCATTGGTGATTGATCGACTGGAATTATTACACGACACCCGCTCACGCTCGCTGTTTGAAACGCTTAAACGCGATATCGCCAGCATTTCACCAGAAACGCAGGTTGTAGGTGTAGAAGTGGAACTCCATAATCCGTGGGATTTCGAAGAGGTCTACGCCTGCCTGCATGATTTCGCCCGTGGTTACGCTTTTCAACCTGATAAAGAAGACTATTTAATTCACATCACCACTGGCACCCACGTAGCGCAAATTTGCTGGTTTTTGCTGGCAGAAGCGCGTTACCTGCCCGCCCGACTGGCGCAAACTTCCCCGCCGCGTAAGAAAGAACAGCCGGATAGCGCAGGCGCAGTGACGATTATCGATCTCGATTTAAGCCGTTATAACGCTATCGCCAGCCGCTTTGCCGAAGAACGCCAGCAAACGCTCGATTTTCTTAAGTCGGGCATCGCCACGCGTAACCCACACTTCAACCGCATGATTGAACAGATCGAAAAAGTAGCGATTAAATCCCGCGCGCCAATCCTGCTTAATGGCCCGACCGGCGCGGGCAAGTCGTTTCTGGCACGACGCATCTTCGAATTAAAACAGGCACGGCATCAGTTTAGCGGCGCGTTTGTTGAAGTGAACTGCGCCACGCTGCGCGGTGATACCGCCATGTCGGCGCTGTTTGGTCATGTGAAAGGTGCGTTCACCGGCGCGAGAGACGCGCGGGAAGGGTTATTACGCAGCGCCAACGGCGGCATGTTGTTTCTTGATGAAATTGGCGAACTGGGCGCAGATGAACAAGCCATGTTGCTGAAAGCCATTGAAGAGAAAACTTTTTATCCGTTTGGCAGCGATCGCCAGGTGAGTAGCGATTTTCAGCTTATCGCCGGAACGGTGCGCGATTTGCGCCAGTTGGTCGCTGAAGGGAGATTTCGTGAAGACCTGTATGCGCGGATAAATCTCTGGACCTTCACTCTGCCAGGACTACGCCAGCGTCAGGAGGATATTGAGCCTAACCTGGATTATGAAGTGGAGCGCCACGCCTCACTCACCGGCGATAGCGTGCGTTTTAACACCGAAGCGCGGCGCGCATGGCTGGCTTTTGCGACATCCCCCCAGGCAACATGGCGCGGTAATTTTCGCGAACTTTCTGCCAGTGTTACGCGTATGGCGACGTTTGCCAATAGCGGACGCATCACTCTGGAAGCTGTGGAAGATGAGATTCGCCGTCTGCGCTATAACTGGCAGGAGAGTCGCCCTTCGGCACTTACGACGTTGCTGGGCGCAGAGGTGGAGAACATCGATCTCTTCGACCGAATGCAACTGGAAAACGTGATTGCCATTTGTCGCCAGGCAAAATCGCTTTCCGCCGCTGGACGTGAACTTTTTGACGTTTCGCGCCAGGGCAGAGCCAGCGTTAATGACGCGGATCGGCTACGCAAATACCTGGCGCGTTTTGGTCTGACGTGGGAATCGGTACTGACTCAGCACAGTTCCAGTTGAATATGATGGTCCGTCAGCACCTGCATCACCCCCGCAGGCGGCATGGTGTCGGTGTAAACGGCATCGACCATGCTGATGCTGCCCATGTTTACCATCGCATTACGGCCAAATTTTGAGTGATCGACAACCAGCATAACGTGGCGCGAGTTCTCAATAATGGCGCGTTTGGTGCGAACTTCATGGTAATCGAACTCCAGTAACGAGCCGTCGCTGTCAATGCCGCTGATCCCAAGAATGCCGAAATCGAGGCGGAACTGAGAGATAAAATCCAGCGTCGCTTCGCCAATGATCCCGCCATCGCGGCTACGCAATTCACCACCGGCGAGAATAATGCGGAAATCTTCTTTCACCATCAGCGTATTAGCGACATTGAGATTGTTGGTGACAATGCGCAAATTGCTGTGATTGAGCAGCGCGTGCGCCACCGCTTCCGGCGTGGTGCCGATATCAATAAACAGCGTCGAACCGTTGGGGATCTGCTCGGCCACTTTACGGGCGATACGCTCTTTTTCTTCGGTCTGGGTAGCTTTGCGATCGTGCCACGGCGTGTTAACCGAACTGGAAGGCAGCGCCGCGCCGCCATGATGGCGCAGGATCAGGTTCTGTTCCGCCAGTTCATTGAGGTCACGGCGAATAGTCTGCGGGCTGACGGAAAAATGCTCTACCAGCTCTTCGGTGCTGACATAGCCCTGCTGCTTAACCAGTTCGATAATACCGTTGTGTCGTTGTGTTTGTTTCATTTATAAATCCCTGGAATTATTTTCGTTTTCGCGCATTGAGCGAATCAACAAAAGCCATCGCTAAACCCACGGCTAACCCGGCGATGTGTGCTCCATTCGCCATCGACATCCCAAACAAATCAAACCATCCGGCAACAATCCAGATCAGCGCAAAGATGATTAACCCACGTTGCAGGTAAATACCGCTTTGCGGATCGCGCTCGCCGCGTAGCCAGACGTAGCCCATCAGTGCATAAACCACGCCGGAAAGCCCGCCAAACCACGGCCCACTGAACTTTTGCTGCACATAGCCGCTTAGCAGGGCGCTGATGAGAGTAATGACTATCAGCTTACCGCTACCGAGGCGTTTTTCCACTGCGCCACCGAGATACCACCACCAGAGCAGGTTAAAGAGGATATGCATCAGCGAGAAGTGCATTAACGCATGCGTGAAGTAGCGCCAGAACTCAAATTTCAGCGTCGGATCGAATGGCCAGGCCAGCCATAACATCACTTCCTGATCGCCAAGAATTTGCATGGCGATAAACACCAGCACGCAGGCAATCATCACTACCCAGGTGACCGGGCCTGCACGTTCACGCAAAGTGGCAAAGAAAGGAAAACGGCGATAGTGCAGGCCACTACCGGTATGACCTGACTGCCAACTGGCGGCGAGATAACGCGGATCTGCCGGGTTTTCGAGAAAACGCGCCAGCTCTGCCCGCACGCGTTCGGCCTGGGATTCATCCGCCAGCCAGACATCGCTTTGGTTATGTTGTTGAATCGTGAGGATAACGCCCTGTGTCGCCATGTAATCAACAAATGCCTGCGCCACGCGGGGGTTAGCAAAAGAGGTAATCATCAACATCGTTGCTGTCGCTTATTCCACACAAAAGGGGACAGTATAAAGCGTTACGCGCCGTAAGCCACCTCTGCGGGAAACTGACGCTGCCAGGCTTCAAAGCCACCATCGATACTGTAAACCACATCATAACCCTGTTGCAGCAGATACTGCGCCGCGCCTTTGCTGCTATTACCGTGGTAACACATCACCATTACCGGGGTATCGAAGTCATTTTCACGCATGAACGCACCCAGCGTGTCATTGGTTAGATGGAAAGCCTGCGCCGCATGCCCCATTGCGAAACTTTGTGGATCGCGAATATCGACCAGCACCGCCTCTTTTTCCTGCAACTTCTGGTGCGCGTCGGCAACGTTAATACATTCGAACTGATCCATGCGTCTCTCTTTCTTTACAAACAAGTGGGCAAAAATTTATCGCACAGTTTACGTCGGAGCGGCAGATAAACGCCATAATGTTATGCATATCACTCTAAAATGTTTTTTCAATGTTACTCAAAGCGCGTTTGTTTGCTATTATGTTCGATAACGAACATTTATGAGCTTTAACGAAAGTGAATGAGGGCAGCATGGAAACCAAAGATCTGATTGTGATAGGTGGCGGCATCAATGGTGCTGGTATCGCGGCAGACGCCGCTGGACGCGGTTTATCCGTGCTAATGCTGGAAGCGCAGGATCTCGCTTGTGCGACATCTTCCGCCAGTTCAAAACTCATTCACGGTGGCCTGCGTTACCTTGAACACTATGAATTCCGTCTGGTCAGCGAGGCGCTGGCAGAACGTGAAGTGTTGCTGAAAATGGCCCCGCATATCGCTTTCCCAATGCGTTTTCGCCTGCCGCATCGCCCGCATCTGCGTCCCGCGTGGATGATCCGCATTGGTCTGTTTATGTACGATCATTTGGGTAAACGAACCAGCCTGCCGGGATCAACCGGTTTGCGTTTTGGCGCAAATTCAGTATTAAAACCGGAAATTACGCGCGGATTCGAATATTCCGACTGTTGGGTCGACGACGCCCGTCTGGTATTAGCCAACGCCCAGATGGTCGTGCGTAAAGGCGGTGAAGTGCTTACCCGTACTCGTGCCACGTCTGCCCGCCGCGAAAACGGTTTGTGGATTGTGGAAGCGGAAGATATCGATACCGGCAAAAAATATACATGGCAGGCTCGCGGCCTGGTTAACGCCACCGGTCCGTGGGTGAAACAGTTCTTCGACGAAGGAATGCATCTGCCTTCACCTTATGGCATTCGCCTGATCAAAGGCAGCCATATTGTGGTGCCGCGTGTGCATACCCAGAAACAAGCGTACATTCTGCAAAACGAAGATAAACGTATTGTGTTCGTGATCCCGTGGATGGATGAGTTTTCCATCATCGGTACCACCGATGTGGAATACAAAGGCGATCCGAAAGCAGTGAAGATTGAAGAGAGCGAAATAAATTACCTGCTGAAAGTGTATAACGCGCACTTTAAAAAACAGTTAAGCCGTGACGATATCGTCTGGACTTACTCCGGCGTGCGTCCGCTGTGTGATGATGAATCCGACTCACCGCAGGCAATCACTCGTGATTACACGCTCGATATCCATGATGAAAACGGCAAAGCACCGCTGCTGTCGGTATTTGGCGGCAAGCTGACGACCTATCGTAAACTGGCGGAACACGCGCTGGAAAAACTGACGCCGTATTATCAGGGTATTGGCCCGGCGTGGACGAAAGAGAGCGTATTACCTGGTGGAGCCATCGAAGGCGACCGCGACGACTACGCAGCCCGCCTGCGCCGCCGCTATCCGTTCCTGACTGAATCGCTGGCACGTCATTACGCACGTACTTACGGCAGCAACAGCGAACTGCTGCTCGGCAATGCGGAGGCGATAAACGATCTCGGGGAAGATTTCGGTCATGAGTTTTACGAAGCGGAGCTTAAATATCTGGTTGACCACGAATGGGTCCGCCGCGCCGATGACGCTCTGTGGCGTCGCACGAAACAAGGCATGTGGCTGAATGCAGAACAACAATCTCGCATGAGTCAGTGGTTGGTGGAGTATACGCAGCAGAGGTTATCGCTAGCGTCATGATTTAACGTAAGCAGGCCAGGTCAGATTTCAATCTGACCTGAGACTGATGACAAACGCAAAAGCGGCCTGATGCGCTACGCTTATCAGGCCTACGTGGTTTATGCAATATATTGAATTTGCATGGTTTTGTAGGCCAGATAAGGTGTTCACGCCGCATCCGACATGAACAAAGCGCACTAATTCCATTTGGTTGTCCTTTATTATTAACGGACAGTTTAAACTGTCAGGATAAACCTATCCTCTAGATGATATCTATTCAAAATCCGTGCAATAAAAAACTGTGCAAGGCTATTGAGAATGTCAGGAGTTTGTTGATAAATTCATTATTTCATAACGTTCATTCATTAACGCTATGTAGAAACACAGAAATATGGGACTCTATCCATCGTATCATTTCGTTGTGCCTGAAGCAGACATTCTCACCGTTGATTTTTCCACATAATCCAAAACCATCAAAATAGATATCACATTTTTTATTTTGATATGAGGTGATATTCACTCGCCATCTCACATCAGTGACATTTTCTTCTTGCTCAGCATAATCCATTTGTAATAGCTCAGCAATTTTTTTACTTTCTTTATCGTCAAGATGAGTGATTTCAACCTTGTATTTATAAATTTCATTCAGCCGCTTCTCATTAATTGAAACTGGCGACTCGTAATCATGAGGATAATTTGTAATCTCTAGTTTATCTACACGATTACCTATGTGGCATAAATCGTTCACTTTGCCTTCGGCAACTGCGGATCCGGCGTAAATCATAAGCAAAACCGTTAAAGCTTTTTCTATTTTTTGTTTCATATTTTATTGAGTAACATTAACAGAGTCGTTTAGCGTTGATTTCTCCCTGTTGCCATCATCACTCCAGTCAATTGATTTATCGATATTATAATCAGGGTAAACTGCATATGATGTTGAAATATTTAACCTGTCCTCAAACGGACTTTTCACGCTCACTCTCAATAAAACAGAAACTGATGGTCCTCTGACTTGATTCTCTATATCCGGGCAACGAAAAGCATAATATTGGTACAAGTCAAATTCATTTTCTGAATAATACTCAGACAAATTAATTCCGGGGTTAATTTGCTCTCTTTCACAAGCTAATGTGTAATGCAGGAAAGGCGGTGAAATACTCTGGTGGGCAGCATTACTCTCAGGAAGAAAGAGTAAGCAACTGCTGATAGGTAATAAAATCTTCATATCCATATCTGCCCCCTGTTTACTTTATTATTTAATATCTGATAACGTTTTATACAGCGGCACATAACCAACATCATCTACCAGGCTCTGCCCTTGTGGCGTTAAAAACCACTCCACCAGTTTTTGTGTTTCTGACGTTGTATTTTCCCGCGTCACCATGAACGCATCGACGATGTACGGATATTTGCCGTTGCGAATGTTTTCCGCAGTCGGCGCAATGCCGTTAATCGCTAATAATTTTATATTCTTATCAGCATTCATTTGCGTGGCGTAATAGCGGAAGGTGTAACCAATTGCGTTGTTTGTATTACGGTATTCGGCAACGACTTTAATCATTCCTTCCATCACACTTGCTACTTCTGTTTCCTGCGGAGAGATCATGCGGATATTTTTCATGACCTGTGATTGCATCACCGTCTGACTACCCGAGTCTTCCGGGCGTTGCCAGGTCTGGATCTCCTGATCATTACCGCCAACCGTGCGCCAGTTGGTAATTGCGCCACTGAAGATGTCACGCACTTGTTGTTCAGTCAGGGAATTAACCGGGTTATCCGCATTGACGATGAAAACAAATGCTTCGCGAGCAAAAGGTGTGTACATCAAAGTAACACCTGATTCCTCTGCACGTTTTTTCTGCCCACCGGAAGGTTGAGCCACAAAAATAATATCAGCGTCTCCCTTAACGATTTTGTTATACGCCTCCGGCGTGCGAGAGTTCGCCAAATATTCCCGGGTGTGTAAATCTTCCGGTATTACGCTTAACGCATAAAATGCAGAGGCATAAATTGGGTACGCTGCCGTAGCGCCATCGAGTCGCGGCCAGTTTTGCGTAAACTGGATTTGTGGTTTACCACGCAGTGGCGTCAATTGATTATTGAGTTTATCGAGTTGCCAGGCCCAGGTATCAATATTTTCGCGTACACCAACGCCGGGATTGAGCTGTTTATATAAATAAGCCTGATAACCAGCGACAAAACCAAGCATGAGAAGGATAAACAGGAGAGAATTACGGCAACGTAGCCCGGATGTGCCGGTTAAAGAATGTCTGGTTGGCCAGGCGTATCCCAGCGAAAAACTGATATGCGCCCCAACGGGAATTATGACTATCCACCAGAACTCACCACCAACTAATGAGACTAACAAAACGCCCAGCCAGGGAAGCATAAGGTTTGCCAACCAATCTGCTCCCATCTGGCGAAATTGATAATCTGCCAGATGTAGCGTGATTATCCAGCCAACCAGGATTAATAGTGCCGGTAACAGAAAAAAGCATTGTCGCCAGGCGGCTATTTCTCTTTTTTCTGGAGCGCTATCGCCCGCCCATACTCGCCCCGAGAAAAATAGCATTATCGCGCCCAGCGCCAACATAAAAATGTTAAGCAGAAGGTAAATTGTTGGCGTGAAGAGTAAATTGCAAACCTCAAGAATGGCGGTAAGTCCGACCCCCAGCATGGCAACAACCGCTGCCAAAAATTGCGTCAGTATGGGGATGCCGAAAAAAGTCATTACCAGCGAGGTCAAAATCCATTTTCCGTTTTGCATATTATTCATCCTTGCTGTTACTGCGCTTTATTTTGCACCGATGGCTAAAAGCGGGCTAATCCGATTCTGTACTCACACACATTACTGATATTCCACCCGCAAAATAGCCAGGGCGTTATAACGACCCGCAGCAGGTAGCCGCCCTGTGGTACTGACGGGGAGAGACAGAAAAGTCACGTCTGCCGTCTGAGCTGACGCAGCCCGGTTTTCAACTAACTTAAATGGCACGCCAACATGCGCAGCCAGCTCATTCAAGTCTACGGACTCCTGTTGGCTATCCATAATCATAATGCCAACGTCTGGGTTATCCTCCGCCTGAATAATGCTTTGCCGACCATTAACATCTCTCGTTGATGAAATATTGCCATCAAAAACCAGCGTCATTACGGCATCAATATCTTTATTTGTACAGTTTATCGGAATAGTGGTTGCAACCGGGGAAACGCCCGTTGGCTTCACTCCAGCACCAGCCCGACTTAGCTCACTGGCCCAGACATCCGGCATATTAACGGTAAAACTGGTGCCCTCATTAATTGTGCAACCTTGTGGAACCTCAATATTTAAGTTACCAATATAAGCATTAAATACAGGAACTGGTCCGTGCTCCGTTGGGAACTGGCTGACATACAAAGAAACCAGCAGCACGTTATTTATTGAGATGTCGGATATTATTTTTTTATCAAGTCTGATTTTTATATAGCCTTCTGTTCCGGATGACCAACTCGATGGTTTACTTCTGTCTGCTGGATAATTGGTGCTATAGTTTTCAAAAGGAACTGTCTTATCTGTCATTGTTTCATTTCTCTTATAGAGTTTTATATGTGTTGAAACCGATATCTCATGAGTCAAGGGGATAAATATATCGCTTCCCTGATGATCACCAGACGCACCTGATGGATCTATGCCAGATGTGGCTGTAAAATAAACCTCGTAATCATCCAGGGAATTGCAATACGCTTTATAAGTCCCTATTTTCCAGTTCTGCACTGGTAATATTTTCCCGGGAGAATTATTATTAACATCTGAGACAGTAACAGTACCAAAATTATAAGAAAATGTCGCAGGAGTAGTATTATTACCAGGCTTTCCAGGATAACAAAAAGCGCGATCCCGTCCCATATCTTCTGCATACACGATGTTATAGCAACTACTGATTAAAAGAAAAAACAATATACAAATTACTTTTATATTTCCCCAGGAATAAGTTAACATTCTGCTTCTCCAGTTATCCATGTATCGCTACTGCACCCATAACATTATTTTGCAAAACATTTAATTTCACGTTACATACAGGTAAGGCATTATTATAAAGATCCAACGTTTGCCAGTTAACCTCACAATATCCTTGCCGCAAACACCAATTCTGTTGACGATGGCTAAATGGTGCGACCATGCCACCATTTATGCTTTTACCATCAATAGATAAATTATAGAGTGTCACATACCAGGGGGTAGGGTTAAAAATGGTGACAGTTTCATTGTTTCGCGACCAACGTAACTGTTTATAAGCGTCAAGTGGATTACCTGATAATGTCTCCGGGCGATAAAATATTTTCATCCTATTGCGTACGGCTACCTGGAGTTGATTTTCGTTCTTAATCTTTAATCTGTGAGTTTGGTTCCTGAGCAGGTAACGCTGCAATATTCAGTATAAATAAACTCTCACGATCTGCAGGTAACTGGCCACCCACGTGATTAATTCTTATTTTGGTATGTTTATCTTGTTTAAGTACTAATAATGGTGGCGTCGCAATAAATATCTTATCTGGAAGTAAAGGCTGGGATTCCACTGTCCCTTTTAACTGACGTCCATCATCAGGTGTCACGGAAATTTTAACCAACATATCTTTACTGGCAGTATTTTTAAGCTCGACCGATATTGATGACTGCTTTTCTGGGTAAACAAAACGGGTACTGCCAACGACAACCCCTGCTTGCGCATTTGTGCAACATATTAAAAAGAATATCAGCACATTAATCATAAGTGACGATAAAGGAAACTGATGCATTCGCATCTCCTGGTTGTACATCATTTTTTATGGCTTTATAAGCCGCAAAGAAATGCAATGTGTTATCTACCAATGGCGTAAGAGCATAACTGGTGCTTATTATACCATTACTAATACTTTGTCTGTTGTTATCAAAAATAGCCAGCGCTAACCCCTCAACAGATCCCTCATCCAGTTTATACAGGGTGGTATCTTCACTTACTGATGTTCCATCAAATTTGATATTGGCATTACTGACATCACTGCCACAGCGGGTTAATTTTATAGAGAAGTCAATTTTTTCAGTGACATCTCCTGAATTTCTAACCCTATAACTGGGCACATCTGGCATGTTGACCGTGAAATTTTTAGACTCATCGGCAACAATGCAAGTCTTTGCCGTTATTATTCCTTCTATACGTACAACACCTGTATGCGTTGTATCATCAGCAATGGATGATATTGATATCACAGAGAATAACAAAGCAATTAAATTACAATAGCGCGTCATATTATCCTCACTGATAGTCTATATCAAAGTACAACAGTGCATTTGCCTGCCCCGCATGTACGTTTTGCTGAGTTGACTTATAGCGGAGTTTAAAGTCTAAACTGGCATCGCCATTATTATCTAAAACTAATTCTTTGAAACCTGACTCATCATTAATTGCAATAACTTTATCATCGTTATCTAAAATTTCGACGCCCACTCCAGTTGCACTATCTGCACTGGAGGTAAGGCGTAATAAGGTGGTATTGATGGTGTCTGTATCCCCGCTAAACCGCACATTAGCACTGACTCCTGAACTATAAATAGTACTGGTTGCCGTTGGACATCCTTCCAGATTTATCGTAAATGTATGACTGCCAGAAACATCTCCCACATTTAAAAAATCATTGGCGTCATAAGTTCCCATGCTTACTGGCTGGTCTTTACTTCCAGTTGTAATATCACATGTTTTTGCTAATAACTGACCTGTAAATGTGACCACGACGGTATCGTTAGCAAGTGCATTACATGAAACCACCACCATGAATAATGAAGTAAAAATTAATAAAATAAATTTCTGTAATATATTCATTAGCGGCACTCCAGATTTGCATAGCTAATAGCATTATCTATCTCGCTTTTCGGTAATTGATAGCTTGCCTGACATTGCTGATAAGAACCGTCTCCCCACTGTATATTTATTATGCCTTGTAAAGGCAAACCGGAGAGATAAACCTGACCACTGTCGCCAACTATTCCTGTAATCTGAGTCGTCCCCTCAGTGGGTACACTGGCTGTCGCACCAAATGGAACAGGTTTATTACGATAGCGAACATTAAATAAACCACGAATACCGACATGGGCATTAAACTCAGCGCGAACTAAAGCGCCTTTACTGGGTATCACTTCCATGCTGGTAGCATCTAATTCTGTATGCATACTCATAGACATAGGGTCTAAAGAGATATTATTACGCCGGTATTCCGTGGCATAAGGTACGACAGCATAGCCACGCCAGTCTGTCTTCACTCCCGTTCCACGTTCCACATTTACATTGTTTGCCCCAGGTGCTTTTATCAGTATATTTGTTTCACCTAACGGCTGGCTTAGCGTGAGACCATTTTCATGAACAACCAGGGCACCACTTAAACCATAGTTAAATTGCTGGTTACCATTATTATCGTAGCTGTATCCTGAATTTAGTGAACCATAAGCACCACGGTAGTTTAAACCTACCGATCCATTCCCACCATTATTCTGATTGGCGAAATTTTGTTGAATGTTATAGTTAAGATTATGTTGCTCCAGCAGTGAGCCTGATACTCCAGCATACTGATTCACATGGCCGCTATTATCCTGACTGTAACCATAAGTCGCAGTCATAGAATTTGATGCATTACGCCCATCAACGGCTGGTGATAGCCAATTGCTGATCGGCAATGAGACATTGACGGATAAGATTCTGTCAGCATCAGAACCCGGTGATTTGCTATAATTATAAGCAACATTTAAATAAACCCCATGCACGCTCGTATTATAGCCGACCTGATATAAGGTATCTTTATTATTCGTATTCCAGTAACTTTGCTGACTTGCCGCCAAATACATAGAACCATATTTACCTAATGGTTGCGATATATTTGCCTGAAACTTTCCTCTTTTGTTATAACGCAAATTGTAAAAATCATTCCAGTTATAAACATAGTCTTTTTCATTAAGAGTATCTGGATCGATAACTGTCCCCGACATTTGTTTATATGTGGTATCACTCAACGAATAAAATCCTTCCGTCGAGTAACGATAACCAATAATCTGAAAAGCCGTACCTGTTTGCACTAATGATTTTGAGTATAGAAAACGGTACGATTTCCCTTGATGTTTACTGCCATCGGCAAGCGTGCTATTGGCTTGCGTCAAATCGAATGACGTCGCTCCAAACATACCAAGGTTGAACCCCAGCCCGAGAGCTATTGCCCGATAATTATCAGAATATTGTATTCCTCCATATGCAGTAATATCCCAGGGTAATCCCCAAATCAAATCGCCCTGAAAGATATATGGATTATTTTGATTGTAGCTATTAGTACGATATTTACCTGCCGTCGCGGAATATTTTATATGGCCTTCGCGTTGAAGGATGGGAACAGCGGCGTAAGGAATGGTATAGATAGTTTCGGAATTATCAGACTCTTTGATCGTAACTTCCAAATCCCCTGCGGAAGACGTAGGGTTCAGATCGTTGATTTCAAAAGGTCCGGGAGGAATATAAGTCTGATAAATAACATAGCCATTTTGTTTAATCGTTACCTGAGCATTGCTTTTAGCAATGCCGCGCACAGTAGGGGCAAAACCACTTTGGCTATCGGGCAGCATGTTTTCGTCGGACTCAAGTTTAGCACCACGAATACTCACGCTGTCGAAAACATCTGATGAAGACCAGGTATCACCCAGTGTTAATTCACTTTTGAAAGGAATAATTACCCGTTGTAATGTACTACTCACATGTGCAATTTTCCCCGGTGAATTACCTGAACGACTCCATGTAGAGTAATCACGAAAACGCCACGCCCCTAAATTTAAACCTGAACGCAGATTTAAATAATAGCTATCAGACACGTAGTCGCCACGATCACTATTGCCAGAAAAATCATAATTAATAAGAACTGCCGGGATACCATTATCCCATTCTTCAGGTGGAATATAACCACGTGCCTCATGCTTTAATATTGCCTGCGGGAAAGTCAGTTTGAGTCGTTGCGCATCAAGTTCAGGTGTATATTGAACTTCTGCAAACCATATACGCAAATCGAGACAATGATTCCCCTCATCTTGCGCCTGCTCCGGCAATGCACTTTTGTTGATTCCTAAAATGACTAATTCATCGAGCGAAAAACAGGGAATCAACTGATTCTGCTCATCAGCTTTGAAAGTGACCTTACGTGATGTCAAAGGCGAATCATTGACCCATATTTCAACCTCATAACTACCAGGTAGATAAGTCATCCCTTTCTCAAAACGAGATAAATCAGCAACAGCTTCAGTATCACCCGACAGAAAGGCAGGGTTAAAGCGCATACCCGCCACTGAATACGCAGGCAAAAGTGTCAGTAGAAGCGGTATACACTGCCCCATCTGCTTGTTCCTTGCCATCCAGTGTTCGAGTTTTTTGAGCTTTAGGTTCATGTCCCTGACCTGAGTTGCTTTAACGTTTTAATCTTCCAGGTTTATTGCATCGTTCCCTTTTGCCTGGCCGTTGTGGCACCATAATCATTGATAGTTTGATAAGTAATTTCGCCCGCTAACGTCACCGGAGAAGATACTGTGATGTCGCTTTTTGGGGGAACAAACGTATTGGGTAATTTTGCCCCTTGCACCCTGATTCCTGTCACCGTCAGGTAATAGGGAGAAGGGTTAATGATTTTCAGTTGTTTACCTTCGTATTTAAATCGCAGCATATCCCGTGCTTTACCAGCCTGAACGGGTAAGTTAGTCGGACGGTAAAATAATTTAATCCTGTTTTGTAACGCCAGTTGTAATGTGTTTTTCTGGGTATTCTTCTCATCCGTCGGCGGAATCGCTTTCACGTTCATCCAGAATAGTGTTTCACGGTCAGTCGGTAACTGTGTTTTACCAATAAACATTATCCGCAGTGATGCTTCTTTTCGGGTTGGCAACATAAATAATGGAGGCGTAACCACAAAGTTTGGACTTTTCTTACCGCTTTGATTGTCATCCACCCATGACTGAATTAAATAGCTGGTATTGGACCCACCATTCTGCACACTTAACGTAATTTGCTGACTGTCAGATGGATAAACCAGACGCGTAGAACCAAGACCGAAACCACCCGCTGCAATAGCGTTGATAGATATGGCGGACAGTAAAAATAGAGCACCGACCCTTATGGCATATTGACTCTTCAGCGAAGGTTTGATGTTTCTATTTGCAAAACATTTATTTTTTGAAATCCATCTCATACTGCATCCTTGTAGATGAAAATTAACTGCAATTATTAACTCGTGTATATTTATTATAAATAAACACGTAGTATTAATTTCAGGCTACAAATAACTGTAACCTGAAATTATATTGTTGTAATTATTCGTACAGCACGACGAAACTTGCCGTAGATTTCACCAGACCTGGTGCAACGGTACTACCGTTCTGAGCATATCCCGCGGTAAATGCAGCGATAAAATCATGGGCTGTTGCATCGCCAGGAATCACGTAAGCCGCCGAAGAACTACTCCCCTGAGGAGATTGTGTATTCAGTTTAACCAGGCCATCAGTTGTCGTGTTTTTAGAATAAATACGAATCCCTACTCCAGTTGCTCCCGCTTCGCCAGTACCATCAGCATCAGCAGCCCCTTCCACTTCATTGGCAAGCGTCTGGTTGGCACCGTCCGCTGCACCAGTAAAACGGAATTCAATATTTTGACTGGTCGTATTGCTACAATCGGTTAGTTTAATGTTGAAGTTAGTCTGGTTACTGGCACCCGTTGCTTCAGTATCGATGCCCGTGAAAGCGTTAGAAGGTACGACTGGCAGTACCACTTCAATCTGTTTCGATTCTGTTGCAATCTTACACGTTGCTTTAACCACGCGACCAGTAAAACGAATGTTTCCGCCCATCGCATCGGTGTTGTCATCCATATCGGTAAGTTTCGGATAATCAACGGTGCTCCAGTCTGTATCGGCACCACCAAATTGTGATGCATCGCCTGGCGCAGCAGTTACCGCAGTTGACATCAGCATACCTGATGCGAGTAAAGCTACGGATAAATTAGATAGATTGAATTTCATTTATACCTTTCCTTTTGTTAAAGAATCCAAGCAATATTGGCGATTATTATTACATTCAGCTTTAACAAGTCACATTATTAAAATGAGCAAAGCTGGCGTTGGTGAATCCCAGGGGGATTTTATTAAGGGATAGATTGACTTAAAAATATTATATGTGCTGTTTAGCAATGTAACTAAAAAATCCCATACTCGCAATGAGTGACTTTATATAAACATACAGTAGATTGAAAA
This sequence comes from Escherichia sp. MOD1-EC6098, assembly GCF_002965865.1. NCBI lineage: Bacteria > Pseudomonadati > Pseudomonadota > Gammaproteobacteria > Enterobacterales > Enterobacteriaceae > Escherichia > Escherichia sp. MOD1-EC6098. The sequence continues at coordinate 99,084 of NZ_PTSN01000009.1, forward strand.
TAAAGGGTTTTATTTTAAACAGAATAGCTGAGGAGTGGTGAAATATATAAATATAACGAATGATTTATTGGTTATTTATTTATGGTGTTTATTATATAATGCGTACTCAGATGAAATTTTTTATTAATAATTTATTATTAATAGATGCTGTGTGTAAATCGTCATGACATATTATTTATCTGATATAAAAATGCCGTATGTCCATTAACGATAGTTTTAAATGGAACACACGGCAGTTATCACTTTGCGAAATTACAATCTCACTGGATCAATATGCCAGATAAGATCGGCGTACTCTTTGATGGTTCGATCAGAAGAGAAGTAGCCCATATTGGCGATGTTCAGCATCGCTTTGGCTGTCCACTCTTCCGGACGCTCGTAAAGTTCGTCAACCTTATCCTGGCAATCGACATAGCTGCGATAATCCGCCAGTACCTGGTAGTGATCGCCAAAGTTGATCAGCGAATCAACCAGATCGCGGTAGCGGCCCGGATCTTCCGGACTGAACACGCCGCTGCCGATTTGCGTCAGCACCTGATGCAGTTCTTCATCTTTCTCGTAGTATTCACGCGGTTTGTAGCCCTGACGACGCAGTTCTTCCACTTCTTCCGCTGTGTTACCAAAGATAAAGATATTGTCCGCACCGACATGATCCAGCATCTCAACATTCGCGCCGTCCAGCGTACCGATAGTCAGCGCACCGTTAAGTGCAAACTTCATGTTGCTGGTGCCAGAAGCTTCTGTCCCTGCCAGTGAGATCTGTTCGGAAAGATCGGCCGCCGGGATGATCAACTGCGCCAGGCTGACGCTGTAGTTCGGGATAAACACCACTTTCAACTTGTCGCCAATCTGCGGATCGTTGTTGATCACCGTCGCTACATCGTTGATCAAATGGATAATGTGCTTCGCCATGTAATAGGCCGATGCTGCCTTACCGGCAAAAATATTCACACGCGGAACCCATTTCGCATCAGGATCGGCCTTGATACGGTTATAGCGGGTGATAACGTGTAACACATTCATCAATTGACGTTTGTATTCGTGAATACGTTTGATTTGCACATCAAACAGCGCTTTCGGATTCACCACCACATTCAGTTGTTGTGCGATGTACTCCGCCAGACGCTTTTTGTTATCCAGCTTCGCCTGATGAACAGCATGATTGACCATCGGGAAATCACAGTGCTGTTGTAGCTCGTTTAATTGGCTCAGGTCGGTACGCCAGTTACGCCCCAGGTGTTCGTCCAGTACGGCTGAAAGCGACGGGTTCGCCACCGCCAGCCAGCGACGCGGCGTCACACCGTTGGTGACGTTGGTGAAACGTCCTGGGAAGATTTTCGCAAAGTCGGCAAACAGCGATTGCACCATCAGATTAGAGTGCAACTCCGACACACCGTTAACTTTGTGACTGACCACAACAGCCAGCCAGGCCATCCGCACACGACGCCCATTAGATTCATCAATGATCGACGCCCGTCCCAACAAGTCGGTATCGTTCGGATACTGCTCCTGCAAGGTTTTCAGGAAATAGTCGTTGATCTCAAAGATAATCTGCAAATGACGCGGCAGAATTTTACCCAGCATATCGACCGGCCAGGTTTCCAGCGCCTCGCTCATCAGCGTGTGGTTGGTGTATGAGAAGACCTCACAGCACACTTCAAAAGCGTCGTCCCAGCTAAATTTGTGCTCATCAATCAGCAGGCGCATCAGCTCAGGAATCGACAGCACCGGATGGGTGTCGTTGAGATGAATCGCGATTTTATCCGCCAGATTATCGTAGGTTTTATGCAACTGATAATGGCGACTTAAAATGTCCTGAATGGTTGAGGAGACCAGGAAATACTCCTGACGCAAACGCAGTTCACGCCCGGAATAGGTGGAATCATCCGGGTAAAGCACGCGGGAAACGTTCTCGGAGTGGTTTTTGTCCTCCACCGCCGCGAAGTAATCGCCCTGATTAAATTTACCGAGATTAATTTCGCTACTGGCTTGTGCGCTCCACAGACGCAAGGTGTTTGTCGCGTCAGTATCATAACCTGGGATGATTTGGTCGTAAGCCACGGCCAAAATTTCTTCGGTTTCAATCCAGCGCGTTTTCTTGCCTTCTTGCTGAATACGACCGCCAAAACGCACTTTGTAGCGCGTATTGTGGCGTTTAAATTCCCACGGATTGCCGTACTCCAGCCAGTAGTCCGGAGACTCTTTCTGACTGCCGTTAACGATGTTCTGTTTGAACATACCGTAGTCATAACGGATTCCGTAACCGCGTCCCGGCAACCCTAAAGTCGCCAGTGAATCCAGGAAGCAGGCCGCCAGACGCCCCAGGCCGCCGTTACCGAGGCCCGGGTCATTTTCCTCATCAATCAACTCTTCGAGATTTAATCCCATCGACTCCAGCGCACCCTGGACATCGTCATAAATACCTAACGACAGCATGGCATTGGAGAGAGTTCGGCCAATCAAAAACTCCATCGACAGGTAGTAAACCTGTCGAGTTTCTTGCGATAGCTGGGCACGATTCGAGCGTAACCAGCGCTCCACGAGACGATCGCGCACAGCAAATAACGTTGCGTTCAGCCATTCATGTTTATTGGCTACGACCGGATCCTTTCCAATCGTAAACATCAGCTTATAAGCGATAGAGTGCTTAAGAGCTTCTACGCTAAGCGTGGGCGATGAATATGTAAACGGAGCATTCATATAGGCGTTTCCTGAAAACTATTTCAAGCGATAGTAAAGCTCACGGTACGACTTCGCCGCGACCTGCCAGCTAAAATCCATTGCCATAGCCTGACGTTGCACAAACCGCCACAGCGAAGGGCGGGACCACAGAACAAAAGCGCGCCGAATAGCCCGTAACAACGACCAGGCATTACTATCTTCAAAGACAAACCCACTGGCGACGCCATCTGCAAGGTTCTCAAGAGAACAGTCAGAAACCGTATCAGCAAGCCCACCGGTACGCCGCACTAACGGCAGCGTGCCGTACTTCAATCCATAAAGTTGCGTTAAGCCGCACGGTTCAAAACGACTGGGCACCAGAATGACGTCCGCGCCGCCCATAATGCGATGCGAAAATGCTTCGTGATAACCAATCTGTACACCAACCTGCCCGGGATGTTCCGCCGCTGCGGCAAGAAAACCTTCCTGCAACACCGGATCGCCCGCGCCGAGTAACGCCAGTTGTCCACCCTGTTCCAGAAGGCCCGGTAAGGCCTCCAGCACCAGGTCAAGACCTTTCTGGCTGGTCAGACGGCTCACCACTGCAAAAAGCGGCACTTTATCGTCAACCTTAAGCCCCATTGCGATTTGCAACTGGCGCTTATTCTCCGCTTTATCCTCCAATGAATCGCGGGTGTAACGCGAGGCTAAAAGTAAGTCCGTCTCTGGACTCCATATTTTCTCGTCCACGCCGTTCAGTATGCCGGAAAGCCGCCCTTCACGATGACGTTGCTGGAGCAGACCTTCCATACCGTAGGCAAACTGAGGTTCAGTAATCTCACGAGCGTAGGTCGGACTAACCGCGGTAATGTGGTCAGCGTAATACAATCCGGCTTTCAGGAAAGAGATTTGCCCGTTGAACTCCAGTCCGTGAACATTAAAGAATGACCATGGCAATTGGATGTCATTCATGTGATGTGCATAAAACATGCCTTGATAGGCCAGATTGTGCACAGTAAACACCGACTTCGCCGGACGCCCACTTGCCGCCAGATACGCAGGCGCAAGGCCTGCATGCCAGTCGTGCGCATGCACCACATCGGGACGCCAGAATGGGTCAAGCCCACTTGCCATCTCTGCCCCAACCCACCCCAGCAGTGCAAAACGCAATACGTTGTCGGTGTAGGCAAATAAGTTGGTATCGTGATACGGGCTTCCGGGACGATCGTAGAGATGTGGCGCATCAATCAGGTAAATGCCAACCCCGTTGTAATGCCCGAACAGCAGCGTGAAATGCCCGGCAAAGGTATCACGACGAGATACCACCTTTGCATCGGTCACGCCGCGGCGAATATCGGGAAATGCAGGCAACAGTACGCGAGCGTCAACGCCGTCTGCGATTTGTGCTGCGGGTAATGCCCCAATAACATCAGCCAGACCGCCGGTTTTAAGCAGCGGGAACATCTCTGAACATACATGTAAAACCTGCATTATCGCTCCTGTTTATACCCTAACTTCCGTAGCATTTCGCGCGTAACCAGCACGATGCCTTCTTCTGAACGATAGAAACGACGTGCATCCTCTTCTGCATCCTCACCAATCACCATGCCTTCCGGAATAACACAAGCGCGGTCAATGACACAGCGACGCAGACGGCACGAGCGACCTACCCATACTTCTGGTAGCAATACGGCGGAATCAATGTTGCAGAATGAATTCACGCGAACGCGTGAGAACAGAACGGACTGCACCACCACCGAACCAGAGATCACACAACCGCCAGAAACCAGGGAGTTAAGGGTCATCCCGTGGCTACCGGAGCGATCCTGAACGAATTTCGCTGGCGGCAATGATTCATTGTAGGTACGAATCGGCCAGTTGCGATCGTACATATCCAGTTCCGGCACGACAGAGGCCAGATCGAGGTTCGCTTTCCAATAAGCTTCCAGCGTCCCCACATCGCGCCAGTACGGCTCGGCGTCCGGGTCGGACTGTACACAAGAGAGCGGGAATGGATGCGCATAGGCGAGGCCTTCTTCGGTAATTTTTGGAATCAAATCTTTACCAAAGTCGTGGCTGGAGTTTTCATCGCGATCGTCTTCTTCCAGCAGTTCATACAGGTAGTCTGCGTCAAAGACGTAGATCCCCATACTCGCCAAAGATTTGCTCGGATCGTTTGGCATTGACGGCGGGTTAGCCGGTTTCTCAACAAATTCGATAATTTTATCGTTTTCATCGACTGCCATAACACCAAATGCAGAGGCTTCTTCAATTGGGACTGGCATACAAGCAACGGTACAACGCGCACCTTTTTCGACGTGGTCGATAAGCATTCGCGAATAGTCCTGCTTGTAGATATGGTCACCCGCCAGGATTACTACATACTCCGCTTTATAACGGCGAATAATGTCGAGGTTTTGGGTAACTGCATCTGCCGTACCGCGATACCAGTTTTCCCCTTTCATTCTCTGCTGCGCTGGCAGCAGATCGACAAACTCGTTCATTTCTTCATTGAAGAACGACCAGCCGCGCTGAATGTGCTGCACCAGGGTGTGAGACTGGTACTGGGTGATCACGCCCATACGGCGGATACCGGAGTTGATGCAGTTGGACAGAGCAAAGTCGATAATGCGGAACTTGCCGCCGAAGTGTACGGCAGGCTTTGCTCTCTTATTGGTTAAATCCTTCAGGCGAGTACCGCGTCCCCCCGCCAGAATCAAGGCAACAGACTTCAATGGCAGCTGGCGTGCCAACATTAAGTGATCGTTCTTCTCTAAACTAATCATGACTAACTCCTTTTTTATCATCTCTGGAACACACACAATCCGTGTGCAGGTCCCGGCCAGACAGCCGTAATCACTGGGTTATCCTCTCCAGCGAATGGGGGAATGGCATGCCACTCCCCTGCAGGTAAAACAATCTCTGTTACCTCAAGCGTGGCGTTTATTGCGATCAAGAAACGATCCGAAAGCAAAATTTGCAGTTGCTTCGGCCCGTTCTGCCACTCATCCGAGCTTAAAGATTGAGCATATCGATTTAGCCAACGGACATTGCCGTCGCCTTCTTCCCACCAGCGATCCTCTACCAAAGCAGGAATGCGCTTGCGCAGATGGATTAACGCGGCGGTAAACGCGATTAAACCACTGCTTGCTTGCGACCAGTCCAACCACGTTAGTTGGTTATCCTGACAGTAAGCATTGTTATTGCCATGCTGGCTGTGACCATGTTCGTCACCGGCCAGTAACATCGGCGTACCCTGGGAGAGCAACAACGTTGTTAACAGGGCGTGAATGCTGTCGCGCCGCCGTTCAACCAGATCAAGAGTACCGCCTAATCCTTCTTTACCATGATTGTTACTGTAATTGTTGTTGGTTCCGTCGCGATTTTCTTCTCCATTTGCTTCATTGTGTTTATGGTTGAAACAAACGCAGTCGCGAAGCGTAAAACCGTCATGTGCTGTGACCAGATTAATCGCAGCACTCGGCAGACGGCCATTACGTTTAAAAACATCACTGGATGCGGCAAAGCGTCCGGCAAACTCTCCCAGAGGTAAATCATAATGCAGCCAGAAACGGCGGGCGGCATCGCGGAAATGATCGTTCCACTCGGCAAACAGCGGAGGGAAATTCCCCACCTGATAGCCGCCGGGTGCGATATCCCACGGTTCAGCAATCAGCTTCACTTGAGAAAGCACCGGGCAATTCTGGATAGCGATAAACAGCGGCGCATCCTGACGAAACTCCGGCGTTCGCCCCATGACTGTTGCGAGATCGAAACGGAAGCCATCAACGTGACAGGTTTCCACCCAATAGCGTAGACAGGCGCTGGCGTATTCCACCACTGCCGGATGGCTCAAGTTGAGCGTGTTGCCACAGCCGGTCCAGTTGTGATAATCGCCGTCTTCTCTTATCCAATAATAGCTACGGTTATCGATCCCGCGCAGTGAGAATACCGGACCGTCGAGATCCAGTTCCGCACTGTGGTTGAGCACGATGTCGAGAATGACCTCAATGCCCGCTTTATGCAGGGCTTTGACTGCATCACGAAACTCATCCAGCGCCGTTTCTGGCGAGCAGGCATACGCCGGATGCAGCGCAAACAGCGCCACCGGGTTGTAACCCCAGTAGTTGCTTAGCCCCATGCGTTGCAAACGCGGCTCACTGGCAAATTGCGCCACCGGCAGCAGCTCCAGTGCGGTAATGCCCAACTGTTTTAAATAGTTGATCATCACCGGATGCCCCAGGGCTTTATAAGTGCCGCGGATCTCTACCGGGATCTCCGGGTGCAAGTAGGTTAATCCTTTGACATGGGCTTCATAAATGATAGTGCTGCCCCACGACGTGCACGGCGGGGCATCATCTTCCCAATCATAGTGGTCCACTACCACGACACATTTCGGCGCAATGGCAGCATTGTCGCGATAGTCAGGTTCACTATGGCCAGCGTGCAGCAGCGGGTTATCTTTAAATTCCCCGACAATCTGCCGCGCGCAAGGATCAATCAACAACTTCGCCGGGTTAAAGCGATGCCCCATGGCGGGTTGCCATGGGCCATGAACGCGATAACCATAACGCAAACCCGGGCGCGCATCCGGCAGATAACCGTGCCAGATATCGCCACTTCGTCCTGGCAAGTCATACCGATGTTCTACGTCCTGGGCGTCAAACACACACAGCTCTACCCGCTCGGCATGAGCGGAGAAGAGCGTAAAGTTGACGCCCTGGCCGTCGTAATGCGCGCCAAGGGGAGCGGGTTTGCCAATGGCAAGTTGTGTCATTCTCCCTCCCGAACCAGCCAGATAGTGGCCAGCGGCGGTAGTGTAAGGCTTAATGAATGCTGACGACCGTGGCTGGCAATCTCATCGCTGTGTACCGCGCCGCCATTGCCGGCATTACTACCGTGGTAGTGCATGGAATCAGTGTTGAGGATTTCACGCCATTTACCCGGCTGATTAATGCCAAAGCGATAGTCATAGCGCGGCACCGGCGTAAAGTTACTGGCAACGATAATTTCATTCCCCTCTTTATCGCGGCGAACAAAAATCAGCACCGAGCGTTCATGGTCATCCACCACCAGCCATTCAAAGCCATACGCGTCGAAATCCAGCTCATGCAGTGCTTTATGATGACGATAAGTGTGGTTCAGATCGCGTACCAGACGCTGGACACCGTGATGCCAGTTGTCACCGCCTTCCAGCAGATGCCAGTCGAGGCTGGCATCGTGGTTCCACTCTCGCCCTTGGGCAAATTCATTACCCATGAATAGCAGTTTTTTGCCCGGAAACGCCCACATCCAGGCATAGTAGGCGCGCAAATTGGCAAACTTCTGCCATGCATCACCCGGCATTCTGTCGAGAATCGATTTTTTGCCGTGCACCACTTCGTCGTGCGACAACGGCAGGACGAAGTTTTCAGTGTAGTTGTAGAGCATCCCGAAGGTGAGTTTATCGTGATGGTATTGACGATAAATCGGGTCGAGCTTCATGTAATCCAGGGTGTCGTGCATCCAGCCCAGGTTCCATTTGTACCAGAAGCCCAGGCCGCCAATATCCTGAGGACGAGAAACGTTCGGGAAGTCGGTAGACTCCTCCGCCATCGTTACCGCGCCAGGAACTTGCTCACCGATAATACGGTTGGTATTGCGCAGGAACTCAATCGCTTCCAGATTCTCGCGTCCACCAAACTCGTTGGGGATCCACTCACCCTCTTTACGGCTGTAATCACGATAAATCATCGACGCTACTGCATCGACACGCAGCGCATCAATACCAAAACGTTCAACCCAGTACAGCGCGTTACCGACGAGGAAATTGCTGACTTCACGACGTCCATAGTTGTAGATCAGGGTATTCCAGTCCTGGTGGTAGCCTTCACGCGGATCGCTGTGCTCATACAGGTTCGTACCGTCAAATTCGGCAAGCGCAAAGTCATCAGTCGGGAAGTGCCCCGGCACCCAGTCGAGAATAACGTTCAAACCGGCTGCGTGTGCGGCATCAATGAAATAACGGAAGTCATCACGAGTACCAAAACGACGAGTTGGCGCATACAGACCCGTCGGCTGATAGCCCCAACTGCCATCGAACGGATGTTCATTAATCGGCAACAGTTCGAGGTGGGTAAAGCCCATCCACTTGGCGTAAGGCACCAGTTGATCAGCCAGTTCGCGATAGCTTAGCCAGAAGTTGTTGTCGGCGTGACGACGCCAGGAGCCCAGGTGAACTTCATAGATAGAGATTGGCGCATCAAACTGATTCGCTTTTTTGCGCTCTTCAGTCTGTACGACTTTTTCAGGCAGTCCGCAAATAAGGGAAGCGGTTTCCGGGCGCATCTGCGCTTCGAAAGCATAGGGATCAGACTTCAGACGGAGATTACCGTTAGCATCAATCATCTCGTATTTATAGAGCTGACCGTTATGCGCGCCAGGGATAAACAGTTCCCAGATACCGCTTTCTTTACGCAGACGCATTGGGTGACGGCGGCCATCCCAGTAGTTGAATTGCCCAACGACCGAGACTCGTCGGGCATTTGGTGCCCAGACAGAAAAACGCGTGCCGGTAACGCCATCCATAGTATCAGCGTGCGCGCCTAAGGTTTCATATGGGCGCAGGTGAGTACCTTCAGATAACAGCCAGGCATCCATTTCCTGGATTAAAGGACCAAAACGGTAAGGATCATCAATCAGGTTCTGCTGACCATGCCAGACAACAGCCAACTGATAACGGAAAAAATTCTTACGCCGCGGTATGACGCCGCTAAAGAATCCACGAGAGTCGAGACACTCCAGTTTAGCGACTTTGCGTCCGGTTTTTGGTTCAATCACCCACACATCGGTGGCATCAGGTAAAAGGGCACGGACTTCCAGTCCCGCTGTAGTTTTATGCATTCCCAGTACGGAAAATGGGTCTGCAAAATGGCCTGCAATTAGCGCGTTTATCACGTCTCTATCGATACGAACGGACATGCTTGTCTTCCTGTTTTATTGTGTCACCCCATCCAACTGATTTTTGACATCTGGTTGTGACATTTTTTTGACCTGAACGACGCAGCACTCTGTGCATCCTCTCTGCGTCGTCCTCCCTTCAGGTAAGGCAGTGAATACCCAGGTATTCTGCCACCCTTAAAGAATAGCCAATGCTTTATCTAACTCCCGGTAAATCATGAAACATCTGCGCTTACTCCTGTATTACGCACTAAAAGGGGCGGCATCGCGCCCCAAATTTAATGAATAAAGATTACGCCAGTTGACGAAGCATCCGACGCAGCGGCTCCGCGGCCCCCCACAGCAACTGATCACCCACGGTAAAGGCTGACAGGAATTCTGGTCCCATATTCAGTTTACGCAGGCGGCCTACAGGCGTGGTCAGCGTGCCGGTAACGGCTGCTGGGGTTAGCTCACGCATCGTGATTTCACGATCGTTTGGTACTACTTTCGCCCACGGATTGTGCGCAGCCAGCAGTTCTTCCACGGTCGGAATGGATACATCCTTTTTCAATTTAATGGTGAATGCCTGGCTGTGGCAGCGTAGTGCCCCGACACGCACACATAAGCCATCTACCGGGATCACGGAAGATGTGTTGAGGATCTTGTTAGTTTCCGCCTGCCCTTTCCACTCTTCGCGGCTCTGACCATTATCGAGCTGTTTGTCGATCCACGGAATCAGGCTACCAGCCAGCGGCACGCCAAAGTTATCAACTGGCAGTTCGCCGCTGCGGGTTAGCGTCGTAACTTTGCGTTCGATCTCGAGAATAGCAGAGGAGGGGGTCGCAAGTTCATCCGCCACATGGCCATACAACTGACCCATCTGGGTTAATAACTCACGCATATGTCGCGCACCACCGCCGGAAGCCGCCTGGTAGGTCGCAACGGAAACCCAATCAACAAGATTATTAGCGAATAAACCGCCCAACGACATCAACATCAGGCTGACAGTACAGTTACCGCCAACAAAAGTCCTGATGCCTTTATTTAATCCGTCGGTAATGACGCCCTGATTAACAGGGTCAAGGATGATGATGGCGTCATCTTTCATGCGCAGAGACGATGCTGCGTCAATCCAGTAACCTTGCCATCCGCTTTCACGAAGCTTTGGATAGATTTCGTTGGTATAATCGCCGCCCTGACAGGTCACGATGATATCGAGAGCCTTCAGCGCTTCCAGATCAAAAGCATCCTGAAGTGTGCCGGAGGTGCCGCCAAAGGACGGCGCAGCCTGGCCAGACTGGGAAGTCGAAAAGAAGACAGGGCGAATGGCGTCGAAATCGCGCTCTTCAACCATGCGTTGCATGAGAACGGAGCCGACCATACCGCGCCAGCCGATAAAACCAACATTTTTCATAAGCGTTTTTTTCCTGCAAAGATGTGTGCTGTATAAATGTGCCTGTGTCCTCATGGCACATCTTTCACCATACAAAAAGCAGCCAAAGTCGCAAGTGAAATTAATCAATGATAGCGAAGCCATCAGTAATGCGACTTATCCTGCTTTAACAGCACGCAGAAAGTCCACCGCAATTATCAGGGAACTTGAGTTATGAATGAAATCATTTCTGCAGCAGTTTTATTGATCCTGATTATGGATCCGCTCGGAAACCTACCTATTTTTATGTCCGTACTAAAACATACTGAACCGAAAAGACGCCGGGCAATCATGGTGCGAGAATTGCTCATCGCGCTATTGCTGATGTTAGTGTTCCTGTTTGCGGGCGAGAAAATTCTGGCATTTCTTAACCTGCGGGCAGAAACCGTCTCTATTTCTGGCGGCATCATTCTTTTTCTGATTGCCATTAAGATGATTTTCCCCAGCGCCTCGGGTAACAGTAGTGGACTTCCGGCAGGTGAAGAGCCGTTTATCGTGCCGCTGGCAATTCCACTGGTGGCGGGGCCGACTATCCTCGCCACGCTGATGCTGCTGTCACACCAGTACCCGAATCAGATGGGTCATCTGGTGATTGCCCTGTTGCTGGCCTGGGGCGGCACATTTGTCATCCTGCTACAGTCATCGCTCTTTTTGCGCCTGCTGGGCGAGAAAGGGGTAAACGCACTGGAACGCCTGATGGGGTTGATTCTGGTAATGATGGCAACCCAGATGTTCCTCGACGGTATTCGGATGTGGATGAAGGGGTAATGTTCAAACAGGTGCTGCGCACAACCAGCATTTTTCGCCGCTGATTAACCACAGCATCTATAGCTTCCCATTGCCCTTCCCTGAAGGTAGCGGTGGCGTTACTTAACATCCGTTGTAACAGCAATTCAGCTCCGTGTTTCTCCATCATCTTCTCCTGCGTCCGTTAACGCAGTGATTAGAATGGATAATGAGCCAGTGTTTTTGCGAGAGAGATCAAAAAGATGAAGAGAGGGGAAAAGAGAAATGAATTACTGCGAGCAAGCTCGCAGTAATTTGTCGAGGTAATTAACTCAACAACTGAAACGCAATCATCCCGACGATGGCACCGACAGTACCAAGAATGGTTTCCATCATGGTCCAGGTTTTCAGCGTTTCGGCTTCGGTCGCGCCGGTAAATTTACCGAACAACCAGAAACCGGCGTCGTTAACATGGCTGACTACAATCGAACCACCAGCGATACAAATCGACAGCGCCGCCATTTGCGCACCGGAGTAATTCAGTTGTTCAATAACCGGCATCACCAGCCCCACCGCCGTTAAACAGGCAACGGTTGCAGATCCCTGAATGATGCGCACCGCCGCTGCCAGCACGAAGCAGGTGATCGCAATCGGCAGGCCCATCCCGGTTAACGCTTCGCCCAGCGCCGGACCTACGCCAGAGTCAACCAGCACCTGTTTGAACACACCGCCCGCACCAATCACCAGCAGAATAATCCCCGCAGGTTGCAGCGCGTGACCGCAAATCTCCATCACTTTGTCTTTCGGCATACCCTGACGCATCGCCAGACCATAAATCGCCACCAGACAAGCAACCAGAATCGCGGTAAATGGATGGCCAACAAACTCAAACCATTCATAAGCCGTTGACCCTTCTGGCACAAAACGTGCAGCAATGGTTTTCAGCCCAACCAGTACTAACGGCAGCAGGATCAGCGACAAACTGAATCCGAAGGACGGCATTTTGCCTTCGCCAAGATGCGGTTCACTGATGTCGTCAGGAATATGCAGCTCAACGTAACGGCTGATGAAATTACCCCACAGCGGGCCGGCAATAATCATCCCCGGAATTGCCGCACACAGGCCAATCAGGATCATCCAGCCAAAGTCGGCATTCATCTGCGATGCCAGCAGCATTGGCGCTGGCCCCGGCAGCAAGAACGCCGCTGCCGCTGCTACGCCTGCAAACAGCGGGATAACCAGCTTTACCAGGTTTGTGCCCGTGTGGCGCGCCATTGAGAATGCAACGCTAATCAGCAGAACAATCGCCACTTCAAAGAACAATGGTAACGCACAGACCAGACCCGCAAGGCCAATGGCATAATGCGCGCGGCTGTGACCGAAGGATTTGAGCATTTTGACGGCAATCTGATCGACTGCGCCGGTTTCATGTAAGATCTTGCCAAACATGGCTCCCAGGGCGACAACCACCGCCAGGAAACCAAGAGTGCCTCCCATCCCTTTTTCCATCGTCGCTGCGATTTTATCGAGCGGCATACCGGAAAAAAGGCCTGCCCCCATAGACACCACCATCAAAGCCAGGAAAGCATGCATACGCGCCTTCATGACTAAAAACAGCAGCAGTAAAACAGACCCTACTGCTGTTAAAACAAGCGTTAATGTAGTCACTACTTATTTGCCTTTTTTAATAACCTCAATGGTGCTTGCCACAACACCTTCCAGCGGCTGATCGATATCTACCACCAGTACATCGGTTTCGTCCGCACCCGGTTCCTGCAGCGTTTCAAACTGCGTCACCAGCATTTGGGTTTTAAAGAAATGGCCTTTGCGCGCTTTCAGGCGGCTTTCAATCACATCAAAATCGCCTTTCAGGTAGATGAAAGAGAGATTTGGATTACCTTCACGCAGCAGGTCGCGATAGTGCTTTTTCAGTGCGGAACAGACGATCAGCGACACTTTATTGGTACGCTGCATGGCAAACGCGGCGTCGTTCAGCGCCTGTAACCACGGTTTACGATCATCATCATTCAACGGTTCACCGGACGCCATTTTTTCGATATTGCGACGCGGATGGAGGAAATCGCCATCAAGAAACGCGGCATGAAGTTGATGCGCCACTTCACTGGCGACCGCAGATTTGCCGCTGCCCGATACGCCCATCAGAACGTAAATGTGGTGATCATGGTTAGTCGTGCTCAAAGTGGTGCCCCCACAGTACAAGAATTAAAAATGTTACGGGTAACTGTTATCGGTAACATTGTCCGGCCGGACAAAAACAGAAGCAATATCCATCCGTGCCTTAAGTGTATAAGTGTGAGCTACTTCAAATTTGTGAGCTTAAATAGATCCGCCCGGTGACAAGGTGAAACCTAAATCTAACATTTTCGGTGTCACCGCTTCGCCACGAATACGCGCCAGCAGGCGCTCAGCGCCAATGCTGCCCATCCGCTCACGCGGCGTCAGCACGCTCGCCAACCGTGGCTCCATCACCTGACCAATATCGTGACCGTGGAAACCGGCGATCGCCATATCATCAGGGATTTTCAGCCCCAGGCGCTGACATTCAAATGCCGCGCCAACGGCCAGGTCATCGTTGGTACAGAACACGCCATCTAACTGCGGATATTCCCGCCGCGCCTGGCGAATCAGTTCAATACCAGAAGAGTAAGAAGAGGATTGCTCGACCATCACGCTATACGGCACCAGGCCGGCATCCAGCATCGCCTGCTCATATCCCTTCTGTTTGATGATAGTACGTTCATCGAGGCGCGCACCAAGATAAGCCACATGACGATGCCCACGGGCAATGATAGCGGCGGTCATCTGCCGTGCCGCTTCAAAGTTATTAAATCCGACGGCGATATCGAGACACGGCGACTGGCTGTCCATCAGTTCCACCACCGGAATACCAGCCACTTCAATCATCTTTAATGTGCGCGGCGTGTGGGTACGTTCGGTGAGGATCAGACCGTCGATATTCCACGAGAGCATCGATTCGAGGCGTTCTTGCTCCATTTCCGGTTTATAACCGTAGTGAGCCAACATGGTTTGATAACCGTGTGCGTCGGTAACGCTTTCAATTCCGCGTAACACTTCGGCAAAAACCTGGTTAGTCAGAGAAGGTAGCAGGACGCCAATCGCCCGACTGGTGGCGTTTGAGAGGATATCGGGTGCGCGATTGGGAATATAACCCAGTTCATCAAGAGCGGCAGCGATCTTGCCGCGCAGGGCGACGGAGACTTGCTCCGGGTTGCGTAAAAAACGACTGACCGTCATTTTGGTCACGCCTACACGATCAGCCACATCCTGAAGTACGGGTCTTTTCTTTTTCATCGTCCTGAAAGGTACAAAAGGGATAGATTCCTTTAGTTTACCACGGACGCATCAGAACCTTCCCGATTCCTCGAGAAGGTTTGTGAGATAAATTTAGACTGGCGGTAAATCGAACAGCAGAATTTCACTGTCGCTATCGGCGTGGATGGATATCGCCTGCTCATCCCAAATTGCCAGGCCATCGCTGGTCGAGGCTTTTACGCCGTTAATGGTGACGTTGCCTTTCACCACCTGGATCCAGACGCGGCGTTCAGCGGCAATCTGATGTATTGACTGTTCATCTTTCACCAGCGCCCAGCGGTACAGCTCCATATCCTGATGCACTTTCAACGAACCGTCACGCGCATCCGGCGAGAGCACCAGTTGTTTGCCCTGTACGGCATCGAAGCGACGCTGTTCATAACGCGGCGTAATGCCGTTTTCTTCCGGCATGATCCAGATCTGATACAGATGCAGACGCTCGGTGCTACTTGGGTTGTACTCTGAGTGACGAATACCCGTACCCGCACTCATAATCTGAAACTCGCCCGCCGGAACCTGTTCTTTGTTCCCCATGCTGTCCTGATGCTCAACCGCACCTTCCAGCACATAGGTCAAAATTTCCATATCTTTATGTGGGTGAGTGCCGAAGCCCTGCCCTGCTTCAATCACGTCGTCGTTAATCACACGCAGCGCGGAGAAGCCCATAAAGTTCGGATCGTAATAGTTGGCAAAAGAGAAAGTGTGCCAGGAGTCCAGCCAGCCATGATTCGCATGGCCACGTTCATTTGCTTTGCGTAAGTAGATCATTTGTATTCGCCCCCTGAATGATTTGATGGGCTTAGTGTGGACCCGATCCGTCCGGGATGATAGAGGGTGAAAATTGACCCCTCTGTTCAAAAAAATTGAACTATTTGAGGGGGCATAAAACTTACTTCGCGAGAGTTACCGTGGAGGGTGAAGCTTGCTCAAAACCGCGCTCAAGGATTTCCAGATTAGTAAGAACTTCAGATTCCTTGACGTAATTTGGCGCACCGGTAGTAATGGTTTGATACAGCGCATCGTAGACGCGTCCGTAATCTCCCACTTCCGGCTTCATTTCCTCTCTTACCGTAACGCCCTCGTCATTGACATACTCCAGCACACCGACCGAATCATCCGCCGCGAATCCCGCTTCGCCCGGCATAATATTAGCCTTCAGGCTGGTTTCCTGCTGGTCAATACCGTATTTAATAAATGTACCTTTCTTACCGTGAACGATAAATTTCGGATAATCGATTTTCACCAAATGGCTGGTTTTGACGATGGCTTTCAAATCACCATAAAACAACTGCGCTTCGAAAGTGTCGTCCGGATTGGCTTTATTACGCAGGCTGCGAATATCGTAAGCCACATGATCCGGGCAACCAAACAGTGAAATAATCTGGTCGAGGGTATGCACGCCAAGACCATAGAACGCGCCATCTTGCGGTAGTCCGGGTTTAGTTTCTGCCACCGGGCGGTAGTAGTCAAAATGGCTTTCCACTTCGACAATCTCTCCCAGCTTGCCGCTTTCAATCGCTTTTTTCGCCGTCAGGAAGCAGGAGTCAAAGCGACGATTCTGATACGGCGTGACGGTCAGCCCTTTACTTTTTGCCAGCGCAAACAGCTCTTTCGCTTGCGCAAGCGTAGGGGTGAACGGTTTTTCGACCAGCACATTTTTTCCGGCCTCCAGCGCGCGCTTCGCATACTCGAAGTGGCTGTCAGCATGGGTGCAGACGACAACCAGCTTAACGTCGGGATCATTTAATACTTCGTCGAGATCGCTGGTGAAATGAATATGGGAATAGATGGGAGCCTGTTCTTCCGGCCTGGCATGGCGGCGAAAA
The DNA here is from genome assembly GCF_002965865.1 of Escherichia sp. MOD1-EC6098. Lineage (NCBI taxonomy): Bacteria > Pseudomonadati > Pseudomonadota > Gammaproteobacteria > Enterobacterales > Enterobacteriaceae > Escherichia > Escherichia sp. MOD1-EC6098. The sequence goes on from NZ_PTSN01000009.1 coordinate 116,004, forward strand.
ATATGCGCGACATGCCAGCTATCCTTGCGGTTAAGTACATACGGCAGATGGTAACGGGTGGTGCTTTTACCGAAGCCAATGAAGGCGCAGTTAATGACCATAGTTTCGTCCTTTTTAAGGTGGTTAGTGACACCTTAGCGCAAAGCGGACGTGGTTCCTATGCCTGTGTTTCAGTACGTCAGATTGTTGGCAAAGTGCACTTTGATCATGCCGGATGCGGCGTGAACGCCTTATCCGGCCTACACAAAATGGCATCGGTTTGTAGGCCTGATAAGCGTAGCGCATCAGGCAATTTTGCATTTGTCTCAACACGAGCACTTCCCGTGGGCAAAATAGCAAGTCAGCCTGGCTGAAACGAAAGCAAAAAAAAGCCAGCACCCGGCTGGCTAAGTAATACTGGAAGCAATGTGAGCAATGTCGTGCTTTCAGGTTCTCCGCGAGGGTCTTCCTGATCGCGAGACAATAATAATCATTCTCATTCGCACTTGTCCAACACTTTTTGCAAAAAAATGCATTTGACTCGCTTTTGAAAGTCAATGATGTTGAAAGGGACATTTACACCAAAGAGGACAGAGGAATGAATGAGATAGTGATACGCCACGCTGAAACGCGCGATTACGAGGCTATTCGGCAGATTCACGCCCAGCCGGAGGTGTATTACAACACGCTACAGGTGCCTCATCCTTCCGCTCATATGTGGCAGGAGCGACTCGCCGGGCATCCCGGCATCAAGCAACTCGTCGCCTGTATTGATGGAGACGTCGTAGGTCATCTTACCATTGACGTACAGCAACGCCCGCGTCGCAGTCATGTTGCCGATTTTGGTATCTGCGTCGACTCCCGCTGGAAGAATCGTGGCGTCGCCAGTGCCCTGATGCAAGAGATGATTGAAATGTGCGACAACTGGTTGCGGGTAGATCGCATTGAGCTAACGGTGTTTGTCGACAACGCCCCGGCAATTAAAGTCTATAAAAAATACGGCTTTGAGATTGAAGGAACTGGCAAGAAGTACGCATTGCGAAACGGTGAATATGTTGATGTGTATTATATGGCGCGGGTGAAATAGAAAATTTGCAATCTAAGTTTGTCATTTAAGCCCTCACCTACCGGGAGAGGGCTTAACATATTAATACCCCGCCGTTAAATCATCTACCGAACGTGGATCGGATGCGCCGTACAACTCACCGTCCGGAGCAACCATAATGCTTTGCGTGCTGCCCATCGCTTCTTTCAGCGCCACTTTCTGGCCTTTTGCTTCCAGTAGCTTGAGCGTATCCGGGCTAAATCCTTTCTCCACTCGCAACTCGTCCGGCAACCACTGATGGTGGAAACGCGGCGCATTAGTCGCTTCAGCGACGTTCATTCCATAATCGATACTGTTCACTACCATTTGCAGCACGGTGGTGATAATTCGGCTACCGCCAGGGCTGCCAGTGACCAGCCAGGTTTTGCCATCTTTCACCACAATGGTTGGTGACATCGATGACAGCGGGCGCTTGTTCGGCCCTACAGCATTGGCATCACCGCCTACCAGCCCGTACACGTTCGGTACGCCCGGTTTGGCCGAGAAATCATCCATTTGGTTATTAAGCAAAATACCGCTCTCGCCCGCGACAATACCCGTACCGAAGGTGGTGTTCAGCGTATAGGTCACCGCCACCGCGTTACCGTCTTTATCCACCACTGAATAATGGGTGGTTTGATTACTCTCATAAGGCGCAAGCTTGCCGGGGCGAATTTCGCTGGACGGCTTCGCTTTATTGATATCAATTTGATCGGCAATAGATTTGGCATAGGCCTTATTCGTCAGCGCCTGCCACGGTACTTTGACAAAATCCGGATCGCCAAGGTATTCCGAGCGATCGGCATAGGCATGTTTCTCGGCTTCGGCCATGATTTGCATCGCATCGGCGCTACCAAAGCCATATTTCTTCATATCGAAGTTTTCCAGAATATTGAGGATCTGCACGATATGAATCCCACCAGAAGATGGCGGTGGCATGGAGTAAACCTGATACCCGCGATAATCGCCACTAATCGGTGTGCGTTCGACCGCTTTATACGCAGCCAAATCCTCTTTGGTAATCAAACCACCGTTTTTCTGCATCTCCTGGGCAATCTGCTCAGCTATTGTGCCTTTGTAAAACGCGTCCGGGCCATTTTCGGCAATCATCTCCAGGCTCTTTGCCAGGTTCGCCTGTACCAACTTGTCGCCCTTTTTCAGCGGCTCCCCCTCTTTCCAGAAGATAGCCTTGCTGTTTTCGTGATTCGGCAGCACTTCGCTACCATAGGTTTTGAGATCGTCAGCCAACGCATCGTTAACGATAAAACCATCACGCGCCAGTTTAAACGCGGGCTGAACCACTTTGTTCAGCGGCATGGTGCCGTATTTATCCAGCGCCAGCGAGAAACCTGCTACCGTGCCAGGCGTGCCGGAGGCCAGATGCGAAGTGAGTGATTTTTTACTGTCCGGGTTGCCCTGGTCATCGAGGAACATATCGCGGGTCGCTTTGGCAGGTGCCATTTCGCGGAAGTCGATAGCGGTGGTGTTGCCATTTTTAGTGCGGATCAGCATAAAACCGCCGCCCCCCAGATTCCCCGCCTGCGGATGCGTTACCGCCAGCGCATATCCCACCGCCACGGCAGCATCCACGGCATTCCCGCCCTCCTTGAGGATATCTACTCCCAGCTGAGTGGCAGTGGCATCGACAGAAGCCACCATTCCCTGCTTCGCGCGCACCGGATGGAAGACATCCTCCTCCACGCCATACGAGACGGGCGGCGGCGCAGGTGGCGCGGCTGCCGCACTAAAACAACATCCTGAAAGTAAAGTAGCAATCGCCGCCCGGCGTAAAAACGTCGGTTTTATCATCGTTATTCTCCAGTTGTATGAGGGGCCTTCCCCACTTAAGCCTGGTGTATAACTCTGAAATAATCATCGTTTTGCCGGGAAGCGAGTAAACTTAAAGGATATCTTCAGAGGAGGATACGCGATGAAACGACTTCTGCTTTTGACGGCACTCCTGCCGTTTGTCGGCTTTGCACAGCCCATTAATACTCTGAATAATCCTAACCAGCCGGGATATCAAATCCCCAGCCAGCAACGGATGCAAACCCAGATGCAGACTCAGCAAATCCAACAAAAAGGGATGCTGAATCAGCAACTGAAAACTCAGACGCAACTACAACAGCAGCATTTAGAAAATCAGATTAACAGCAACTCGCAGCGGGTATTGCAGTCACAGCCGGGGGAGCTAAATCCCGCCCGGCAGCAAATGCTGCCCAACAACAACGGCGGGATGTTAAACGGCAACCGTAATCCGGATAGTTCGTTGAATCAGCAGCATATGCTGCAAGAGAGGAGAAACGGCGACATGCTGAATCCACCCAGCACATCGCAGCCTGACCTTCCGTTGAAAACTATTGGGCCGTAAAATTTGGCCCGATCACGTCAATCGCATCAGTACAGATGCAATCCACGCCCCAGCGCAGCAACTCTGCCGCTCGCTGGGGTCTGTTGACGGTATAAACCAGAATCCGCAACCCAGCGTCTTTCAACTGCATCACTCGCGCTTTATCGAGCAACTTATGATTGAGATGAATAGAGACGCAGCCCAGCCGCGTAGTCAGTTCGCGCCAGTCGTCGCGCCACTCATCAAGCAACAAACCGCGCGGCAGTTCCGGTGCTGCCAATTGTGCGGCTTCTAAAGCATCAATCTCAAACGATGACAGCAGCGGTGGGGTCATCTCCGCCCAAAGTTCGCGTGCCGCCAGTGCCACCATTTTGCCCGTCGACGACCCGGTGCCGGTGGTGGGTTTGATTTCGATATTCGCCATCATCCCGTGTTCGCGACAGCGTTCCGCCACCTGCGAAAGCAACGGCAGCGGCTCACCTTTAAACGCTTTGCTGTACCAACTGCCTGCATCCACGCGCAGTAAATCCTGCCAGTTCAGTTCGCCCGCGACGCCCCAGCCGTTGCTGGTACGTTCTAGGTTGTCATCATGGAGCAAGAAGATCTCACCATCTTTCGATAACTTCGCGTCAAATTCGATCATCTTATGACCGTATTTTGCCCCCACGTCGATTGCCGCCAGGGTGTTTTCCGGGGCAAGTTTACCGCCGCCACGGTGGGCGACAATGCGGGGATAAGGCCAGTTACTCATACTCGTTGTCCTGTTTCACCATCAAAAAGATGTAGCTGATTTTCCGGCAAATGCAGCCACAACATGCTGCCTGCCGTCGGGCGTTCCTGATGCGCCAGTCGTACCACCAGCTTCTGATCGCCCCAGCGTCCGTGCGCCAGATTATCAGCGCCGAGGATCTCCAGCGTGTCCATCACCAGCGGCACGCCGCCTTCTGCCTGCGAGCTTAACGCAATATGTTCCGGGCGGATACCGAGGGTCATTTTACGCCCGGCATACTGCCGATAATAACCGTTCAACGGTAGTACGATGCCGCCGTCCAGCTCGAAGTGCGTACCTTCGTTATTCACGCGACCTGTCAGCAGGTTCATCGCCGGACTGCCGATAAAACTCGCCACAAACAGGCTGGCGGGTTTTTCGTACACTTCAACCGGCGTGCCAATCTGTTCGGCAACGCCGCCGTTCATTACCATCACTCGCTGGGCGAGGGTCATCGCTTCAACCTGATCGTGGGTGACGTAGAGTGATGTCGTTTTCAGACGACGGTGTAACTGTTGCAACTCAAGACGCATCTGTACGCGCAGCTTGGCATCGAGGTTAGAGAGCGGCTCATCAAACAAGAACACCGCCGGATCGCGCACAATCGCGCGCCCCATCGCCACACGCTGACGCTGACCGCCAGAAAGCTCGCGTGGACGGCGCTTAAGCAAACCGTCAAGTTCGAGAATGCGTGCTGCTTCTTTGACACGTTCAGCAATTTGCTGCTTGCCCATACCGCGAATTTTCAGCCCCCACGCCATATTCTCCTCTACGCTCATATGCGGATAAAGCGCGTAGTTCTGGAACACCATCGCAATCCCGCGATCTTTCGGCTCCATTTCGGTTACGCGCTGCTCGTTGATCCAGATATCGCCCTCAGTCACCTGCTCCAGCCCGGCAACCATGCGCAGTAGCGTGGATTTTCCGCAGCCAGACGGCCCAACCATCACAATAAATTCACCGTCTGCCACATCAAGCGTCAGCGGTTTAATGACCTGGGTTTTGCCATCCCAGCTTTTGGTTACTGCCTGTAATTTCAGTCCTGCCATCTTATTTCTCACTATCGACCAGGCCGCGCACAAAGGCACGCTGCATCACTAAAACAATCAATACTGGTGGGATCAGGGTTAACAACATTGCAGCCATCACCGAGTTCCATTCTGTCGTGCCTTCGCCAGTGGCGATCATCCCTTTAATCCCCGCCACGGTGGTGCCGAGATCAACATCGGTAATAATCAGCAGCGGCCACAGATACTGGTTCCAGCCGTAGATAAAGGTGATCACAAACAGCGCCGCCAGATTGGTTTTTGACAGCGGAAAGACAATGTCGCAAAAGAAGCGCATCGGTGACGCACCGTCGATACGAGCCGCTTCCACCAGCTCATCCGGCAGCGTCATAAAGAACTGCCGGAACAGGAACGTAGCGGTCGCTGAGGCCATCAGCGGCAGCGTTAAACCTGCGTAGCTGTCGAGCATCTTCAGATTGGCGATCACTTCTACCGTCGGGAAAATACGCACTTCAACCGGCAACATCAGAGTAATAAAAATCATCCAGAAGAAGAGGTTACGCAGCGGAAAACGAAACCAGACGATGGCGAATGCCGAGAGCATCGAAACGGTAATTTTGCCCAGCGTAATGCTGAACGCCATCACGAAACTGTTAAGCAACATCCGCCAGAATGGCGCGCTATTCGTGCCTACTCCGTTTACCCAAATGTTATGGATATTCTCCAGCAGATGCGTGCCGGGGATCAGCGTCATCGGCGCGGCGTAGACTTCCTGTTTATCCAGCGTCGCTGCGACAAACGCCACGTACAGCGGGAAGAGGATCACCGCAATCCCAAGGATCAGCATGGTATGGCTGAATATCGTCAGCCACGGACGGTTCTCAATCATTGGTAACGCACCTTGCTTTCAACATAGCGGAACTGCACCACCGTCAACACGATGACGAGGAACATCAACACCACCGACTGCGCGGCAGACGAAGCCAGATCCAGTCCGGTAAAGCCTTCGCGGTAGATCTTATAAATCAGCGTGGTAGTGGCCTGTACTGGCCCACCGGACGTAGCGGCATCAATCACCGGGAAGGTGTCGAAGAAGGCGTACACCAGATTAACCACCAGCAGAAAGAAACTCACCGGAGCGATAAGCGGTAACGCGATCTTAAAGAAGCGGCGAATCGGGCCTGCGCCGTCAATGGCCGCCGCTTCGATCAGTGAACGGGGAATGGATTGCAGCGCGGCATAGAAGAACAGAAAGTTGTAGCTGATTTGCTTCCACACCGAGGCGAACACCACCAGAAACATCGCCTGGCCGCTGTTTTGCGCGTGGTTCCAGTCATAGCCGAACTCAGCAAGAAAATGAGTGATCAGCCCGCGACCGGGGTTAAACAGGAAGATCCACAATACGGCGGCAACGGCGGGAGCCACGGCATACGGCAACAACATTAAAGTTTGATAGAAACGGCTGCCGCGCACGATGTACTCCACCAGCGCCGCAAAGAACAGCGACACCAGCAAACCGCTGACGGTGACAAAGGTGCTAAATTTTATCGTCGTCCAGAAGGAGTCGAGATAGTAACTGTCATGGAACAGCGTGACGAAGTTATCCAGCCCGACAAACTGGCTGGAGAAACCAAACGGATCGACGCTTTGTAGCGAGTACCACAACGCTTCGCCCGCAGGCCAGATAAAAAAGATAACGGTGATGATGAGCTGCGGCGCGACCAGCAAATAAGGCAGCCAGCGCGAGCGGAACACCGGACGGGATGATGACATTACGGTTAATTCCTGAACTGTGCCGGATGCGCTTCGCTTATCCGGCCTACACGCGATGCCAGGTCAGATAAGCGAAACGCATCCGACATTACACTGATTAAGACTTCGTCGATTTCTCAAAGCGGCGCAGCAACTGATTCCCACGCTCAACGGCGGTATCCAGCGCCTGCTGTGGCGTCTTCTTACCGGTCCACACGCTCTCCAGCTCTTCATCCACAATTACGCGGATCTGCGGCATATTGCCCAGACGCAGTCCTTTGGTATACGGCAATGGCGGCTTGTTCAGCATCTGACGCGTCGCAGTATCCGCTCCTGGGTTTTTCTCGTAAAAGCCCTGCTCACGGGTCAGGTCATAAGCCGCTTTAGTGATCGGCAGATAACCGGTTTTCTGATGCCACTCAGCAGCGTTTTCTGGCTTCGCGAGGAAGTCGAGGAACTTCGCCACACCGGTGTAAGTATCCTTATCTTTGCCCTGCATCACCCACAGGCTGGCTCCGCCGATAATGGCGTTTTGTGGCGCATCTTTCGCATCGGCGTCGTAAGGCATCATGCCTACGCCATAGTTGAATTTGGCATACTCTCGAATGTTGGCAAGCGAACCGGAAGAGGCGGTCGTCATCGCGCAATCACCGTTATAGAACTTCTCGGTGGATTCATCCTTACGCCCGACGTAGCTAAAATCGCCCTTCTTGTTCATCTCTTCCAGCATGGCGATATGTTTCACCTGCTCCGGCTTGTTGAACTCCAGCACCGCATCTGTGCCGTCAAACCCGTTGTTTTTGCTGGCAAATGGCAGGCCATTCCAGGCGCTAAAGTTTTCCAGTTGGATCCAGCCCTGCCAGCCGCTGGCGTAGCCGCACTTCATACCGGAGGCTTTCAGTTTTGCGGCATAGTCAGCCAAATCCTGCCAGGTTTTCGGCGGCTGCTCCGGGTCTAACCCTGCTTTTTTGAAAGCATCTTTGTTGTAATAGAGAACGGGAGTCGAGCTGTTGAACGGTTGGGAGAGTAAATGTCCGGTTTTGCTGTCGGAGTAGTAGCCTGAAACCGTCGGCACAAACTGCGACTCATCGAAGTTAATCCCCGCATCTTTAAATACTTCATACACCGGTTTAATCGCTTTCGACGCCATCATGGTGGCGGTGCCAACTTCATAAACCTGCAAAATAGTCGGCGCGTTACCGGTACGAAATGCTGCGATACCCGCGCTTAAATTCTGTTCGTAGTTGCCTTTGTAGGTCGGTACAATTTTGTAATCCGGGTTTTCGGCGTTAAAACGTTGAGCCAGAGAATCCACCTCTTTACCCAGTTCCCCTTCCATCGAATGCCAGAACGGAATAGTCGTCACGGCCTGTGCATTCCCCATTAACGCCAATCCGAGCGCCAGTGCTGAAGCTGTATAATGTAACGGTTTCATTGATTATCTCTCTTGTTGTACCGGATGCGCGAATTCACGCGTTTTATGCTCGCGGGGTAACATGACATGCTCGAATTACAGAAAAATAACTCTTTTGTTACATTTTTAAGATAGTAAGGTGTCAGAAAGATGACAAGGCGGTGACGGTACGGGTGAGGGAAAATGGGAGATGGGGCACGGATAAGCGGGAAAATAGAAGGTCTGAGTCAAACTCTACAGATTGTAGATAATGTGCTCATCGTTTCATGCCGGATGCGGCGTGAACGCCTTATACGGCCTACAAGATCGTGCAAATTCAATATATTGCAACTCACCCAATAGGCCTGATAAGTGCAGCGCATCAGGCAATTTTACATTTGTCACCTGTCTCAAAGGAGTCTTTTGACTCCTTATCAATCAACGCGTTATTACCCGCCTAAATACGCGCTTCTCACCGCTTCGTTCGCCAGTAGTGCATCGCCGGTATCGGAGAGCACCACATGACCGTTTTCCAGCACGTAGCCGCGATCTGCCAGCTTCAGCGCCTGATTGGCGTTCTGTTCGACGAGGAAGATGGTCATTCCCTGCTCGCGCAACTGCTCGATGGTGTCGAAGATTTGTTGGATGATAATCGGTGCCAGTCCGAGCGATGGCTCATCAAGCAGCAGCAAACGCGGATTGCTCATCAGTGCACGACCAATCGCCAGCATCTGCTGTTCACCGCCGGACATGGTGCCCGCCCGCTGAATACGGCGCTCATGCAGACGCGGGAACAGCTCATAGACCCACTTTATGCGCTCCTGAAACTGATCTCTTTCGGCAAAGAAACCGCCCATTGCCAGGTTCTCTTCCACCGTCATCCGCGAGAAGACACGACGCCCTTCCGGGACAATCGCCACTGCTTCACGCATGATTTTCGCCGTCTGCCAGTCGGTAATGTCTTTATCATCAAACACAATTCGTCCGCTGGTGGCGCGCGGGTCGCCGCATAACGTACCGAGCAAGGTGGTTTTCCCTGCGCCGTTCGCACCAATCAAGGTAACAATCTCTCCCTGATTAATATGCAGGCTCACCTCATGCAGCGCCTGGATTTTGCCGTAGTGGGCGCTGACTTTGTCAAAGGACAACATGACTTTTTCCATCTTATGCCTCACCTAAATAGGCACGGATCACGTCCGGGTTATTACGGATCTGCTCCGGCGTACCATTTGCCAGTGGCGTCCCCTGATTAACCACGTAGATTCTGTCTGAAATCCCCATCACCAGCTTCATATCGTGCTCAATCAACAAGATAGTGGTGTTGTGATGATTACGCAGCTCGGCAATCAGCTCATCCAGTTCTTTGGTCTCTTTCGGGTTAAGACCTGCCGCCGGTTCGTCGAGCATTAAAATCTCCGGCTGCGTCACCATGCAGCGGGCAATCTCCAGACGACGCTGGTCGCCATAGGCCAGGTTGCTCGCCTGGCGGTTGGCGTGTTCCAGCAAACCAATGCGCTCAAGCCAGGTTGCGGCGCGGTCGAGCGCTTCACTCTGGGCGCGACGGAAAGAAGGCGTTTTCAACAGGCCGGAAAACAGCCCGGTTTTTAGTTGCTGATGCTGCGCCACCAGCAGGTTTTCAATCACTGTCATTTCACGGAACAGACGCACATGCTGGAAGGTGCGCACCACGCCCATGCGGGCAATTTGCTGGCCGGGCAAACCTTCCAGATGCTGATCGCGCAGTAAAATGGTGCCGCCGGTGGGTTTGTAGAATCCGGTCAGGCAATTGAAGACCGTGGTTTTTCCGGCACCGTTAGGGCCGATTAACGAGACGATTTCCTGCGGGTACAGCTCGAGATTGACGTTGTTCACCGCCAACAGGCCGCCGAAGCGCATCATCAGGCCGTTAACAGATAATAATGGCTGACTCATGCCTGCTCTCCTTTCGCTTCGCCGTTCTTCAGCTTCAGTTGCGGGCGTGTCATGGGCAGCAAGCCCTGTGGACGCCAGATCATCATCAGCACCATCAGGCCACCGAGCATCAACATGCTGTATTCGTTGAAATCACGCATCAACTCGCGCGACACCACCAGCAGAACTGCCGCCAGAATCACCGCAAACTGTGACCCCATGCCACCGAGCACCACAATTGCCAGCACAAATGCCGATTCGGCAAAGGTGAAGGATTCCGGGCTGACAAAGCCCTGGCGCGCAGCAAACAGCGTTCCGGCGAAACCCGCAAACGCGGCGCTGATGGTAAAGGCTGTCAGCTTGATACGGCGCGGGCTTAAACCCAGCGAACGACAGGCGATTTCATCTTCACGCAACGCTTCCCATGCGCGACCCAGCGGCATCCGCAGCAGGCGATTAATGACGAATAAGGAAAACACCACCAGTAACAAGGCCACCAGGTAGAGAAAGATGACGCGATCGGACGGATCGTATTTCAGGCCAAAGAAATTACTGAAGGTATCCCAGCCGCCTTCACGGGCAGTACGACTGAACTCGAGGCCAAAAAAGGTCGGTTTAGGGATCTGGCTGATGCCGTTCGGACCGCCGGTAACTTCAGTATTATTGAGCAGCAAAATACGCACAATTTCACCGAAGCCGAGAGTAACGATCGCCAGATAATCACCGCGCAGACGCAACACCGGGAAACCGAGCAGGAAGCCCGCCGCCGCTGCCATCAGACCGGCAATCGGCAGACAGGTCCAGAAGCCAAGACCATAATAGTGATTGAGCAGCGCAAAGGTGTAAGCACCAATGGCGTAAAATCCGCCATAACCGAGCACCAGCAGGCCGGAAAGCCCTACCACCACGTTCAACCCGAGGCCGAGGATAATATAGATCATGGTCAGAGTGGCGATATCCACCGTCCCTCGCGACACCATAAACGGCCACGCCACCGCAATCACCAGCAGCGCCACGAGGAACAGCTTCTGTTTCACCGTGGAACCATCAATCGCTGGCAGGATGAACTTCGGCCCGGAAACGCTTTTCAACCCTTTCTGGAAAGCAGGTCGCACAAGCTGAAAGAAAAAGACCACCGCCGTGCCGATAAACACCCATTCCCAACGGACATCCGAAGCCGTGTCGACCACCAGTTTGGTGCCGTCCAGCTCCAGTTGCACGCCCATAAAGACGCCCGCCAGGACAAAGAACATGGCGGCAGAGAGCAGCGCCATTGCAATATGCATCGGTTTCATACTTTCTCTACCTCCGGACGCCCCAGAATACCGGTCGGCATCACCAGCAACACCAGAATCAGCAAGGCGAATGAAACCACATCTTTATATTCCGTACTCAGATAGGCAGAAGAGAGCGCCTCCGCAATCCCCAGGATCAGCCCGCCAATCATCGCCCCCGGAATGCTACCAATCCCGCCGAGTACCGCAGCAGTAAAGGCTTTCATCCCGGCCATAAAGCCAATATAGGGGTTAATCACGCCGTAGAACTGACCGAGCAGAACGCCTGCCACCGCCGCCATCGCTGCGCCAATCACAAAGGTCAGCGCAATCACCCGGTCGGTGTTAATGCCAAGCAGACTCGCCATTTTCAGATCTTCCGCGCAGGCACGACACGCGCGTCCCATACGGGAATAGCGAATGAAAATCGTCAGCGCCAGCATGGCGAGGAAGGTGACAATCCAGATCACCGCCTGCATGGTGGTAATAGACGCAGAGAAGTTTTCGCTATGACCCACTATCCACTGACCGTTAAACAGGCTGGGCAGCGCCACGTCGCGCGAACCTTCGGTCAGGCTGACGTAGTTTTGCAGGAAGATAGACATGCCAATCGCGGAAATAAGGGCAATCAGACGTTTAGAGTTACGCACCGGGCGATACGCTACCCGTTCGATACTCCAGCCGTAAGCGCTGGCAATGACTATTGCACCGACGAATCCCGCCGCCACCAGCAGCCAGCCGGTATCAATGCCCATCATCATCAGCGCAGCGATGATCATAAACGAGACGTAGCTGCCGATCATATAAACCTCGCCGTGGGCGAAGTTGATCATGCCGATAATGCCGTAAACCATGGTGTAGCCGATGGCAATCAGCGCGTAAGTACTGCCCAGCGTGACGCCGTTAAACATCTGCTGCAAGAAATACAAAAACTGCTCAGACATAAGGTAACCTTTCTAAACCTGCCCGCTTTTCACGGGCAGTGGGATGATTACTTGGCTGCCGTGGAAGAACCGTCGGCGTGCCACTGGAAGACACCAAAATCAAATCCCTTCAGATCGCCTTTTTCATCCCAGTTCAGCGGCCCAATCACGGTATTAGCACCGTTAGCTTTTAAATCTTTCACCAACGCCAGCGGTTCATCGCTGCCGGTACGCTCAAGGGCAGTCGCCAGAGATTGCACCGCTGCGTAGGTGATCCAGACATAGGGACCGGTTGGATCTTTCTTGTCGGCTTTCAGCGCATCAACAATGCCCTGGTTTGCCGGGTCCTGGTCATAGCGTTTTGGCATAGTGACCAACATACCTTCGGCAGCATCACCGGCAATGTTCGACAGCGACGCGTTACCGACACCTTCCGGCCCCATAAACTGGGTTTTCAGGCCGACGGAACGAGCCTGGCGCAGCATCTGCCCCATTTCCGGGTAGTAACCGCCGTAGTAAACGAAGTCGATGTTTTCTTTTTTCAGGCGGGCAACCAGCGCGGAGAAATCTTTCTCGCCAGCAGTAATGCCGTCGAAGAAGACGATATTGGCATTAGCCGCTTTCAACGCGTCCTGCACCGAACGCGCCAGCCCTTCGCCATACTGTTGTTTGTCGTGAATAATGGCGATGCGCTCGGGTTTCACCGTCTCAACAATGTATTTCGCGGCAGTCGGCCCCTGGGAGGAGTCCAGCCCGGCAGTGCGCATGATGTGTTGATAACCGCGTTGAGTCAGTTCCGGGTTGGTCGCCCCCGGCGAGATCATCAGAATACCTTCGTCTTCATAGATGTCCGACGCCGGCTGGGTAGAGGAGGAACAGAGATGACCAATAACGTATTTAATGCCGTCGTTAACGATTTTGTTGGCGACCGCAACGGCTTGTTTCGGATCGCAGGCGTCGTCATATTCCACGCCAACCAGCTTATCGCCTTTAATTCCTCCTTTCGCGTTAATGTCTTTGATTGCCTGGCGAGCACCGTTAAATTCCATATCGCCCCACTGGGCAACCGGGCCAGACATCGCGCCGACAACGGCAACTTTAATATCGTCGGCCAACGCGGTGTGTGATATTGCCAGTGCAATCATCCCTGCGATGATAGTTTTCGCATTCCGTTTCATTATTCAAAATCCCCACTCGTAATGTTGTGTTGCTTTGTTTTTATGTATTAAAAAATCTGGCTGTTCTTTTTTTATACTGCGCTGTTTTGCCTGTCTGATTAAGGGTTTAGCGCAGTATTTTGTGATAATAGCGATTAAAATCCCTATTTTTCAGTCGATTAAGAACAGATAATATTCTGAATTTATTGATAGATAAACAGAAAAAAGCGCCGTTGTCAGCATAAAATAACGACAAAAGGGCGGAATAATTCACTACCATTCAGGGGATTATGCTGGACAATTTTCATTCTCTAATGTTTTTAATTTGTAATTATTGCTGAAAAAAAATTAATCACCTGCCAAAAGAAATAAAAAAGAGAAAGCCTCCGATTAAATTATTTCGCTACACTGGTTCCACTTTTGTGATTTGTACGGGTTACCTATGAAGCTGACCATCATTCGATTAGAAAATTTTAGCGACCAGGACCGGATTGACCTGCAAAAGATCTGGCCGGAGTATTCCCCTGCGTCTTTACAGGTTGACGATAACCACCGTATCTACGCCGCGCGTTTTAACGAGCGCCTGCTTGCTGCCGTGCGAGTAACCTTAAGCGGCACTCAGGGGGCACTGGATTCCCTACGCGTGCGGGAAGTCACCCGCCGACGCGGTGTGGGGCAATATCTGCTGGAAGAGGTGTTACGTAACAATCCTGGCGTTTCATGCTGGTGGATGGCGGATGCCGGTGTGGAAGATCGCAGCATGATGGCGGCGTTTATGCAGGCGTTGGGATTTAAGGAACAACCGGGCGGCTGGGAAAAGCATTAATATTCAGGTGTGATGACAAACGAGGGATTGCCTGATGCGCTACGCTTATCAGGCCTACAATGTGTATTTCAATTTACTGATTTCTGTAGATCTTGTAGGCCGGATAAGGCGTTTACGCCGCATCCGGCATGAAGCAATGAACTTGATATCAGCAATTTGACGGCAACCCTGGGTTGCCGATTAATGATTACTTCGCATCGGTCGCCGTGCCATTAGCGTGCCAGTCAAACACGCCGAACTCGAAACCTTTCAGATCGCCTTTCTCATCCCAGGTCAGCGGCCCCATCACCGTATCAACCGGGTTCGCTTTCAGGTATTTGGCGATCTCAGCCGGATCGTCGGACTGGTTCAGACCCGCCTGTAAAGATTGCAGTGCCGCGTAGGTGGTCCACACGAATGCGCCGCTTGGATCCTGTTTTTTCGCTTTGATCGCGTCAACAATTGGTTTGTTCGCCGGAACCTGATCGTAGTTCTTCGGCTTGGTCACCAGCAGACCTTCCGCTGACTCGCCCGCGATATTAGACAGCGAGACGTTAGCCACACCTTCCGGCCCCATAAACTGGGTTTTCAACCCCGCCGCACGTGCCTGACGCAGGATCTGCCCCATTTCCGGGTGGTAACCGCCGTAGTAAACGAAGTCGATATTCTCTTTCTTCAGACGCGCCACCAGGGTTGAGAAGTCTTTTTCTCCGGCGGTGATGCCGTCAAAGAACACCACGTTAGCGTTACCTTTCTTCAGGCCGTCCTGCACCGCACGCGCCAGACCTTCACCGTACTGCTGTTTGTCATGAACGATAGCAATACGCTGCGGTTTCACTTTCTCAAGAATATATTTCGCCGCTGTTGGTCCCTGGTCAGAGTCCAGGCCAGTGGTGCGCATAATCAACTTATAGCCACGCGCGGTCAGTTCTGGCGCGGTTGCCGCTGGGGTGATCATTAAAATACCTTCATCTTCATAGATGTCAGACGCTGGCTGCGTTGATGAAGAACAGAGGTGGCCAATCACATATTTTATGCCGTCGTTAACAACTTTGTTCGCCACTGCTACAGCCTGTTTCGGGTCACAGGCATCGTCATATTTTACGATTTGCAGTTTGTTGCCTTTAACGCCGCCTTTGGCGTTAATATCCGCAACTGCCTGCTCTGCGCCAGTAAATTCCTGGTCACCATACTGGGCTACCGGGCCAGACATCGCTCCGACAACCGCGACTTTGATATCTTCCGCCAGAGCCATATTGCTGAATGCCAGCGCGATACATCCTGCCAGTAACGCTTTACCCTTTATATTCATCCTGAGAATCCCCATTCTTCTGGTTATTACGTGTATTGTGATGTTGTTGTACAGCACTTTATTTCGTTTTGTGTATGACTACCCGTGCCTTAGCAGCATACTCTGCTAAAACATACCCGATTTTTATGATTTTGGAACGAGAAATTTAGACGAAACACCACAAATTCATAACAAAAATTACCATCATTGAGAACCATATCTTCGCTTAGATATTTATAAATACATGAAATGTATATTAATATATTATTTGCTATATTTATGGCATATCTTAAATAAGATATTCAGCTCAAGAATAAATAAAACATTAATCATCATTTAAAACAATAAAATATAACCCACCCTTCCTCTTATTTATTACAAAAAGTTTATTAGCAATTTTAGCCAACGCTACCATCTGTGATCCTGTTAACATTTTAATTTATTAGAATTAATATAAAATCTTAGACCAAGGATTCATCCTTAATATGATAAGAAACATAACATTCGAATTATGAATATTTATTTCTTATCAGCCGCGCCATAACTATAAAAGGAACTTATCATTTGAATCAGTTCGATATTATAATTCTGACACACGGTGAAGCTGGTAATTATTTATTATCCAGCAGCGAAATGATTGTAGGTAAAACAAAAAATTCCACGTCGCTTTCTCTGCAGCCTGGAATGTCACCTGAAACACTTATGCTACAAGTAAAAGCGGTACTCAGGCCTGGTATTGATACGCTCATATTCACAGATATCTATGGCGGAACGCCATCAAATATTGCCCTCCTTCTTTCTAAAGATTTTCCCATTCGCTGTATCAGCAGTGTCAATTTGGCTATGTTAATCGAAGCCAACATGTTACAGGATTCTGACGAAATACTTACCTTTGAAGAATATGTTCAACATGTACATGATGCGGGTAAAGAAATGGTTCAAACTTATTACTTTAATAAAGGATGATAAACTATGAGTATAGTACATGCCCGTATTGATTACCGTTTAATTCATGGACAAGTTATAACAAAATGGTTAAAAAGAAGTGATGCTAATAAAATAATTGTCATTGATGACCCTTTATCACGCGATCCTTTTCTTGCCGAAGTCTATAAGATGGCAGCGCCAAGTGGCGTCGAAGTAATAATGACATCTATTGAAGATGTATTACAGCGCTGGAATAGCAATAACTCTATGAAGGAAAGCTATTAATACTTTTCAAATCGATCGATTCTGCATTACAAACCATACAAGGTGGTTTAATGCTAGAGGAATTACAGGTCGGCGGCGTTGAAAACACTCCAGGAAGGAAAATAGTTTTCAATCAAATATCACTCAATCATGAAGATGCCGACAAACTTCAAATCATCGAAGATAAGAATATAAAAATTTATTTCCAAACTATTCCTGAAGAAGATCCTGCCAGCCTACAAAAAATCAAAAATAAGTTACCTTAATTAAGGAGAGGAACTTATGTCTATTTTTACCGCAGCAATTATTGCCCTGGTATATTGGATATCCCAGGCAAAAGTATGGTACGGTTTTTCTATTATGCGTATGCCATTATCGATAGCGCCTATTATGGGACTAATCTTTAATGATATGCCAACCGCTTTATCTGTTGGGGCCACCTTACAGATGATCTATATCGGGAGTATTGCCCCGGGAGGAAACCCTCCTGCCGATGAAGGTTTAGCCTCGTGTATCGCAATCCCAATTGCACTTACCGCAGGTATTAAACCAGAAATTGCTATCTCTTTAGCTATTCCTCTGGGATTGCTGGGCGTGGTTCTGGAAAACGTGCGCAAAACACTGAACACTACGTTTGTCCACATGGCTGACCGCTATGCAGAAAAAGGGGATATCAAAGGCATACAACGCGCAGCCACAATATATCCTCTCCTGTTAGCCTTTCCGATGCGTTTTGTACCGGTATTCATCGCCTGTTTGTACGGCCCGGATGCCATTGCCTCTTTTGTAAACCTGCTTCCCGCCTGGTCGACGAATGGACTGGCGATTGCCGGTAATATTCTGCCTGCACTCGGTTTCGCAATAACCATCATTGTCATCGGTAAAAAACAATATATCCCTCTGTTCATTATCGGCTTTTTCCTCGTGACCTATTCAGGTTTGAATACTATTGGCATCTCTATTTTTGGACTCTGTGCCGTCCTCTTATATATGCAGTCACAAAATGCAAAAGGAACGCAAAATGGATAATACAATTGAGTCAGGATACTCAGCATCCTCACCAATTACGCAAAGAGATGTTCAGATTGTTTGGCTAAAATGGCACGCGTTCTCTGAAACATCTTTGAATTTCGAACGCTTGCAAGCGCTGGCATTTTGTAACGCAATGACAGGGGTATTAGCGAAATTATATCCCGATGAAAAAGATCTCGCTAAAGCCCTACAACGCCATTTAACCATGTTCAACACTCAGGCGAACTGGGGATCGGTTATCGCTGGTATTAGTATTGCGCTGGAGGAAAAAGCAGCTCAGGAACCAGAAGAACAACGTGAAGCAACAACGCAGCTCGTTACGGGTTTAAAAACGGGTCTTATGGGGCCTGTATCAGGTATTGGTGACACGTTAGACTTTGGTACATTGCGCCCCATTGTTATTGGTGTCTGTATCCCGTTTGTTATTCAGGGATACGTTATTGCCGCACTTCTCCCCCTGATTTACCAGGTTGTTTACATGTTTTTCGCCAGTCGATTTGCACTCAATATCGGCTATAAAAAAGGGAAAGAATCAATCCTGGAAATCCTGCATTCTGGTAGCATTCATCGAATCATTGAAGGCGCAGGAATGTTCGGGTTGTTGATGATGGGGGCGCTTTCAGCAACATATGTAAAAATTAAGACGCCATTGCACATTACAACCGGTGGCGGTAATACCATCGTCTTGCAGGATATGCTGGATAAAATTGTACCTAACATGTTGCCGCTTATTGCCGTGTTGGGTATTTATTTTTACATACAAAAGTGTGGCCCACATTTCTTACGCATTCTGGTAACTATTCTGTTTTTAAGCCTGGCGTTTTCTTTCTTTGGAGTTTTATAAAATGAAAAAGATAACTATCACGCCAAGACCTTTTATTGATAAAGGCAAAGTCTATATTGAAAAACTACAATCTGCAGGTTATGACGTTGAATGTAATACCAGTGGAGGTCGATATAGCAAGGAAGAACTCATCGAGAAAATTAAATATGCAGATGCCATTATTACCGGCAACGATCCTTTAGACAGAGAAGTGATTGATCAGGCCAAAAACTTGAAGGTTATATCGAAATATGGTGTAGGGTTAGACAATATAGATGTCGATTACGCGAATAGAAAAGGCATCGTAGTGCACAAAGCTCTCAATGCCAATTCTATTTCCGTTGCAGAGATGGCCATCCTGATGATGCTCTCCAGTTGCCGAAAATATGTCGAAACCGAGAATCAAGCCAGAAATGGTCAGGATGTCAGGCTTGTCGGTCATGAGCTATATCAAAAAACGCTGGGATTAATTGGGCTTGGTGCAATTGGTCAGCATGTTGCCCATATTGCTCATTCTCTTGGAATGATTATCACCGCCTATGATCCCTATCTCGATAAAAATAAAGTTCCATCCTATATAGAGCTTAAATCACTGGATGATATTTATCATCATAGCGACATCCTTTCTCTACATTTGCCGTTACTGGATAATACTCCTAATCTGATCAACGAGACGGTATTCGATAAAATAAAACCCTCGGCCATTTTAATTAACACAGCAAGGGGGGGATTGGTTGATGAAGAATCTTTATATAGCGCACTTATTAATCAGAAAATAGCCTTTGCCAGCGAAGATATTGAGTTGAAGGAACGTTCAGCAAAAATTAAAGAACTAAAAAATTATTCTATTACACCTCATGCTGCTTCATTCACCAATGAGGCCGAGCATAACACCATGCAAATTTCTATTAAAAATGTCCTACAGGAACTGGAGAAAGAATAATGAAAGAGCTTAAAGGGATTATTACCGCAATGGTAACGCCTTTCGATGAAATGGAAAAAATGGACATTTCAGCAGCAAAAAAAATGGCACGTTGGTTAGTCGATAAAGGCGTACACGGCTTGTTTATTTGCGGAACGAACGGTGAGTTTCATTTGCTCTCCGATGACGAAAAAGTTGAACTAACAAAAGCCGTAGTTGAAGAGGTTGGCAATGAAGTGACTATTTGTGCAGGCGCAGGTTGCTGTAGCACAAAACAAACTATTGAATTAACAAGACGCTTAGTAGATGCAGGTGCCGATTACATTTCCGTTGTGACACCATACTACCTGGTGCCTAACCAGGAAGATTTATACCGCCACTATTATGATATTGCCTTAAGCACAACAGCCCCCATTATTCTTTATAACTTGCCGGGTCAGACAGGGTTGAGTATTGAATATGAGACGGCAAACCGTTTAGCCGATATTGAAAATATCGTAGCGATAAAAGATAGCAGTGGTAAATTTGAAGTTCAGAAACAATATCTGGAAATATCTAAACATAAAAACTTTAAGGTGTTAAATGGCTCAGACTCCTTAATGCTGGATGCATTTAAAGAAGGTTCTGTGGCTGCTGTTGCTGCAACGTCGAATGTTCTGCCTACTATTGAAGTCGATTTATATAACTACTTCATGGCCGGTGAACTGGATAAAGCACAGGACGAGCGCAACAAGATGGATTCGCTACGCATGACCATTAAAAAAATGACTGCGCCTGCGGTAATGAAGGAAGCACTAAACCTGATGGGCGTGAAAGCCGGTATTACCCGTAGACCAATTCATATGCCAAACGACGCGATCGTCGAAGACATCAAGGAAATGCTAAAAGGCTATAAATTCCTGTAAATGATAAATGCCGGATGCACCTTATCCGGCAAGACAGCAGAAACAAAAACCCCCGGACTCGCTTCCAGGGGTTATCAGGTACAGCTCAACGCGTTGTGCAGTTACGCTTCAATAGCAGCGCGAAGTTTTTTCATCGCGTTCTTTTCAAGCTGACGCACACGCTCGGCGGAAACGCCGTAACGGTCAGCCAGTTCCTGCAACGTAGATTTGTTGTCTTCGTCAAGCCAGCGCGCGCGGATGATGTCCTGGCTACGTTCGTCCAGACCTTGCATCGCGTCGGTCAGACGGTTTGCCGCCTGCTCTTCCCAGTTATCATCTTCAATGCCGTCGGCAAAGTTAGATGATTTATCCTGCAGATAGAGCACCGGAGCCATCGGTTGGCTATCGGAATCGTCGTCGGAAGACATATCGAATGTCATGTCTTGTGCCGCCATACGCGATTCCATCTCACGCACGTCTTTGCTGGTAACGCCCAGTTCGCGAGCCACCATTTCGACTTCATCCTGATTAAACCAGCCCAGACGCTGCTTGGTTTTACGCAGGTTAAAGAACAGTTTGCGCTGTGCTTTGGTCGTCGCAACTTTAACGATACGCCAGTTACGCAGAACGTATTCGTGGATCTCTGCTTTGATCCAGTGGACGGCGAAGGAGACCAGGCGCACACCCACTTCCGGGTTGAAACGGCGCACTGCTTTCATCAGGCCGATGTTACCTTCCTGAATCAAATCCGCCTGTGGCAGGCCATAGCCCGCATAATTACGAGCAATATGAACAACAAACCGCAGGTGAGACAGGATCAGCGTTTTAGCTGCTTCCAGATCGCCATGGTAATGCAGCTTTTCAGCCAGCGCCCGCTCCTCGTCAGCCGACAACATCGGCCACGCGTTAGCTGCCCGGATGTAGGAATCCAGGTTGCCAACAGGGGCTAAAGCTAAACTTTGCATTTTGTCAGTCATTCAAATCCTCTCAATCGATATCTTCTGGCGCCTCAGTGGTAGCAACAACTGTGCCAGAGCTTAAGAGCAACGAGATTATCATTCACAGTTTTATCAGACCGTGATTTTATCCACAAGTTCAATGCTGGCTTGTGAATAAATTACGCACAAAATGTGACATAGAGATGAAATACCGGGAAGAGACAACGGGGTCTCTTTCCCTGCTACGGAACCCATTGCAGGGAAAGAGTATAGCACGCTTTTATTATTCCGGCGTAAAGTGGCGTAAATGCTGCACCGTGGCAAGCCACGCTGCCACCCAGCCAATCATCGAACACACCAGCAACAACAACAGGCATTCATCGAAAGATAACCCATTGATATCAAACTTCGTTCCGAATACCTGTGCCACTTCTGCAACCGCCGATGACAAACGTAGCACCAGGATTTCTGACAAAATTAATGACAGCAATGCGCCAGAAAATCCCAGCAGCGCACCACCGTACAGGAACGGGCGAAGGATGAAACCATCCGTCGCGCCAATCAGTTTCTGCACGTTAATAGAATCACGACGGGCAAAAATGCTCAGACGCACACTGTTGCCGATAACAAGGAACACTGCCGCCACCATCAGCACGCCGATCATTGCCGAAACACGCCCAACCAGCCCAGTCAGCGCGGTCAGACGGGCAAACCAGCTATCGTCCATTCGCACTTCATCAATGCCGTTAATCTGGGTAATACGGTCACGTAGCGTATTCAGTGACTCCGTACCCTGAAAATCGAGTTTCGGGATCACCACCGCTACTGCCGGAAGCGGGTTTTCCTCCAGCATATCCAGCGCACCGCCAAAACCAGACCAATTACGGAACTCGCCCAGCGCGTCTTCACGAGAAAGATAATTCACTTTCTCCACGCCCTGCTCGGCCTGTAGCTGCGCAACCACCCCCGCTGCGGCATCATCGTCCAGCGTTTTTTGCAGATAAACGGTGATTTGCGGTGACGGATAATATTGCGTCGCCGCATGGTTGACGTTTTTGTACACCATATAACAAACGCTGGGCAGCGTCAGGGAGATGGCGATCACCATCACCGTTAAAAACGTGGCGAACGGTTTGCTTTTTAGATCCTGCAAAGCACCGTGGAACGCATAGCGCACCTGTTCGTTGAAAACATTGGTTTTGCGATTCGCCGGTTTCGGTGATGACTTCGCTCGTTTCGGCGCGTTACGACCACCGTCGCCAGAGCCGCCGACCGATTTACGGAAACGATCCAGACGTCCACCGAATTGGCGAATATTATTAATTGCATCGCGCTTATTCATGGGTCACGCCTCCATGCAAGTGACCATCGCTCAGAGTGAGCATGCGATAGGAACGCCGCGAAATCAGGTTAATATCGTGCGTTGCCATTAATACTGTTACTCCAACGCGGTTAAACTCTTCAAACAAACGTAAAATCCCTTCTGACAGCGCGTCGTCCAGGTTACCGGTCGGTTCATCCGCCAGCAGTACCGCAGGTTTGTTAACCACCGCACGGGCAATGCCAACGCGTTGTTGTTCACCGCCAGAAAGCTGAATAGGAAAGTTCTTCGCTTTGTCCAGTAGCCCGACTTTATCCAGCGCCGCCGATACACGGCGACGGATATCGTCACCACTGGCACCGGCGATAATCAGCGGGATCGCCACGTTATCGTAGACAGTACGATCCATCAGCAGATGGTGATCCTGGAAAATCATACCGATCTGGCGGCGCAGAAACGGAACTTCACGGTTTTTCAGACGCGTGATGTCATGGCCGCTAAACCAGATTTTCCCGGCGCTGGGCCGCTCAATCCCACAGATCAGCTTCAGGAGGGTACTTTTCCCTGCGCCGGAATGACCGGTCAGAAACGCCATCTCACCCGGCTGCATATGGAACGTCACGCCCTGCAGCGCCTGCCTCCCACCGAGATAAGCCTTGCTGACATGTTCAAAGCGAATCATTTTTAGTCCTCTCGGGCAAAAAGTGCCTCAATAAAGTCGTCCGCTTTAAACGGACGCAAATCCTCAATACGTTCGCCTACACCAATATAGCGGATAGGAATACCAAACTGGTCAGCCACCGAGAAAATTACCCCGCCTTTCGCCGTGCCGTCCAGTTTCGTCAGCGTGATACCGGTTAAGCCAACCGCTTCGTGGAACAGTTTGGCCTGGCTTACCGCATTCTGCCCGGTGCTGGCGTCGATAGTCAGCATAACTTCATGCGGAGCTTCAACGTCGAGTTTCTTCATCACGCGAACGATTTTCTTCAGCTCTTCCATCAGGTGCGATTTGTTCTGCAAACGTCCGGCGGTATCGGCAATCAGGACATCAACATTACGCGCCTTAGCGGCCTGAATGGCATCGAAGATAACAGAGGCGGAGTCCGCACCGGTATGCTGGGCAATCACCGGAATATTATTGCGCTGTCCCCAGACCTGAAGCTGCTCAACCGCTGCCGCACGGAAAGTATCGCCTGCCGCCAGCATTACCGACTTGCCCTGCTGCTCAAACTGACGCGCCAGCTTGCCGATGGTCGTGGTTTTACCCACACCGTTGACGCCCACCATCAGGATCACGAATGGTGTTTTGCCTTCGACATTCAGAGGCTCATCAACCTTCGCCAGAATCTCACCCATCTCTTCTTTCAGCAGGCCGTAGAGCGCCTCAGCATCGCGAAGCTGCTTGCGTGATGCGCCTTCTGTCAGATTGGTGATGATTTTGCGTGTGGTTTCCACGCCCACATCGGCAATCAAAAGCTGTTCTTCCAGCTCTTCAAACAGATCATCGTCGATTTTTTTCCCACGGAACAGGCTGATAAATCCGGAACCGAGGTTTTCTTTCGTTTTTAACAGGCTGCGCTTCAGGCGCGCGAAGAAACCTTCTTTGGTTGGTTTTTCCTGTTCCTGAGCGATTTCTTTAACCGGCTGATCTTCTTCTGCCGGAGTAACCACCATCACCGCCTCTTCTACCGCTTCGGCGGCCAGTGCCTGCGCTTCCAGCTCTTCGTCAGTGATTTCTTCTTGCGCCGCTTGTTCTTCCGCCGCGTCGACAATCTCCACGGTTTCCGCTTCTGCCTGCCATTCTTCTGGCGAAACTTCCTGGGCTTTGACTTCTTCCGGCAGCGGCAGTTCTTCACGCTCAATAGCCACCGGTTCCGGCGTGACTTCAGGTTCAACTACCGGCGCTGGCGCTTCTTCAACTATAGATTCCGGCTCTGCAATAACTTCCGGTTCGCTAACAGCTTCAGGCTGCACTTTCTCACTTTCGACAACCTGTTCGCTTACTTCCACCACTTCGGCAGCAAAAGTTTCCGCCCCGGCTTCAGTATGAACCTGCGGCTGCTCTTCAACAGCTTGTTCAGCTACTTTCGCAGGCTCTTCTGCCTGAACGATTTCTTCTACAACCTGTTGTTCATTTTGGACTTCTGTCTCTTTTTCCGGGGTCTGCTCTTTTTGACCAAAGCCCAGCCAG
Organism: Escherichia sp. MOD1-EC6098; assembly: GCF_002965865.1. NCBI lineage: Bacteria > Pseudomonadati > Pseudomonadota > Gammaproteobacteria > Enterobacterales > Enterobacteriaceae > Escherichia > Escherichia sp. MOD1-EC6098. The sequence goes on from NZ_PTSN01000009.1 coordinate 141,001, forward strand.
GAAAAAAAGCCACGTTTTTTTTCTTTCGCCATCTGCGACTATACTCCTCGCTGTTGCTTCATGGCACAGCGTTCACGCTATGTACATAGCAGCTAAAAAAATGATGAAATAGTCTATCACTTAACTTATTCCACATCACCGCCTGCAATTATGTGTTATCTGGCGGATTGAGCACTTTATCATGAAAAAACCGAATCATTCCGGCAGCGGTCAAATCCGCATTATTGGCGGGCAGTGGCGAGGCCGTAAACTCCCGGTTCCTGATAGCCCAGGTCTACGCCCCACTACTGATCGCGTACGTGAAACCTTGTTTAACTGGCTAGCGCCGATAATTGTTGATGCGCAATGTCTGGATTGCTTCGCAGGTAGCGGGGCTCTGGGGCTGGAAGCCTTGTCACGCTACGCTGCGGGAGCTACGCTGGTTGAGATGGATCGTGCAGTATCTCAGCAGTTAATCAAGAATCTGGCGACGCTGAAAGCAGGCAATGCGCGAGTCGTGAACACCAATGCGATGTCTTTTCTGATGCAAAAAGGAACGCCGCATAATATTGTGTTTGTTGACCCACCGTTCCGCCGTGGCTTGTTGGAAGAAACCATTAATTTACTGGAAAACAACGGCTGGCTGGCTGATGAAGCCTGGGTTTATGTTGAAAGTGAAGTAGAAAATGGCCTGCCCACCGTTCCGGCAAACTGGTCGTTGTATCGCGAAAAAGTGGCGGGTCAGGTCGCTTATCGGTTGTATCAGCGTGAAACACAAGGAGAAAGTGATGCTGATTAATATTGGACGTTTGTTAATGCTCTGCGTTTGGGGATTTTTAATCCTCAATCTTTTTCAACCATTCCCACGCCCGCTGAATATTTTCGTTAATGTCGCGCTGATTTTTACGGTTCTGATGCATGGTATGCAACTGGCGCTGTTGAAATCGACCTTATCGAAAGATGGCCCACAGATGACCACTGCCGAAAAGGTGCGTATTTTCCTTTTCGGCGTGTTTGAACTGCTGGTCTGGCAGAAGAAATTTAAAGTTAAAAAATAACCTTATTGCTCGCCAACAAAGCTGACAAAACGCGTTCCTTTAAAGCTCAACGTACCTTTATCACCCACCGTCAGGGCATGGTACTGTTGAGCGTCAAGACGGAACGTCTGCTCCAGTCCGCCGCTTTGCGGTTTGAAACTCGCCTCATAACGCAGACTGGTGCCAGCCGGTATCACTTCCTGCTGACGCGAACGACGATCGTTAATCGGTGTTTCTCGCTTATTGCTCACCACCACCAGTTGTTGCTGGAGCGGTGCCATATCATTATCAGCTTTTTCCCGTCGCTGCTGCATAAAGCGAAATGATGCGGCGACAATGATTAAGCCAATGGTAACAATAAAGAAAAGAGGTGCCTTGCTCATCTTTATCCCTCATCGGAAAATGCGGAAATAAGCATACCCTGCCAGTTATGGTGTTGTCATCCGTCCACCCTCGCCACTAAACTGGAAGCAAGACTGTAGGCATTCCGCTTACGAAAAAATAACGAATTCAAGGAACTAAGATGCTTTGGTCGTTTATCGCTGTCTGTCTTTCCGCATGGCTATCTGTGGATGCATCGTACCGTGGGCCAACCTGGCAACGCTGGCTATTTAAACCGTTAACCCTTCTTCTCCTGCTATTGCTGGCCTGGCAGGCACCAATGTTCGACGCGATTAGTTATCTGGTGCTGGCGGGGCTGTGTGCGTCACTGCTGGGTGATGCGTTAACCCTGTTACCACGCCAGCGTCTGATGTACGCCATCGGCGCGTTTTTCCTCTCACACCTGCTGTACACCATCTATTTCGCCAGCCAGATGACGCTCTCCTTCTTCTGGCCGTTGCCGCTGGTACTGCTGGTGCTGGGCGCGCTATTACTGGCCATTATCTGGACGCGTCTGGAAGAGTTCCGTTGGCCTGTCTGTACTTTTGTCGGTATGACGCTGGTAATGGTGTGGCTGGCAGGTGAGCTGTGGTTCTTCCGCCCGACCGCTCCCGCACTCTCTGCTTTTATGGGCGCTGCACTGCTGTTCATCAGTAACTTTGTCTGGCTGGGTAGTCACTATCGCCGCCGCTTCCGTGCGGATAACGCCATTGCAGCGGCTTGCTATTTTGCCGGTCACTTCCTCATCGTCCGCTCACTGTATCTCTGATAAAACTTGACTCTGGAGTCGACTCCAGAGTGTATCCTTCGGTTAATGAGAAAAAACTTAACCGGAGGATGCCATGTCGACTCCTGACAATCACGGCAAAAAAGCCCCTCAATTTGCCGCGTTCAAACCGCTAACCACGGCACAGAACGCCAACGACTGTTGCTGCGACGGTGCATGTTCCAGCACGCCAACACTCTCTGAAAAAGTCTCCGGCACTCGCTATAGCTGGAAAGTCAGCGGCATGGACTGTGCCGCCTGTGCGCGCAAAGTAGAAAATGCCGTGCGCCAGCTTTCTGGCGTGAATCAGGTACAGGTGTTATTCGCTACCGAAAAACTGGTGGTTGATGCCGACAATGACATCCGTGCGCAAGTTGAATCGGCGGTGCAAAAAGCGGGCTATTCCCTGCGCGATGAACAGGCCGCCGAAGAGCCAAAAGAATCACGCCTGAAAGAGAATCTACCGCTGATTACGCTCATTGTGATGATGGCGATCAGTTGGGGACTGGAGCAATTTAATCATCCGTTCGGCCAACTGGCGTTTATCGCCACCACGTTGGTTGGGCTGTACCCGATTGCTCGCCAGGCGTTGTGCTTAATTAAATCCGGCAGCTATTTTGCTATTGAAACGTTAATGAGCGTAGCCGCCATCGGCGCGCTGTTTATTGGCGCAACGGCAGAAGCCGCGATGGTATTGCTGCTGTTTTTGATTGGTGAACGGCTGGAAGGTTGGGCCGCCAGCCGCGCACGTCAGGGCGTCAGCGCATTAATGGCGTTGAAACCAGAAACCGCCACGCGCCTGCGTAACGGCGAACGTGAAGAAGTGGCGATTAACAGCCTGCGCCCTGGCGACGTGATTGAAGTTGCTGCGGGCGGGCGTTTACCTGCCGACGGTAAACTACTCTCACCATTTGCCAGTTTTGATGAAAGCGCCCTTACCGGCGAATCCATCCCTGTGGAACGCACAACAGGCGATAAAGTCCCTGCAGGTGCCACCAGCGTCGACCGACTGGTTACACTGGAAGTGCTATCAGAACCGGGTGCCAGCGCCATTGACCGCATTCTGAAACTGATCGAAGAGGCCGAAGAGCGCCGCGCACCGATTGAGCGATTTATCGACCGTTTCAGCCGTATTTACACGCCTACGATTATGGCCGTCGCCCTGCTGGTGACGCTGGTGCCACCGCTGCTGTTTGCTGCAAGCTGGCAGGAGTGGATTTATAAAGGGCTGACGTTGTTACTGATTGGCTGCCCGTGTGCGTTAGTTATCTCCACGCCTGCGGCGATTACCTCCGGGCTGGCAGCAGCGGCGCGTCGTGGGGCGTTAATTAAAGGCGGCGCGGCGCTGGAGCAGTTAGGTCGTGTTACCCAAGTGGCGTTTGATAAAACCGGTACGCTAACCGTCGGTAAACCGCGCGTTACCGCGATGCATCCGGCAACCGGTGTTAGCGAATCTGAACTCCTGGCGCTGGCGGCAGCGGTGGAGCAAGGGGCAACACATCCACTGGCGCAGGCCATAGTTCGTGAAGCGCAAGTTGCCGCACTCAGCATTCCTGGCGCAGAGTCACAGCGAGCGCTGGTCGGCTCTGGCATTGAAGCGCTGGTCAACGGCGATCGGGTGCTGATATGCGCCGCAGGGAAACATCCTGCCGAAGCATTCGCCGGTTTGATTAACGAACTGGAAAGCGCCGGACAAACGGTAGTGCTGGTGGTGCGTAACGATGACGTGCTTGGTGTGATTGCGTTGCAGGATACGCTACGCGCCGACGCCGCAACTGCCATCAGTGAACTAAACGCACTGGGCGTTAAAGGGGTGATCCTCACCGGCGATAATCCGCGTGCAGCGGCAGCCATTGCCGGTGAACTGGGGCTGGAGTTTAAAGCTGGATTACTGCCGGAAGATAAAGTCAAAGCCGTGACCGAGTTGAATCAACATGCGCCACTGGCGATGGTGGGCGACGGTATTAACGACGCACCAGCTATGAAAGCCGCAGCCATTGGGATTGCAATGGGTAGCGGCACAGACGTGGCGCTGGAAACCGCCGATGCAGCGTTAACGCATAACCATCTGCGTGGTCTGGTGCAGATGATTGAACTGGCACGCGCGACTCACGCCAATATCCGCCAGAACATCACTATTGCGCTAGGGCTGAAAGGGATCTTCCTCGTCACTACACTCTTGGGTATGACCGGCCTGTGGCTTGCGGTGCTGGCAGACACGGGGGCGACGGTGCTGGTAACGGCGAATGCGTTGCGGTTGTTACGCAGGAAGTAAAGGTGTTGCCTGATAGCCTCTGGCTATCAGGCTTAACGCTGGGGCGGGAACGGCGGCATAGTCAGGAAAGCGTAATATAGCGCTAACATCAGAATGACGGAGATAACACTGAATGCAGCAACCAGGCGAGATGCTAATGATGGCCTTTTGAACATCAACCACAGGGCATAAGCAAGCCCGACGCCGTTGAGTAAAGGTAAAAATATCATTAGCCAGAGCCAACCACAGACAAGTACCCCCAGCCATCCTCCCATGAGGATAAAAACAGGGAGCAGCCAATTGGGGGTGAATATCGCGAGTAATCCCAGCAATACCAGACAAACTGGAATTAAATAATCCATTTGTGCATTCCATTACACTTGCTTGCCGGATGCGGCGTAAACGCCTTATCCGGCCTACACAGGGCATCGAACTCGTAGGCATGATAAGACGCGACAGCGTCGCATCAGGCATTGTGCACCATATCGCCAGATGCAGCTTAAACGCTTTATTCGTTATACAAACCGGTTGCAAGCCGCAAAATTGAGCGCGATCGGCCCCCTCGCCCCTCTGGGGTGAGGGGTAAGGTGAGAGGAAAAGGCGGCATCGAAGCCAATCTGCCCCCATCAGCCACCTTTGCGAATCAAATAACGATAAGGCAGTCCGTCCGTCTCTTTGGCCACCAGTTCGTGTTCCATAAAGGTACAAAACCCAGGAATATCGCGGGTCGTGGCCGGATCATCGGCAATAATCAGCAACGTTTCGCCAGGCTGCATATTACGCACGGTTTTACGCACCATCATCACCGGTTCCGGGCAGCGCAGGCCTAGTGCGTCAAGTGTGTGGTCAGGGCTGGAAAAGAGATCGGTCATTTTCTTCTCGTCACATAAAAAAACGGCGCTAGTTTACGCCCTGCGAGTCCGTAAGCAAACCAGGTTAACGATTGCGTGAAAATTAACCATTGCATTGTTAACACAAAGCAGTATCATGCGGCGGCTCGAAAAAAGGGTAAGCACGTTATTATCTCACTATAAAATAACGTGCCGTACGTATTGGGTTCCCTCACCCCAATGGTTAATCAAAAAGGTACAATATGAACGCTTTCTCGCAAACTCAACGCTATAAGGCGTTGTTCTGGTTATCGTTATTTCATCTACTGGTGATCACCTCCAGTAACTATCTGGTACAGCTTCCGGTCTCTATTTTCGGTTTTCATACCACCTGGGGCGCGTTTAGCTTTCCGTTTATTTTTCTTGCTACCGACCTGACCGTGCGTATTTTTGGCGCGCCGCTGGCTCGTCGTATCATCTTTGCGGTGATGATCCCCGCGTTGCTGATCTCCTACGTCATCTCGTCGCTGTTTTATATGGGTTCATGGCAGGGATTCGGCGCTCTCGCCCACTTCAACCTGTTTGTCGCCCGTATCGCTACCGCCAGCTTTATGGCCTACGCGCTGGGACAGATCCTCGACGTACACGTCTTTAACCGTCTGCGTCAGAGTCGTCGTTGGTGGCTGGCACCGACGGCTTCCACACTTTTCGGTAACGTCAGCGACACATTGGCCTTCTTCTTTATTGCTTTCTGGCGCAGTCCGGATGCCTTTATGGCCGAACACTGGATGGAAATCGCGCTGGTTGATTACTGTTTCAAAGTGTTAATTAGCATCGTTTTCTTCCTGCCAATGTATGGCGTATTACTCAATATGCTATTGAAAAGACTGGCAGATAAATCCGAAATCAACGCTTTGCAGGCCAGTTAAAGGTTCGTTATCAGACTTGTGATAAGATGGATGAATGAGCCGTTATGGCCGTTTATCAAAAGGAAGATGTCAATGCGCAATCTGGTTAAATATGTCGGAATTGGCCTGCTGGTTATGGGGCTTGCGGCCTGTGATGATAAAGACACTAACGCTACAGCGGAAAGCACAGTCGCGGAAAGTAACGCTACCGCGAATACCGTCAACCTGCTTGATGGCAAGTTAAGCTTCTCGCTGCCAGCAGATATGACCGACCAGAGCGGTAAGCTGGGAACACAGGCCAATAACATGCACGTCTGGTCCGACGCCACTGGGCAGAAAGCAGTGATTATTATTATGGGCGATGATCCGAAAGAAGACCTGGCTGTGCTGGCGAAGCGTCTGGAAGATCAGCAACGTAGCCGCGATCCACAACTGCAAGTGGTGACTAACAAAGCCATTGAGCTGAAAGGTCACAAAATGCAGCAGTTAGACAGCATCATCTCCGCTAAAGGCCAGACGGCGTACTCTTCCGTCATTCTGGGTAACGTGGGAAATCAAATGCTGACGATGCAAATCACGCTGCCTGCTGACGATCAGCAAAAAGCGCAGACCACCGCAGAAAACATCATTAATACACTGGTGATTCAGTAATTTTAAGATGATGAAACGGCCTCCGGTACTTGCTCCGGAGGCCGTTTTTTTAATCGCCACGTCAGCAATAACGCGATTGCTACCAATCCCGCCGCCGCCAGATAAATCACTGGCACACCTGCCCAACTCATCACCAGCCCAGCCAGCGGCCCGGTCACGCCCAGCGATAAATCCATAAACACAGTATAGGTTGCCAGCGCCGCCCCCTGATTCTGCTGAGGCACCGCTTTTACCGCCACCACGCCCAACGCCGGGAACACCAGCGAAAATCCCGCCCCCGCCAGTAGGACGCCGATTTTCGCCATCCACGGCATGGTCGCCACGCCAACCAATAGCAGGCCGATAATCTCAACGCTAAAGCAGATCATCGCCACGTTTAAGCCGCCAATACGATTAATACCGTTAGGGAATAGCAGCCGCGTACCGACAAATGCACAGCTAAACAGCGTCAGCGCGAAAGCTGCGCCGTCCCAACCTTTAGCGTCATAAAACAGTGTGATAAAAGTGGCGATGACACCAAATCCGGCGGAAGCTAACGCCAGTGCCATGCCGTATAGCCAGACGCGCCCAAGCACCGCGCGAAACGGCAGCGGCTTGCCTTTGTTGGCTTTCACTGAAGGACGCGGGATCGCCAACAGAATTGCCACCAGTGCCACGCCCATAATGATTAACGCCAGCGCCTGCAAACCGCCCCAGTGATAAAACAGCACGCCCAACGGCGCGCCCATAGCCATCGCCCCGTAAGTGACAATGCCGTTCCAGGAAATGACTCGCCCGATATGCAGCGAACCAACCACGCCAACGCCCCACAGTGTCGAGCCGGTTCCGGCAAAACTTTGTCCAATGCCGAGAATTACACGCCCCAGACACAGTAATAACAGGCTGATGACGGGCAGACTGGCGGTTAATCCTGCCGTCAGATACCCCAGACCACTCAAAAAGCAGCCGCACAGACCAAAGATGACTATCTTTTTTGGCCCCAGCAAATCGGCGTAACGGCCGGCATGAGGACGACTCAGCAAGGTGGCGAAATATTGCAGGCTGATAACCAGCCCCGCCCAGAAGGCGCTAAAACCCATCACATCATGGACATAGCCCGGCAATACAGCGAGCGGCAACCCGATGGTGAGGTAGCTGGCGAAGTTAAACATGACAATGGAGACAATGCGCAAATTCAGGCGCAATCCGTTAACTGCCGGTTCGGCAACGGGTTCGGGCATGAGGATCACCACGTTTTTACAACAGTGTTTCATTTTTACCACGTGCTGACGTGGAAATCAGCAGTAAGAATCAGAATATTGCTGGCGTGACTCCCGCTACACTTAATACAAAAAGTCACAAGGAAGCCCCAATGGAAACCCCTCAACCCGATAAAACGGGTATGCACATCCTGCTGAAGCTGGCCTCACTGGTGGTGATCCTCGCGGGTATTCACGCAGCAGCAGATATCATAGTGCAACTGTTGCTGGCGCTGTTTTTCGCCATTGTCCTCAACCCGCTGGTCACCTGGTTTATTCGTCGCGGAGTCCAGCGTCCCGTTGCCATTACGATTGTGGTGGTAGTAATGCTGATCGCACTTACCGCGCTGGTCGGCGTGCTGGCGGCATCGTTTAACGAATTTATCTCCATGCTGCCGAAATTTAACAAGGAACTGACGCGTAAACTCTTTAAATTACAAGAAATGTTGCCATTTCTTAATCTGCATATGTCGCCGGAACGGATGCTTCAGCGGATGGACTCAGAAAAACTCGTAACGTTCACCACTGCGCTAATGACCGGACTTTCCGGGGCAATGGCGAGCGTGCTTTTGCTGGTGATGACCGTGGTTTTCATGCTGTTTGAAGTGCGCCACGTGCCTTACAAAATGCGCTTTGCGCTGAATAACCCACAGATTCACATCGCGGGATTACACCGCGCACTTAAAGGCGTTTCGCATTATCTGGCCTTGAAGACGCTGTTAAGTTTATGGACGGGCGTGATCGTCTGGTTAGGGCTGGCGCTGCTGGACGTACAGTTTGCACTGATGTGGGCAGTTCTGGCGTTTTTGCTCAACTACGTGCCCAATATCGGCGCGGTGATCTCCGCCGTGCCGCCGATGATTCAAGTGCTGCTGTTTAATGGCGTTTACGAATGCATCCTGGTCGGCGCACTGTTTTTAATCGTCCATATGATCATCGGCAATATTTTAGAACCACGGATGATGGGCCATCGCCTTGGAATGTCCACCATGGTGGTGTTTCTTTCATTGTTAGTCTGGGGATGGCTGCTCGGCCCGATTGGCATGCTACTTTCAGTACCACTAACCAGCGTGTGTAAAATCTGGATGGAAACCACGGAAGGCGGCAGCAAACTGGCGATTTTACTGGGACCAGGCAGACCGAAAAGTCGGTTACCGGGATGAGGCGACAAGTGATACGATACGCACTTTCCATCATAATTAAACGTTGGCCCTGATATGTATCGGATAGTTCTGGGGAAAGTTTCGACCTTAAGCGCAGCTCCACTGCCACCGGCTTTGCGCGATCAAGCACCGCAAGGCCCACGGCGAGAACGCTGGCTGGCGGGGCGTGCATTGCTTTCGCACACGCTTTCTCCACTACCGGACATCATCTACGGTGAACAAGGGAAACCCGCCTTCCCCCCGGAAACGCCGCTCTGGTTCAACTTAAGTCATAGCGGTGACGATATCGCCCTGCTGTTGAGCGATGAAGGTGAAGTCGGCTGTGATATCGAAGTGATTCGCCCGCGCGCCAACTGGCGTTGGCTGGCGAACGCGGTGTTCAGCCTCGGAGAACATGCCGAAATGGACGCTGTGCATCCTGACCAACAACTGGAAGTGTTCTGGCGTATCTGGACACGCAAAGAAGCCATCGTTAAACAGCGTGGCGGCAGCGCCTGGCAAATCGTCAGCGTAGACAGCACCTACCAGTCATCTCTGTCAGTCAGCCATTGCCAGCTCGACAATTTAAGCCTGGCAATCTGCACCCCTACTCCCTTTACGCTCACCGCCGACAGTGTGCAATGGATCGATTCACTTAACTGATCCGCCCGTCCGACTGCCTATCTCTTGATCCAGAACAGGTTATCAGTATGACGAATACTTAAAATCGTCATACTTATTTCCGCCATCTATTTTAATCCATTGGGGTTACCATGTTCTCCACACTCCGCCGCACTCTGTTTGCGCTGCTGGCTTGTGCGTCTTTTATCGTCCATGCCGCCGCGCCAGATGAAATCACCACCGCCTGGCCGGTGAACGTCGGGCCACTAAACCCGCACCTTTACACGCCTAACCAGATGTTCGCCCAGAGCATGGTTTATGAACCATTGGTGAAATATCAGGCAGACGGTTCGGTGACCCCGTGGCTGGCAAAAAGCTGGACCCATTCGGAAGATGGCAAAACCTGGACCTTCACCCTGCGTGATGACGTGAAATTCTCTAATGGTGAACCGTTCGATGCAGAGGCCGCAGCAGAAAACTTCCGCGCAGTGCTCGATAACCGTCAACGTCACGCCTGGCTGGAGCTGGCAAATCAGATTGTTGGTGTCAAAGCACTCAGCAAAACCGAGCTACAAATCACCCTAAAAAGCGCCTACTATCCTTTCCTGCAAGAACTGGCTCTGCCGCGCCCTTTCCGCTTTATCGCTCCGTCACAATTTAAAAACCACGAAACCATGAACGGGATTAAAGCCCCGATTGGCACCGGGCCGTGGGTTTTGCAGGAATCGAAACTGAATCAATACGATGTCTTCGTCCGTAACGAAAACTACTGGGGTGAAAAACCGGCAATTAAAAAGATCACCTTCAACGTGATCCCCGACCCGACTACTCGCGCGGTAGCTTTCGAAACCGGTGATATCGACCTGCTGTACGGTAATGAAGGGCTGCTGCCACTCGATACCTTCGCCCGCTTTAGCCAGACCCCGGCTTACCACACTCAACTGTCACAACCGATCGAAACTGTGATGCTGGCGCTTAATACCGCCAAAGCCCCTACCAACGAGCTGGCAGTGCGGGAAGCGCTCAATTACGCCGTAAACAAAAAATCGCTGATTGATAACGCATTGTATGGCACCCAGCAGGTTGCCGACACTCTGTTTGCCCCTTCTGTGCCTTACGCTAATCTCGGCCTGAAGCCGCGCCAGTACGATCCACAGAAAGCGAAAGATTTGCTGGAAAAAGCAGGCTGGACGCTGCCTGCGGGCAAAGATATCCGCGAGAAAAACGGTCAGCCGCTGCGCATTGAACTGTCGTTCATCGGCACCGATGCGTTAAGCAAATCAATGGCAGAAATCATTCAGGCCGATATGCACCAGATTGGCGCTGATATCACATTAATTGGAGAAGAAGAGAGCAGTATCTACGCCCGCCAGCGTGACGGTCGATTTGGCATGATTTTCCACCGCACCTGGGGCGCGCCATACGATCCACACGCTTTCCTGAGTTCGATGCGCGTACCGTCGCACGCTGACTTCCAGGCACAGCAAGGATTAGCCGACAAACCGCTGATTGATAAAGAGATTGGCGAAGTGCTGGCGACCCATGACGAAACACAACGTCAGGCACTATATCGCGACATTCTGACCCGTCTGCACGACGAGGCGGTTTATCTGCCAATCAGCTATATCTCGATGATGGTGGTGGCAAAACCGGAACTGGGCAACATCCCCTACGCGCCGATTGCCACTGAAATTCCGTTCGAACAGATTAAACCGGTGAAACCTTAATGTTGCGTTATGTATTGCGCCGCTTTCTGCTGCTGATCCCGATGGTGCTTGCCGCCTCGGTGATCATTTTTCTGATGCTACGCCTCGGCACCGGCGATCCAGCGCTCGATTATCTGCGTCTGTCCAACCTGCCGCCGACGCCGGAAATGCTGGCTTCTACCCGCACAATGCTCGGTCTGGATCAGCCGCTGTACGTGCAATACGGCACCTGGCTGTGGAAGGCGCTACATCTTGATTTTGGTGTCTCATTCGCCAGCCAACGCCCGGTGCTGGACGATATGCTGAATTTCCTGCCCGCCACGCTGGAACTGGCAGGCGCGGCGCTGGTGTTAATTCTGCTCACTTCCGTGCCGCTCGGTATCTGGGCGGCGCGCCATCGCGATCGCCTGCCCGATTTCGCCGTGCGTTTTATCGCGTTTCTCGGCGTGTCGATGCCTAACTTCTGGCTGGCATTTTTGCTGGTGATGGGGTTTTCGGTGTATCTGCAATGGCTGCCCGCGATGGGCTACGGCGGCTGGCAGCACCTCATTTTACCTGCGGTATCCATCGCCTTTATGTCGCTGGCGATAAACGCACGTCTGCTGCGCGCCAGTATGCTGGACGTCGCCGGTCAGCGTCACGTGACCTGGGCGCGGCTACGCGGTCTGAACGACAAACAGACCGAACGCCGTCACATCCTGCGCAATGCCTCGCTGCCGATGATCACCGCCGTGGGGATGCACATTGGCGAACTGATCGGCGGGACAATGATTATCGAAAATATCTTTGCCTGGCCGGGCGTCGGCCGTTACGCCGTGTCGGCAATTTTTAACCGTGACTATCCGGTCATTCAGTGTTTTACGCTGATGATGGTGGTGGTTTTTGTGGTCTGTAATTTGATTGTTGATTTGATCAATGCTGCGCTGGACCCGCGTATTCGTCGTCATGAAGGAGCGCACGCGTGAACTTTTTCCTCTCTTCCCGCTGGTCGGTACGTCTGGCGCTGATCATTATCGCCCTGCTGGCGCTGATTGCGCTCACCAGCCAGTGGTGGCTACCGTATGATCCACAGGCGATTGATCTGCCTTCTCGCCTGCTTTCGCCAGATGCGCAGCACTGGTTGGGCACTGATCATTTAGGCCGCGATATTTTCTCGCGGCTGATGGCGGCGACTCGCGTGTCGCTCGGCTCAGTAATGGCCTGCCTGCTGCTGGTACTGACGTTAGGGTTGATTATTGGCGGTAGCGCCGGGCTGATTGGCGGGCGCGTCGATCAGGCCACCATGCGCGTTGCGGATATGTTTATGACCTTCCCGACCTCGATTCTGTCGTTCTTTATGGTCGGCGTACTCGGCACCGGGCTAACCAACGTGATTATCGCCATCGCCCTGTCGCACTGGGCGTGGTACGCACGTATGGTGCGCAGCCTGGTGATTTCACTGCGCCAACGCGAGTTTGTGCTGGCGTCACGGCTTTCTGGCGCGGGCCATGTGCGGGTGTTTGTCGACCATCTGGCAGGCGCGGTGATCCCTTCGCTGCTGGTACTGGCAACGCTGGATATCGGCCATATGATGCTGCACGTGGCGGGAATGTCCTTCCTCGGCCTCGGCGTGACCGCGCCGACCGCCGAATGGGGCGTGATGATTAACGACGCGCGCCAGTATATCTGGACTCAGCCGCTGCAAATGTTCTGGCCGGGGCTGGCGCTGTTTATCAGCGTGATGGCCTTTAACCTGGTGGGTGACGCACTGCGCGATCATCTGGATCCTCATCTGGTGACGGAGCACGCACACTAATGCCGCAACAGATTGAACTGCGCGATATCGCGCTACAGGCCGCAAAGCCGCTGGTGCACGGTGTATCGTTAACCCTGCAACGCGGGCGCGTGCTGGCGTTAGTTGGCGGTAGCGGCAGCGGGAAATCATTAACCTGCGCCGCGACGCTGGGCATTCTACCCGCAGGCGTTCGCCAGACGGCTGGGGAAATTTTAGCCGATGGCAAACCGGTTTCTCCCTGCGCCCTGCGCGGTGTCAAAATTGCTACCATCATGCAAAACCCACGCAGCGCCTTTAATCCGCTGCACACCATGCACACCCACGCGCGGGAAACCTGCCAGGCGTTAGGGAAACCCGCCGATGACGCCACGCTTATCGCAGCCATAGAAGCAGTGGGGCTGGAAAACGCTGCGCGCGTGCTGAAGCTGTACCCGTTCGAGATGAGCGGCGGCATGTTGCAGCGCATGATGATTGCGATGGCGGTGCTGTGTGAATCACCGTTTATCATCGCTGATGAACCGACTACCGACCTTGATGTGGTGGCGCAGGCGCGCATCCTTGATCTGCTGGAAAGCATTATGCAAAAGCAGGCTCCGGGAATGTTGCTGGTCACTCATGATATGGGCGTAGTGGCGCGTCTGGCGGACGATGTAGCAGTGATGTCACACGGTAAGATTGTCGAACAGGGCGATGTCGAAACGCTGTTTAACGCGCCGCAACATCCGGTGACGCGCAGCCTGGTTTCCGCTCATCTCGCGCTTTACGGTATGGAGCTGGCATCATGACTTTACTTAACGTTTCCGGCCTTTCACATCACTATGCGCACGGTGGATTTAGCGGTAAGCACCAGCATCAGGCGGTACTGAATAACGTTTCGCTGACCCTGAAAAGCGGTGAAACCGTCGCTCTGCTGGGGCGCAGCGGCTGCGGGAAAAGCACTCTCGCGCGGCTGCTGGTGGGTTTAGAGTCGCCGTCGCAGGGCACGATTAGCTGGCGCGGTGAACCGCTGGCGAAGCTCAATCGCGCCCAGCGTAAAGCGTTCCGCCGTGATATTCAGATGGTGTTTCAGGACTCCATCAGCGCCGTTAACCCACGCAAAACCGTGCGCGAGATCCTGCGTGAGCCGATGCGTCACCTGTTATCGCTGAAAAAATCGGAGCAACTGGCGCGCGCCAGCGAAATGCTGAATGCGGTAGATCTCGACGACAGCATGCTCGACAAGCGCCCACCGCAGCTAAGCGGCGGTCAACTCCAGCGCGTCTGCCTGGCGCGCGCGCTGGCAGTCGAACCGAAATTGCTGATTCTGGATGAAGCCGTTTCTAACCTTGACCTGGTACTGCAGGCGGGAGTGATTCGCCTGCTGAAAAAGCTGCAACAGCAGTTTGGCACCGCCTGCCTGTTCATCACCCACGACTTACGCCTGGTAGAACGTTTTTGCCAGCGGGTAATGGTGATGGACAACGGGCAAATCGTCGAAACCCAGGTGGTGGGAGAGAAATTAACCTTTTCCTCTGACGCCGGACGTGTGCTACAAAACGCGGTATTACCCGCATTCCCCGTGCGCCGTCGCGCCACAGAAAAGGTTTAAGGCAAATGCAACGAGTCACCATCACGCTTGATGACGATTTACTGGAGACGCTGGACAGCCTGAGCCAGCGTCGCGGCTATAACAACCGTTCCGAAGCTATCCGCGATATTCTGCGTAGCGCTCTGGCACAGGAGGCTACCCAGCAGCACGGCACACAAGGTTTCGCGGTGCTCTCCTATGTGTATGAACACGAAAAACGCGACTTAGCCAGCCGTATTGTCTCCACGCAGCATCACCACCACGACCTTTCGGTCGCCACGCTGCATGTGCACATTAATCACGACGACTGCCTGGAAATCGCCGTGCTGAAAGGTGACATGGGCGATATACAGCATTTTGCCGATGATGTTATCGCCCAGCGCGGCGTGCGGCACGGGCATTTGCAGTGCTTGCCGAAGGAAGATTGATTTATTTCTGAAACGAGGAAAGAAAAGATATTAACTGAACTTAATTTATAAAATTAAGTTCAGTTGCATAGATAGATCCTGTAAAGGCAGATGTTCTGCGTAATGAACGCAGCTAAAATTTATGACTTCGCTTTATGACATCACAATATGAAGCCAGGTTTCCCTTCCTTACGCCATTGTCCCAATCGTCTTCCTGAATCGCAGTAGCGCGATGGTGAAAAACGCGCCGCCAATTGCCATCAGCGTCAGGAACTGCGGCCAGACGATTTCGAATCCGGCACCACGGTAGAGAATGGCTTGCGCGAGGCTAACAAAGTGTGTCGTCGGCATGGTCAGCATAATATCCTGCACCATCTGCGGCATACTTTCGCGCGGGGTAGAGCCACCGGAAAGCATTTGTAACGGTAGCAACACCAGAATCACCAGCAGCCCAAGCTGTGGCATCGAACGTGCTATCGTCCCCATAAAAATGCCGATTGACGTGGTGGCAAACAAACTGAGCGCTACACCCAGCATAAACAGCGGGATCGAGCCTTCAATCGGTACGCCCAGCACACCTTTCACCATCAGCACCAGCGATAATCCCGACACCACCAACACCACCAGCCCCATCGACCAGACCTTCGCCATCATGATCTCAAACGGCGTTATCGGCATCACCAACAAGTGTTCCACCGTGCCGTGTTCACGCTCACGGATCAGTGCCGATCCGGTGAGCACAATCGCCAGCATGGTAATGTTGTTGATGATCGCCATCACCCCGCCAAACCACGCGGGGTCGAGGTTCGGGTTAAAGCGCATGCGGGTTTCCAGCGATACCAACGGTTCGCTGTTATCACGGTAGCGCGCGACAAAGCTATTCACTTCACCGTTGATAATATTCTGGATATAACCGTTGCCAGTGAATGCCTGGCTCATGCGCGTGGCATCGACGTTCACCTGAATATCTGGCTGGCGTCCGGCGAGGACATCACGCTGAAAATTTGGCGGAATATTTATCGCGAAGGTATAGCGTCCGGCGTCCAGTCCGGCATCCATCTCATCGGCGGTGATCATCTCCGGTGGCAAAAACCACGGGCGATAGAAGCTGTTAACGATCCGGTTCGACAATTGCGATTGATCCATATCGGCAATAGCGATCGGCGCGAGGTTCAACGATCCTGGCGTAACGGTTGCCGACGAGTACACCGACACCGTAAACGAGAAGACAATCAGCGTCAGCATCGCTTTATCACCGAGCAGACTGCGCAACTCTTTGATACCCAGATTAAAAATATTGCGTAAATGGCGCATCATCCCTCCTGTTTTTTCAGTAGCAGGATGCTTAAGCCCATCACCAGCGGTATGGCTATCAGCAACGGGATGAAAAGTTGCCACAAATCAGTCAGATCCAGCGCCTTCGAGAATGTCCCACGGGCGATAGTCAGAAAATGGCTGGTCGGATAAACCTCGCCAATCCAACGTCCCGGCCCTTCCAGTGAAGCTACCGGATCGATCATCCCGGAAAACTGCGTCGCCGGAATCAACGTGATTATGGCAGTACCGAAAATGGCGGCTATCTGGCTTTTCATAAAGGTGGAGATCAGCAGCCCCATTCCGGTGGCGATGATGATATACAGCAGTGCCGCCAGGGTGAGCGTCAGGAAACTGCCTTTATGCGGCACGCCAAACACAAACACCGACAGGCCGCAGAGCAGGAAAAAGTTCAGCATTCCCAGCGCGATGTACGGTAGCTGTTTACCGAGCAAAAATTCGCTGCGGGTAGTAGGCGTAACGTAGAGATTGATAATCGACCCCAACTCTTTTTCCCGTACCACGCTAAGGGCGCTTAGCATTGACGGAATCATCATCAACAGAAGCGGGATCACCGCCGGAACAATCGCTGGCAGACTTTTTACGTCCGGGTTATAGCGATAGCGCGTCTCAATGTTCATCAGACCGCTTTGACTGGCTGGTGTCGATTGTTGGCTTGCCTCGTTCTGTAGCCAGTTCTGATGCATCGCCTGCACGTAACCTTTTACCGTTTCAGCGCGGCTGGGCATCGCGCCGTCGATCCAGACGCCGATTTCCACCGGCGTACCGCGTGCAATATCGCGGCCAAAATTGGGTGGGATCTCAATCGCTACCGTCACATCTCCTGCACGCATCCGGCGCTCAAGCTCGTCGTAACTGGTGAGCGGCGGCTGTTCGATAAAGTAACGGGAACCGGAGAGATTGAGTGTCCACGCCTGGCTGCTGACAGTCTGGTCGCGGTCAAGCACCGCAAAGCGCAGGTTTTCCACATCCATACTGATGCCGTAACCCATTATCAGCATCAGGATCACCGTCCCCATCAGCGCCAGCGTTGAACGTACCGGATCGCGTCGCAGTTCCAGTGCTTCGCGGCGGCTGTAGCTAAACAGACGACGCAGGCTAAATCCCTGACGCGGCGCGTGAGTGGTGTCATGTCCCACGGGCGGTGCTTCAACTTCGTTGCTCTGCCCTGCCGCTTCCTGCAAATAGGCGATAAATGCCTCTTCCAGGCAGGCAGCCCTGCGTTTCTCAACCAGCTCCTGCGGCGTGCCGCTGGCGAGTACTTTTCCGGCGTGCATCAGCGAGATGCGGTCACAGCGTTCCGCTTCGTTCATAAAGTGGGTGGAGATGAAAATGGTCACTTTGTCCTGGCGCGAGAGATCCACCATCAACTGCCAGAACATATCCCTCGCCACTGGATCGACGCCAGAAGTAGGCTCATCGAGGATTAACATCTCCGGGCGATGAATCACCGCCACAGCCAGCGAAAGTCGCTGACGAATACCGAGCGGCAGGGATTCCGGCAGTGCATCTTCAACATCATTGAGCTTAAAACGCTCGCTCATCTCAGCAACTCGCGCAGGAATGTCCGCTTCCGGAATGTGAAACAAGCGGGCATGTAACTCAAGGTTTTGCCGCACGGTGAGTTCGTTATAAAGCGAAAACGCCTGCGACATATAACCCACCCGTCGGCGGGTATCGATATCTTTTGGATCGACTGGTTGCCCAAACAACCACGCTTCACCTTCGCTGGCAGGCAGCAGCCCGGTGAGCATTTTCATGGTGGTGGATTTACCGCAGCCGTTCGAACCGAGAAACCCAAAAATCTCCCCGCGTGGAATGCGAAAATTAACGTGATCAACAGCGACAAAGGAACCAAAACGCATGGTCAGATCGCGCGCTTCGATGGCAATCTCTGCGTTTTCAGGTTGATACGGTGGGATGACTACCGCCTGATGCGCTTGGCGTTGCGCTTGCGGCAACAGATTTATAAATGCTTCTTCCAGCGTGGCGCTTTGCGTTTGCTGCCGCAGCTCTTCGGCACTTCCGGTTGCCAGCACTTCTCCGGCATTCATCGCTACCAGCCAGTCGAAGCGTTCGGCCTCTTCCATATAGGCGGTGGCAACCAGCACGCTCATATTACTCTGCCGCTGGCGGATGCTGTCGATCAGATCCCAGAACTGGGCGCGGGAGAGCGGGTCAACCCCCGTCGTAGGCTCATCAAGAATCAACAATTCCGGATCGTGGATTAACGCACAACACAACCCAAGTTTTTGCTTCATGCCGCCGGAGAGTTTACCCGCCGGACGATCGCGAAAAGGTGCTAACCCGGTGCTGGTCAGTAGTTCATTAATTCGCACTTCCCGCTCCGCTTTGTCGTGACCGAACAAGCGGGCGAAAAAATCGACGTTTTCATACACCGACAAGGTGTGGTAGAGGTTTTTGCCCAGTCCTTGTGGCATCCAGGCGATGCGCGGGCAGACGTCGCGGCGATGCTTCGGGTCGCGCATATCGCCGCCCAATACCATCACGCTGCCCTGCTCAATGACGCGGGCACCAGAAATCAACGACAACAAACTCGACTTCCCGACACCGTCAGGGCCAATCAGCCCGACCATACAGCGGGCCGGAATATCGAGAGTGATATTGTTCAGCGCAACGGTTTTTCCATAATGCTGGCTCACGCCCGCCAGTTGCGCGACAGGCGGGACGGGAACCAGTTCCAGATGCGTCATTGCGGCAACCTCACCGCCAGGTCTTCAGGCCACGGAAGTTCTTCATTCACCCGCACCCACGCCACGCCCGGCAAGCCAGTTTTGACATATTCCAGATGCTGCTGGAGTAATTCCGGTGGGATACGCGCTTTGACGCGGAACATCAGTTTCAGCCGTTCATCGCTGGTTTCGACGGTTTTTGGCGTGAACTGGGCAACGCTGGCGACAAAGCTGATGGTCGCCGGAATACGCAGATCTGGCGCGGCATCAAGGATCAGACGCGCTTCCCCGCCCAGTTTCAGCGTGCCAGCCTGTTCGGTTGGCAGGAAGAAGGTCATATAGACATCGCTCAGGTCGACCATATTCAGCACCCGACCGCCTGCCGCCAACACTTCACCAGGCTCAGCAACCCGATACTGCACACGTCCGTCGCGCGGGGCTTTCAGTTCACTATCGTCGATATCTGCCGCGATACGCCGTTCAGTGGCTTGTGCGGCTTCGACACGCGTTTGCGCCTGAATGATATTGGTGCGTGCCGCTTCTATAGCGGCTTTAGAGGCAGAAACCTGGGCTTTTGCCGATTCCAGCGCAGCACGGGCGCTTTCGGCAGCGGCGCGGTCATCATCCAGTTGTTGCGCAGAAATAGCCCCACTATGGGCGAGCGAGCGGGAACGGGTATGACGTTTGGCAACGGAGTCCAGTTCAGCCTGGCGTTGATTGACCAGCGACTGCGCGGCGCGAGTTTCACTTTGCCTCTGCTCCAGCAAGGCCCGGGCGGCAGCAACGGCGCTTTGTGCTTCTTTGATTTGTGCGATGGCTTCCAGCCGCTGCTCCTGCAACACGCGGGTATCCATTTTCGCCAGCACTTCACCTTCGCGGACAAACTGGCCTTCTTTCACCAGAATAGTGTCGATACGCCCGGCGATTTTGCTGGCGATATCCACTTCCGTCGCTTCAATGCGCCCATTACTGACGGCAAAACCTTCCGGCACACCTGTCGGGCGCAACAACCACCATGCCACGACGGTAGCAACCGCCAGAACCCCGACAACCCACCACGCCAGATGGCGTTTACTCTTATCCATAATCGATCCGCCATAATCCCTGTAAGCAAACGAAACGTGTTACAACTGCCACTGAACGACGTTCAGCGGATTCTTCCATCCGGGATAAGAAGGAAACGGCATATGCGGCCAGGGCGCTGCAAGATGAGCACCAACGGGGAAGGCTTAGTGAAAACGGGTAGTAATGTTGTCATCATCAGCATTCCTGGCCGTAAATGAAACACGCATACTCATAATTGAAATCAATTAAATACTAACAGTTATATTCATGTTGTCTATTTGATTACTATCAGCTTGTGATACACCACGATGTTCTACATTTCGATTACGTTCTTAACCAAAAATCCTTTTTACAGGTTCTCAGGTTGTGCGACATAAATTTTCACAACAGGAAATAATGTAACTATCACACAGAGTTATTATCCCCTTGAGTACGAATATTTCACGAATGTGAATACGTTTTTTACGAAAAGATGATGAATGAGAAAAGACTGCACCTTACGCAACGATGAAAATAAGAAAAATATATTAATTCAGAATTCATCGTAGGATAAATATTTAATTACCAGCTTTAATCCATCTCTAAAAGCCGATACTTACAACAATAAATCCAGCTATAGTAAAGTCACTTTTTACAATTAGTGGTATCTCATTGTTATATTTAATTGGCTGAAAATACTACTTATACGTTTTCTGATATTAGCAGAAAAACATATGGAGATAGAGATGAATATCTATATTGGATGGTTATTTAAATTAATCCCTTTGCTAATGGGGGTAATATGCATCGCATTAGGTGAGTTTGTATTAGCAGGTTCTGGACAAAGTGAATACTTCGTTGCAGGGCATGTTCTGATTTCTCTCTCTGCAATATGTCTGGCATTGTTCACTACCGCATTTATTATTATCTCTCAGTTAAATCATGGCGTGAATAAACTCTACAACACATTATTCCCTGTTATTGGTTATGCTGGCTCCATTGCAACTATGATTTGGGGATGGTCATTTCTGGCCAGCGATAATGTGATGGCAGATGAATTTGTCGCCGGGCATGTGATTTTCGGTGTTGGCATGATTGCCGCCTGCGTATCAACCGTGGCGGCCTCTTCCGGGCATTTTCTGCTGATCCCGAAAAACGCAGCGGGTAGTAAGAGTGATGGAACACCATTGCAGGCGTATTCTTCAACTATCGGTAATTACTTAATTGCTATCCCCGTTCTGCTCACTCTCTTCGGTTTTATTTGGTCAATAGTGCTGTTACGCAGCGCAAATATCACACCACATTATGTTGCAGGCCATGTGCTCCTGGGGCTAACAGCAATTTGCGCTTGTCTTATTGGTCTGGTTGCTACCATCATCCATCAAACGCGGAATACGTTCTCAGCGAAAGAACATTGGCTCTGGTGTTATTGGGTTATTTTACTCGGCTCACTTACCGTTATTCAGGGCATCTACGTATTAATCAGTTCAGATGAAAATGCCCGTCTGGCTCCGGGTATTATTCTCATTTGTCTGGGGATGATCTGCTACAGTATTTTCTCCAAAGTGTGGTTGCTGGCGCTGGTCTGGAGACGCGCCTGTTCGTTAACCAACAGAATACCCATGATACCCGTATTTACCTGTCTGTTTTGCCTGTTCCTCGCGGCATTCCTTGCTGAGATTGCGCAAACCGATATGGCTTACTTTATTCCCTCGCGGGTTCTGGTTGGCTTAGGTGCAGTGTGTTTTACGCTATTTTCAATCGTTTCTATATTAGAAGCAGGGTCTGCAAAAAAATAATAGAAAAGACTTCAGATAAGACGCTGAGCGTCTTATCCGGGCTTTATTCAGGTTGATTCCCCCTGATTTCACTGCGAAAACGAGGGGGTACTTTACGTCTTATTCTGCCGCCAAATCCTGCGCACAAGCCCACGCGCTGGACCACGCCCACTGGAAGTTATAGCCTCCCAGCCAGCCTGTGACGTCCATCACTTCACCAATAAAGTACAGCCCAGACACTTTGCGCGCTTCCATCGTCCGTGATGAGAGTTCATTGGTGTCCACGCCGCCGAGAGTCACTTCGGCGGTGCGATAGCCTTCGGTGCCGTTGGGTTGTACGCGCCACTCGGTCAATGTGGTAATCAGCGCCTGTTGGTCACGCACGTTGAGCTGTTTTAGCGGGACGTCCGGGATTTGCCCAAGTTGTTGCAACCGTTCAACCAACCGTTTCGGCAGATGAACCGCCAACGTGTTCTTCAGGCACTGATTCGGATGTGCACTGCGCTGCTCGTTAAGGAAGGCTTCCAGGTCGACATCCGGTAGCAGATTGATGCTGACAAATTCACCCGGTTGCCAGTAGCTGGATATCTGCAACACCGCCGGACCAGATAAGCCACGATGCGTGAAGAGTAAATTTTCACGGAACACCGTGCCGTTTTCAGCGGTGATCACTGAAGGTACTGCAACGCCTGCCAGCACCTGTAACTCTTCCAGCAACGGTTTATGCAGTGTGAATGGCACCAGACCAGCGCGCGTCGGCAACACGTTGAGGCCAAATTGTTCGGCAATCTTATAACCGAACGGCGACGCGCCCAGACCCGGCATCGAGAGGCCTCCGGTCGCAATGACCAGTTTATCGCAGCCGACGGTCATACCATTCAGTTCAAGCGTAAAACCCGTTTCATCCTTTGCCACACTCAGCACTTCGCTACGCAATCTGAAGGTCACATTACCCTTCTCACACTCTGCCACCAGCATGTCAACAATCTGCTGTGCGGAGTCATCGCAAAAGAGTTGCCCTAACGTTTTCTCGTGCCAGGCGATGCCGTGTTTATTGACCAGATCAATAAAATCCCACTGCGTAAATCGGGCGAGGGCAGACTTACAAAAATGCGGATTCTGGCTCAGATAGGCACCAGGCTCGACATAAAGGTTGGTAAAGTTGCAGCGCCCACCACCAGACATGAGGATTTTGCGCCCCGGTTTTTTACCATTATCGATCAGCAAAACTCTGCGCCCTGCCTGACCTGCCAGCGCAGAACAGAACATACCAGCCGCACCAGCGCCTATAATAATGGCATCAAACCTTTCCACGTTGCGCTCCTCTTAGAAAAAATGGGCGTGAATTGTAAAGATTCCTCAGTGGCCGCACCAGCATCAATATTACTTAGGGGAAGTATTTATCTGAATTATATAAGATAATTATTTTTTGAGTGAAATTCATACAGGAGGCAAATCAAAAAAATCTATATTTCACTTTGCCCGCGCCGCGAAAGTCACTGATAATGCGCCGCGTTCATGTCCTCAAAATGGCGTAACGTCCTATGCTACATTTGTTTGCTGGCCTGGATTTGCATACCGGGCTGTTATTATTGCTTGCACTGGCTTTTGTGCTGTTCTACGAAGCCATCAATGGTTTCCATGACACCGCCAACGCCGTGGCAACTGTCATCTATACCCGCGCGATGCGTTCTCAGCTCGCAGTGGTTATGGCGGCAGTGTTCAACTTCCTGGGTGTTTTACTGGGTGGTCTTAGTGTTGCCTATGCCATTGTGCATATGCTGCCGACAGATCTGCTGCTTAATATGGGATCGTCTCATGGCCTTGCTATGGTGTTCTCTATGTTGCTGGCGGCGATTATCTGGAACCTTGGTACGTGGTACTTTGGTTTGCCTGCATCCAGCTCCCATACGCTGATTGGCGCGATTATCGGTATTGGTTTAACCAATGCGTTGATGACCGGTACGTCAGTGGTGGATGCACTCAATATCCCGAAAGTATTAAGTATTTTCGCATCTCTGATCGTTTCCCCTATTGTCGGCCTGGTGTTTGCTGGTGGTCTGATTTTCTTGCTGCGTCGCTACTGGAGCGGCACCAAGAAACGCGCCCGTATCCACCTGACCCCAGCGGAGCGTGAAAAGAAAGACGGTAAGAAAAAGCCGCCGTTCTGGACACGTATCGCACTGATCCTTTCTGCTGTCGGCGTGGCGTTTTCTCACGGAGCGAACGATGGTCAGAAAGGCATTGGTCTGGTTATGCTGGTACTGATTGGCGTCGCACCAGCAGGCTTCGTGGTTAATATGAATGCCACAGGTTACGAAATCACTCGTACCCGCGATGCTATCAACAACGTGGAAGCTTACTTTGAGCAACACCCTGCGCTGCTCAAACAGGCGACCGGTGCTGATCAGTTAGTGCCGACTCCGGAAGCAGGCGCAACACAGCCTGCGGAGTTCCATTGCCATCCGTCGAATACCATTAACGCGCTCAACCGCCTGAAGGGCATGTTGACCGCCGATGTGGAAAGCTACGACAAGCTGTCGCTTGACCAGCGTAGCCAGATGCGCCGCATTATGCTGTGCGTTTCTGACACTATCGACAAAGTGGTGAAAATGCCTGGCGTCACTGCGGATGATCAGCGTCTGTTGAAGAAATTGAAGTCCGATATGCTTAGCACCATCGAGTATGCTCCGGTATGGATCATCATGGCGGTCGCGCTGGCGTTAGGTATCGGGACGATGATTGGCTGGCGTCGTGTGGCGACGACTATCGGTGAGAAAATCGGTAAGAAAGGCATGACCTACGCTCAGGGGATGTCTGCCCAGATGACGGCGGCGGTGTCTATCGGTCTGGCGAGTTATACCGGGATGCCTGTTTCCACCACTCACGTACTCTCCTCTTCCGTAGCGGGGACGATGGTCGTTGATGGCGGTGGCTTGCAGCGTAAAACGGTAACCAGCATTCTGATGGCCTGGGTGTTTACCCTCCCGGCTGCAGTGCTGCTCTCCGGCGGGTTGTACTGGATCTCCTTGCAGTTCCTGTAATCGCACGCATAAAAACGAGCGGGTCAGTTTTCTGGCCCGCTTTTTTTATGCCTTATTGCCGTGGTACTTAATGCCAAATCATCAATGCAATCAGGCTTATCACCACCAGACCACACAATGCGCTGGTCAGGATAAACTGCCGACGCACACGCTCGCAGCGACGAATAAACTCATCATCGTGATGATCACGATACCTCTGAGCATAGATATACCAAACGAGACGAACCTGTTTGTTGGGTTGGCCATGTGAGGTAAAAAAGCCCCCTCCATCAACATATTGATAGAGCAATGGATCGCAATTACGCAGTACCACTAACAACGCGCGTAGTGATGAGAAATAGCGCGCCATGTTAACAATGCAAACGACACATAAAGCCCAAAATAATGCGACGGTGCTTATCATACCTCCTCCCCGGCGACCTGCCCACAGAGTTCCACCCCGGGGCTACCGCTCCCGATACGCTGCCAATCAGTTAACACCAGGTCCTGGAGAAACCGCTTTTGTCGTAACGAACATCCGAGCGGCTCTATAGATAGTGTAGGAGATCAGGTTGTTTTTTTTCCATAAGGTTAACCACTATCAATATATTCATGTCGAAAATTTGATTATCTGATTGGTAAGCAAGGCGGATTGACGGATCATCCAGGTCGCTATAAGGTAAGGATGGTCTTAACACTGAATCTTTACGGCTGGGTTAGCCCCGCGCACGTAGTTCGCAGGACGCGGGTGACGTAACGGCACAAGAAACGCTAGCTGGCCAGTCATCGACAACTTTATGGAAGGAGTAACACTATGGCTTATAAACACATTCTCATCGCGGTCGATCTCTCCCCGGAAAGCAAAGTTCTGGTAGAGAAAGCGGTCTCTATGGCCCGCCCCTACAATGCGAAGGTTTCTCTGATCCACGTAGATGTAAACTACTCTGACCTATACACCGGACTTATTGATGTGAATCTGGGTGATATGCAGAAACGCATTTCCGAAGAGACTCATCACGCGCTGACTGAGCTTTCCACTAACGCAGGCTACCCAATTACTGAAACTCTGAGCGGCAGCGGCGATCTGGGTCAGGTTCTGGTTGATGCGATCAAGAAATACGATATGGATCTGGTGGTTTGTGGTCATCACCAGGACTTCTGGAGCAAACTGATGTCTTCCGCACGCCAGCTAATCAACACCGTTCACGTTGATATGCTGATTGTTCCACTGCGTGACGAAGAAGAATAATCATTCCCCTCTACTTGCTCCTGAACGCCCGCTCATGCGGGCGTTCTGCTTTTTGTTTTGAGCCGATGTTAATCTGCAGTCAGAAAGCTCACTGCGTAGCGAGCAATTCAAATTTACACCCCATAAAAAGCATGTAACGCCATTACACATAAAAACATCAGCATGATTGGCTGGTTATTTTTGATGTGATAGTGCATTAATGCATTCATTACATCAATATTAAGAATTTTAGACGCGTGTAAAATCTTTCGCGCGCAATCACTTACGCGTTCATACTTTTCAGGACGGTATTGGAAGGTTAATAAATATGAATACAACAACACCCACTGGGATGCTGCAGCAACCTCGCCCATTTTTTATGATCTTTTTTGTCGAATTATGGGAACGATTCGGCTACTACGGCGTGCAAGGCGTGCTGGCGGTTTTCTTCGTTAAACAGCTCGGATTTTCACAAGAGCAAGCCTTTGTCACCTTTGGTGCCTTTGCGGCGCTGGTCTATGGCCTTATCTCGATCGGCGGTTATGTTGGCGACCATCTATTGGGAACCAAACGCACCATTGTTCTCGGGGCAATTGTGCTGGCGATTGGCTACTTTATGACCGGGATGTCGTTACTCAAACCTGACCTGATCTTCATCGCGCTGGGGACTATCGCCGTCGGCAACGGCTTGTTTAAAGCCAACCCTGCCAGCTTGCTTTCTAAGTGCTATCCGCCAAAAGATCCGCGGCTCGATGGCGCTTTCACCCTGTTTTACATGTCAATCAACATCGGCTCGTTGATAGCATTATCGCTGGCACCAGTTATCGCTGACAGATTTGGTTATTCCGTCACCTATAATCTGTGCGGTGCGGGGTTAATTGTCGCGTTACTGGTCTACATCGCCTGTCGTGGAATGGTAAAAGATATTGGTTCTGCGCCAGACTTCCGACCAATGAGCTTCAGCAAACTGTTGTACGTGTTGATTGGCAGCGTGGTGATGATCTTCGTCTGCGCATGGCTGATGCACAACGTGGAAGTTGCCAACCTGGTGCTGATTGTCCTCTCCATCGTCGTCACCATTATTTTCTTCCGTCAGGCATTCAAGCTGGATAAAACCGGGCGCAACAAGATGTTTGTCGCCTTTGTGCTGATGCTCGAAGCGGTGGTGTTTTACATCCTCTACGCCCAGATGCCAACATCACTGAACTTCTTTGCCATCAACAACGTGCATCATGAAATCCTCAGCTTTTCCATCAACCCGGTCAGCTTCCAGGCGCTCAATCCGTTCTGGGTGGTCATTGCCAGCCCGGTACTGGCGACTATCTATACCCGTCTGGGCAGCAAAGGCAAAGATCTCTCGATGCCGATGAAATTCACCCTTGGTATGTTTATGTGTTCATTGGGTTTTCTGACTGCCGCCGCTGCGGGGATGTGGTTTGCTGATGCCCAGGGACTGACATCGCCGTGGTTTATCGTCCTGGTTTACTTGTTCCAGAGCCTGGGTGAACTGTTTATTAGCGCCCTGGGTCTGGCGATGATTGCTGCGCTGGTGCCGCAGCATTTGATGGGATTTATTCTCGGGATGTGGTTCCTGACGCAGGCAGCCGCATTCTTGCTGGGCGGCTATGTAGCGACATTTACCGCCGTGCCGGACAACATTACCGATCCGCTACAGACATTACCGGTCTACATCGATGTGTTTAGCAAAATTGGTCTGGTCACGCTGGGCGTTGCGGTGGTAATGCTGCTTATGGTACCGTGGCTGAAACGGATGATTGAGACGCCAGAAAGCAATTAATTTTTCCTGCAGCAAACCGGGTAGCAGTAACGCTACCCGGTTTACTTTTACGCTGGTGTCCCGGCATAAATATCAAAGCGATGCCCTTTGGTAACGACCGCGTTAGGCGTGGCGACATTCGCCAGCGGCGGGGCGTAGTCCGGCCGTTTGACCACCACGCGTTTTGTCGCTAACTGGCGAGCAGGCTCCAGCAACCCATCCGCATCGAGATCCGGCCCAACCAGCGACTGAAACACGCGCATCTCTTTTTTCACTAACGCACTTTTCTGCTTATGCGGGAACATCGGGTCGAGATAGACCACCTGTGGGCGCGGGGTAATATCGGTCAGCGCCGTCAGGCTGGAGGCGTGAATTAACTGCAAACGTTCCTGTAACCAGCCGCCGATTTCCGCATCGGCATAGCCACGCGCCAGGCCATCATCGAGCAGCGCGGCAACCACCGGATTACGCTCCAGCATCCGCACGCGGCAGCCCACCGAAGCCAGCACAAAGGCATCGCGCCCCAAACCTGCAGTGGCATCGACTACATCCGGCAGATAATCACCCTTAATGCCCACCGCTTTTGCTACCGCCTCACCGCGTCCGCCGCCGAATCTGCGTCGGTGTGCCATCGCTCCACCAACAAAATCAACAAAAATACCGCCAAGTTTCGGCTCATCGCGCTTGCGCAGTTCCAGATGCTCCGGCGTTAACACTAAGGCCATCAGGTTGTCTTCATCGTGCTCCAGCCCCCAGCGGGTCGCCAGAACAGATAAGGCACCGTCTCCGGTGCCCGATTCATCAATTAAGCAGATTTTCACTGACTGATCAGCCCTTAATGCCGTAATGCTCCAGCATCGCATCCAGTTGCGGTTCACGACCACGGAAGCGTTTGAACAGCTCCATCGGCTCTTCTGAACCGCCACGGCTCAGAATATTGTCGAGGAATGACTGTCCGGTTTCACGGTTGAAAATACCCTCTTCTTCAAAGCGTGAGAAGGCATCCGCTGCCAGCACGTCGGCCCACAGGTAGCTGTAGTAACCTGCTGCATAACCTCCGGCAAAAATGTGGCTGAAAGCATGTGGGAAACGCCCCCAGGACGGAGACGGCACCACGGCAACCAGTTTTTTGATTTCTGCCAGCGTTTCGAGGATCTTCGCGCCTTGTTCAGGACGGAACTCCGCGTGCAGACGGAAATCGAACAGGCCGAACTCCAGTTGACGCAGAATAAACAGCGCTGCCTGGTAGTTTTTCGCCGCCAGCATTTTATCCAGCAGCTCTTTCGGCAGCGGTTCGCCGGTTTCATAATGACCAGAGATAAACGCCAGCGCCTCCGGCTCCCAGCACCAGTTTTCCATAAACTGACTCGGCAGTTCGACTGCATCCCACGGCACCCCGTTGATACCGGAAACGCCTGCGGTCTCGATGCGGGTCAGCATATGATGCAGGCCGTGACCGAACTCATGGAACAGGGTGATCACTTCGTCGTGGGTAAACAGCGCCGGTTTACCATTCACCGGACGGTTGAAGTTACAGGTCAGGTAAGCGACCGGTTTTTGCAGCGAACCGTCGGCTTTACGCATCTGGCCTACGCAGTCATCCATCCACGCCCCGCCGCGCTTGTTTTCACGGGCATACAGATCGAGGTAGAAGCTGCCGCGCAGTTCGTTGTTCTCGTCATAGAGTTCGAAGAAACGTACATCCGGATGCCAGACATCGACATCCTTACGCTCTTTGGCGGTGATGCCGTAAATACGTTTAACCACTTCAAACAGGCCGTTAACCGCTTTGTTTTCCGGAAAGTACGGACGCAGTTGTTCGTCGCTGATGCTATAAAGATGCTGTTTTTGTTTTTCGCTGTAGTACGCAATATCCCACGGCTGCAACTCATCGACGCCAAATTCGGCTTTGGCGAAGGCGCGCAGTTGCGCCAGTTCTTTTTCACCTTGTGGACGTGCGCGTTTTGCCAGATCGGTTAAGAAATCAAGCACCTGCTGCGGATTTTCTGCCATTTTAGTGGCGAGTGATTTAAAGGCGTAGTTTTCAAAACCCAGCAATTGCGCCAGTTCATGACGCAAGGTGAGGATCTCTTCCATCACTTTACTGTTGTCCCACTTACCAGCGTTCGGGCCTTGATCGGAGGCGCGGGTGCTGTAAGCGCGATACATCTCTTCACGCAGGGCCTGGTTGTCGCAGTAGGTCATTACCGGCAGATAGCTTGGGATATCCAACGTCAGCAGGTAACCTTCCAGTTCTTTCGCTTCGGCCTGAGCTTTTGCCGCAGCCAATGCACTTTCTGGCATACCCGCCAGTTCCGCTTCGTCGGTGACGAGTTTAGTCCAGCCCATCGTCGCATCGAGGACGTTGTTGCTGTACTGGTTGCCCAGTTCGGAAAGACGGGTAGCAATCTCACCGTAACGCTGCTGTTTTTCTTTCGGCAGGCCGATGCCAGAAAGTTCAAAATCACGCAGTGCGTTATCAACCGCTTTTTTCTGCGCTGTGTTCAGCGTGGCGTAGTAATCGCCATCGCGCAGGTCACGGTACGCTTTATATAGCCCTTCATGTTGCCCTACCCAGGTGCTGTATTCCGACAGCAGCGGCAGCGTTTGTTCGTAAGCTTCACGCAGTTCCGGGCTATTTTTCACCGAGTTCAGGTGGCTAACCGGGGAGAAAATACGTCCCAGTACATCATCGACTTCTGCAAGCGGCTGGCAGAGATTTTCCCAGGTGTACGGTGCCCCTTGCGCTACCACGCGCTCTACATTTTCGCGGCAGTCGTTCAACGCCTTAGTGACGGCTGGAACCACATGTTCCGGGAGGATTTTTGAAAACGGCGGAAGTTCAAAGGGAGTCAGTAACGGATTCGTCATAGGTACAGTCCTGGTTAAATAGGGGGAACGAAACGCTCGCAGGCGCTTTCGCCGGATGCGACGCAGGCGTCTTATCCGACCTACTTTGGTAGGCCGATGCCATCCGACGCGTAATGGGTAATAGCATGGGGTTAAGTGTAGTGAATTTCAATGAGAAACGTTACGCTTTCGCAGCGGCGGCCTCTTTTCGGTATACTGTTCTGATACGCTTTTGTGCGCCCCGAATACGGGCCGATTTTTACTTACCGGAACACCTTTACCCATGCTCAGTTATCGCCACAGCTTTCACGCTGGCAACCACGCCGACGTCCTTAAACATACCGTTCAGAGCCTGATCATCGAGTCGCTGAAAGAGAAAGATAAACCGTTTCTCTATCTCGATACCCACGCGGGTGCGGGGCGTTATCAGTTAAGTAGCGAACATGCCGAGCGTACAGGCGAATATCTCGAAGGCATCGCCCGTATCTGGCAGCAGGATGACCTGCCCGCAGAATTGGAGTCGTACATCAATGTGGTAAAACACTTCAACCGTAGTGGGCAGCTACGTTATTACCCTGGTTCGCCGTTGATTGCCCGTCAGTTACTGCGTGAACAAGACAGCCTGCAACTGACCGAGTTGCACCCCAGCGATTATCCGTTACTGCGTTCTGAATTTCAGAAAGACAGCCGTGCGCGCGTAGAAAAAGCCGACGGCTTCCTGCAGCTTAAAGCTAAACTGCCGCCGGTCTCCCGCCGTGGCCTGATCCTTATCGACCCGCCGTATGAAATGAAAACAGACTATCAGGCGGTGGTCAGTGGGATAGCAGAAGGCTACAAACGTTTCGCCACTGGCACTTACGCATTGTGGTATCCGGTAGTGCTGCGTCAGCAAATTAAGCGCATGATCCACGATCTGGAAGCGACCGGTATTCGCAAAATTCTGCAAATTGAACTGGCGGTGCTGCCAGACAGCGATCGCCGTGGCATGACCGCTTCTGGCATGATTGTCATTAACCCTCCGTGGAAGCTGGAACAGCAAATGAATAACGTGCTGCCGTGGCTACACAGCAAACTGGTTCCGGCAGGCACCGGGCACGCTACCGTAAACTGGATCGTACCGGAGTAATTGCAGCCATTGCTGGCACCTTTTACGTCTCGCGCTACAATCGCGGTAATCAACGATAAGGACACTCTGTCATGACTAAACACTATGATTACATCGCCATCGGCGGCGGCAGCGGCGGTATCGCCTCCATCAACCGCGCGGCTATGTACGGCCAGAAATGCGCGCTGATTGAAGCCAAAGAACTGGGCGGCACCTGCGTGAACGTCGGCTGCGTGCCGAAAAAAGTGATGTGGCACGCGGCGCAAATCCGTGAAGCCATCCACATGTACGGCCCGGATTATGGCTTTGATACCACCATTAATAAGTTCAACTGGGATACATTGATCGCCAGCCGTACCGCCTATATCGACCGTATCCATACCTCCTATGAAAACGTACTCGGTAAAAATAACGTCGATGTAATCAAAGGTTTTGCTCGCTTCGTTGATGCCAAAACGCTGGAAGTTAACGGTGAAACCATCACTGCTGATCATATTCTGATCGCCACCGGTGGCCGTCCGAGCCATCCGGATATTCCGGGCGTGGAATACGGCATTGATTCTGATGGTTTCTTCGCCCTTCCCGCTTTACCAGAGCGCGTGGCGGTTGTTGGCGCAGGTTACATCGCCGTTGAACTGGCTGGCGTGATTAACGGCCTCGGCGCGAAAACGCATCTGTTTGTGCGTAAACACGCACCACTGCGCAGCTTTGATCCGATGATCACTGAAACACTGGTCGAGGTGATGAACGCCGAAGGCCCACAACTGCACACCAATGCAATCCCGAAAGCGGTGGTGAAAAATGCCGATGGCAGCCTGACGCTGGAGCTGGAAGATGGTCGCAGTGAAACGGTGGATTGCCTGATTTGGGCGATTGGGCGTGAACCTGCCAATGACAACATCAACCTCGAAGCTGCTGGCGTTAAAACCAACGAAAAAGGTTATATCGTCGTCGATAAATATCAAAATACTAACGTTGAAGGTATTTACGCGGTGGGCGATAACACTGGCGCGGTGGAACTGACGCCGGTTGCAGTAGCAGCGGGTCGTCGTCTCTCTGAACGCCTGTTTAATAACAAGCCGGATGAACATCTGGATTACAGCAATATTCCGACCGTCGTTTTCAGCCATCCGCCGATTGGTACTGTTGGTTTAACAGAACCGCAGGCGCGTGAGCAGTACGGCGACGATCAGGTGAAAGTGTATAAATCCTCTTTCACCGCCATGTATACCGCTGTCACCACTCACCGCCAGCCGTGCCGCATGAAGCTGGTATGCGTTGGGCCAGAAGAGAAGATTGTCGGTATTCATGGTATTGGTTTTGGTATGGATGAAATGTTGCAGGGCTTCGCGGTAGCGCTGAAGATGGGCGCAACCAAGAAAGACTTCGACAACACCGTCGCTATTCACCCGACGGCGGCAGAAGAGTTCGTTACTATGCGTTAAATGTTAAAGGGCAAAGAGTGGTGTGCTCTTTGCCCTTAGCTACGTTTCCGCTATCAGTTCAGAAGCTGAAGCAGGAAGCGGATCAGTTCCAGCAACGCAATTAACGCCCCAAGAACAATGATTGCTTTATCAATCACCCGTTTTCTCCATGCTATGGAGTGAGAATGCATCCGCTTACTCATCCATTGCCTGTCACGGTGCATGTCTCATTGTTAGATAAGAACTCACTCCGACCAGAGCATCAATTAACGGCACCACCCGTACCACTGATCAGGACTTTGAAAGCGTTTATGCGCATTGCCAGAGTGAAAATGCCTCAGAGCTAACTGGATAATTATACAGCACTTATAGGTTATAAAACCAGCATGTCCTTGCAATAGTTTCAGTATGGTATTAGCATTGATGCGTTAGATGATGACTATCTCACTCCAGCCAGAGCCTCCAACTCTGAGCTGGAAAGTAAAAAACCGACGACAAGTCGGTTTTTTTACGTCCTGATTCAGACAAGCCTTAGTACGGCGGCGATCAAGTGAAAGTATATCAATCGTCTTTCACCTCGGTATATACCGAAGCGCTCCCCCGCCAGTTGAAGAAATCACTAACGCTTGCCTTGCAATGTTAGCCTCTGCCTAATAGTATTGAACTGTTAGATAAGAACTCACTCCGACCAGGGCCACCAACTCTGGGCTGGAAAGTAAAAAACCGACGCAAAGTCGGTTTTTTTACGTCCTGATTCAGACCCCTTTTCAAATAAATACCCAACTCTTAATTCACACCCATTACCTTCCTTTGCACCTATACATCCGTTAAATCATATATGTTTTTGACTTATTCATTTCGAAGAGAGACACTACCTGCAACAATCAGGAGCGCAATATGTCAATTCTGTTACCCATCCAACTGTTCAAAATTCTTGCCGATGAAACGCGTTTGAGTATCGTTTTACTGCTCAGCGAGATGGGTGAGTTATGCGTCTGTGATCTCTGTACTGCCCTGAATCAGTCGCAGCCCAAGATCTCACGCCACCTGGCATTGCTGCGTGAAAGCGGCTTATTGCTGGATCGCAAACAAGGTAAGTGGGTTCATTACCGTTTATCTCCGCATATTCCTTCCTGGGCTGCGAAAATTATTGAGCAGACCTGGAGATGTGAACAGGAAAATGTTCAGGCAATTGCCCGTAACCTGGCCCGACAAAATTGTTCCGCAGACAGTAAGACCATTTGCAGCTAAAAAATTCACCCACCCATATATGAATTTTCGCATATGTTATTTCAGGGAGGCATTATGTTACTGGCAGGCGCTATTTTTGTCCTGACCATCATATTGGTTATCTGGCAGCCGAAAGGTTTAGGCATCGGCTGGAGTGCGGCGTTGGGCGCGGGACTGGCGTTAGTTACGGGTGTGGTACATCCGGGCGATATTCCTGTGGTGTGGAATATTGTCTGGAATGCGACTACTGCATTTATTGCCGTTATTATCATCAGCCTGCTGCTGGACGAATCCGGTTTTTTCGAATGGGCGGCGCTGCATGTTTCACGTTGGGGTCATGGGCGTGGCCGCTTGCTGTTTACCTGGATAGTCCTGCTCGGTGCGACCGTTGCGGCTCTGTTTGCCAATGATGGCGCGGCACTTATTTTGACGCCGATCGTTATCGCCATGTTGCTGGCTTTAGGTTTCAGTAAAGGCACAACGCTTGCATTCGTCATGGCGGCTGGATTCATTGCCGATACCGCCAGCCTGCCGCTTATCGTATCCAACCTGGTAAATATCGTTTCGGCAGATTTCTTTGGCCTCGGCTTTAGCGAATATGCCTCGGTCATGGTGCCGGTGGACATCGCCGCAATACTGGCCACGCTGGTGATGTTGCATCTCTACTTTCGCAAAGATATTCCACAGAACTACGATATGGCATTGCTGAAACCTCCCGCCGAAGCAATTAAAGATCCTGCCACCTTCAAAACGGGCTGGGTTGTTTTATTGCTTTTGCTGGCGGGATTTTTCGTTCTGGAACCGCTCGGTATCCCGGTAAGCGCCATTGCGGCAGTGGGCGCGCTAATTTTGTTTGTAATCGCTAAACGCGGCCATGCTATCAATACGGGTAAAGTGCTACGCGGCGCACCCTGGCAGATTGTCATCTTCTCACTCGGCATGTATCTGGTGGTTTATGGCCTGCGCAATGCGGGGCTAACAGAATACCTTTCTGGCGTACTTAATGTATTGGCAGATAACGGTCTGTGGGCCGCGACGCTGGGCACCGGATTTCTGACCGCCTTCCTCTCTTCTATTATGAACAATATGCCTACGGTACTGGTTGGTGCGTTGTCTATTGATGGCAGCACGGCGTCTGGCGTGATCAAAGAAGCGATGGTTTACGCCAACGTTATTGGCTGCGATCTGGGGCCGAAAATTACGCCAATTGGTAGCCTGGCAACACTGCTCTGGTTGCACGTACTTTCGCAGAAGAATATGACGATTAGCTGGGGGGATTACTTCCGTACAGGAATTATTATGACCCTGCCGGTGCTGTTTGTAACGCTGGTCACGCTGGCGCTACGTCTCTCTTTCACTTTGTAATGAGATACTGATATGAGCAACATTACCATTTATCACAACCCGGCCTGCGGCACGTCGCGTAATACACTGGAGATGATCCGCAACAGCGGTACAGAACCGACTATTATCCACTATCTGGAAACCCCACCGGCTCGTGACGAGCTGGTCAAACTCATTGCCGATATGGGAATTTCGGTACGCGCGCTGCTGCGTAAAAACGTTGAACCATATGAAGAACTGAGTCTTGCAGACGATAAATTTACTGACGATCAGTTAATCGACTTTATGTTGCAACACCCGATTCTGATTAACCGTCCAATTGTGGTAACACAGTTGGGAACCCGGCTGTGCCGCCCTTCGGAAGTAGTGCTGGAGATCCTGCCGGATGCTCAGAAAGGGGCGTTCACCAAAGAAGACGGTGAGAAAGTGGTTGATGATTCAGGTAAACGATTAAAATAAACAAAGGGGGCGACTCGTTGACGCAGCGCGTATCATTTCTTAGCGGATGCGAGATCGTGCAATTTCAGTAAATTGCGCTTCCTGCCCTCACAGATAAATAGTTTCCCTTTTAATAAACAGTTATCACCATAATGATAATAATTAGCACTCTATGTTCCATAAGAGAAAAAACAATTTAATTAAAATAGTTAAATAAAGGACTAGTATTATAAATAGACGGGTAATAACATCACACAGCAATGCTCTCTCTGGGACTAATGTTCAAGATATAAATATCAGACAGGTTTACATTACTATCAGGCATATCACCTGAGAATTGGATGAAAACCATAAAGAAATATCTATTATGGTTTTAACATTTGTTGATAAGGATAGTAACATGAACAAGACAAAAGGTGCACTCATCTTCAGCCTTTCATTTTTTCTTGCCGCATGTAGTTCGATTCCGCAAAATATCAAAGGCAATAACCAACCTGATATTCAAAAAAGTTTTGTTGCTGTTCATAACCAACCAAATTTGTATGTTGGTCAACAGGCACGCTTTGGCGGTAAGGTTATCAACGTTATTAACGGCAAAACAGATACGTTGTTAGAAATCGCCGTATTACCGCTGGATAGCTATGCCAAACCTGAAATTGAAGCCAACTATCAGGGTCGCCTGCTCGCCAGACAAAATGGCTTCCTTGACCCAGTGAACTACCGTAACCACTTTGTCACCGTTCTCGGCACGATTCAGGGCGAACAGCCAGGTTTTATCAATAAAGTCCCGTATAACTTCGTTGACGTGAATGTACAGGGGATTCAGGTGTGGCATTTGAGAGAAGTGGTCAACACCACCTACAACCTGTGGGATTACGGCTACGGCGCATTCTGGCCAGAACCCGGCTGGGGCGCACCTTATTACACCAATGCGGTTAGCCAGGTAACGCCAGAACTGGTGAAATAATTTAGTTTAAAGATGCAGATATTTCCCAAATATCTGCATCTTTAATATGAATATTAATATACAACTATAATTATAAGTCCTGCCCTGTTTATTACCTTTGGCAACCTGATTATGAAGTTAATGCTCGCAACAGGAGTCGGTTATGTTTCTTATAATTACCAAAGACATCATGTTTTTCACCGCAATGAAAAATATTTTGAGTAAGGGTAATGTCGTTCATATACAGAACGAAGAAGAGATTGACTTAACGTTGCATCAGAGTGCTTTGGTGATTATTGATACATTAATGAATAATGTATTCCACTCATCAATGCTCAACAAAATTGAACGTCTGCAACCTGTCCATGTCATTGTTTTCTCGCCGTTTAATATTAAACGCTGTCTGGGGAAAGTCCCGGTAACTTTTGTTCAGAGAAATATTACGATTATTGACTTTGTCGCGCTGCTCAATGGCAGTTACTGTTCTGCGCCAGAAGCGGATGTGTCACTCTCGCGCAAACAGCATCAGGTTCTGACCTGCATTGCAAATCAAATGACGACAGAAGATATTCTGGGAAAACTAAAAATCTCATTAAAAACATTCTACTGCCATAAACACAATATTATGATGATCCTCAACCTCAGGCGGATCAACGAACTGGTACGGCATCAACATATTGATTATCTGGTCTGAATTCTCCAGCCGATATTTATAAAGAGGCCCGGCGACAGCCAGACCTCCGGACAATGACACGTTACGCAGCAACGCCTTCTTGCGTCAGTGCCGCAATCTGTTTACGCCATTGCGCTTGCTCTTGTTCGCCTTCTGTACGTTGACCATAAAGTTGCGCAATCTGCGTACCATCATGGGCAAACAATTCCAGGCTGGTCACGTAGCCATCGCTGGTCGGTTTACGGGTAACCCAGGTTTCAGCGATGCTCTCTTCTAATAGATGAAGAGTAAATGTTGGGTTGAAAATATTCAGCCAGCCTTTCATTGGCACCACTTTTTCTACCACACCCGTGAAAATTTGTACGCAGCCACGGTTGCCAACAAACACCATGATCTCATTGCCATCTCGCTGGGCGGATTCCAGAATCTGCGCCAGCGCACTATTGGCGACTTTGCAGGCCAGATCGTCTGCCACCAGTTTAAACGCCTGTTGGCGCGTCAGGTTATGCCGCTTGAGCAGCGTAAAAAACTGATGAACATCCGTCATCGCACGCCACTCTTGCTCTACAGCACTGGCATCGACGTTGCTATGCGCAGCAGGTGCATCAACCGTTGTTAACTCAAGCGGCGTATTTTCCTCGACAATAAAACGCGCCAGAAGCTCGCTCCATGCCGCCATATCGGTATTGTCGGTGGCATAAACTTTCAGTAACGCATCGCCCTGATGATCAAAGAACTGAACACTCTGACGTTCGCCGCGAGCCGTGGTTTCTTTTATATGGAAAACACTGGCCCACTGGTTGAGAAACAGACGCAGATCCAGCGCGCGCGGATTGAGTATTAATCCGGCATGGCCGTTCAAATGCTGGTTGGTAAATGCCCCAACTTGCTCATGAACAGCATATTCATTACGACAGATACATTTGGTTTCGCCAACGCTTTCCAGCGCCGCGAGAATTTCACGAATATCGCCGCGCATCCGCCACGCATCGTGCGTGACACGGGCAAATGCCAGTTCTGCTTCGCTGATATTCATTAAACCTGCGATGTCACGCGCGTACTTTCCGGGATTTTGTTCTTTTAACTCAAGCCAGCGTGTGTAGTGGTTCATTGTCTCTCTTCCTTCCAGATAAATGCCCCGAAATATCGGGGCTGATGATTACCATTGATAACTCACGAAAATTTTTCCGTTACGACCATCCTGCGGGATACCCTGCGGTGACCAGTACTCTTTATCGAAGGCGTTGCCCAGTACCAGAGTGGTGGTCATGCCTTTGAGCGCCTGCTGTCCTTGATAACTAACGTAGAAAT
Organism: Escherichia sp. MOD1-EC6098; assembly: GCF_002965865.1. Lineage (NCBI taxonomy): Bacteria > Pseudomonadati > Pseudomonadota > Gammaproteobacteria > Enterobacterales > Enterobacteriaceae > Escherichia > Escherichia sp. MOD1-EC6098. The sequence goes on from NZ_PTSN01000009.1 coordinate 180,461, forward strand.
CATTCACGCCGTAGCCTGGTTGTTTGCTGTAACTGCTGCTGACATGTGTTGAGCGATCGGCAAACGTACCAACCCAGCCGACAGAGAAGCCACTGTGGGCGATCGGAATATTCAGGGTGCTGGTAACGGTATCCGGGTTAATGCTGGAGATATATTCTCCGGTATCGGTGTCTTTGCCGCGGGTACGGTTATAGGCCACATCAAGGCTAAACAGGTCAGTGGTATATTTCGTCATTACATCCCAACCCCAGATTTTGGCGTTCGGGACGTTATAAGACATGGTTGTCGCCGCCGCGAAATCGACGGTTGTGGAGATGTAATCCTTCGCTTTGGTATCAAAGTAGCTGGCTTTAAATTCCAGGGCATCATTGGACAACATCAGGTCATCAAAACGCAGCCCAAAGCCGTATTCCTGAGTTTCGTTGGTTTCCGGACGTAAGTTCGGGTTCGGCACCCAATAGTTGGTATAGAAGCGACCAATCGAGAAGTGCTTAGAATCGTTGTACATTTCACCCATCGTCGGCGCACGGAATGCCTGGGCATACGAACCAAATAACATTAGCCAGTTGGTCGGGTTGATAGTCATCCCCGCGCGAGACGACCATTTGTCGGCATCAACATCTTTGTAACCATCACTGCTGCCGCGATAGCTGTCATAGCGGGTTCCGCCGAGCAGGGTAATCGGCAGATCGCGTAAGGTGATCTCATCCTGTAGCCAGCCGGAGCTGAAATCGATTTTCGCTTGCGGGAAGCCCGTTGTCGCACCGCCCGGATGCTGTTCCTGACGATAATACTCACCGCCATATGTCAGCAGGTGAGAAGCAAAACTATCGGCAAACAGCGTGGAGCGGTTCTCCAGTTTGGCACCTTTTGTTGTCTGTTCACGATATTCGCCGGAACTCCCCGTGTTCTGGGCATTAATACGGACTTCCGACCAGTAAACTTTTGCATCGGCATTTAACCAGTCGTTGCCCACTGGCGCGAGTTTATAAGCAAGTTGCGCATCACGTTGAATCGTTGAACGATCAACCATCGGATTACTGCTGTCAGAAGCTTCAACGGTCTGCGGATTTTTTGGTTCGCGCGCGTCGTTATTGTAATAACGCACTAATCCACTCAGAGCCTGGGCAGAATCAATTTGCCAGGTCCCTTTCGCCAACATGTTATTAATGGCCTCATCATTCGGCGCGGTTTCGCCATTGCTCTGGCGTAAATCACCACGATCGCGGCTGGACCAGGCCACAATACCATCCAGATTTTCCGTTCGCCCAAAAGCACTCGCGCCTAACCCCAGGCTATGATCTCCCGTGCCGCCAGTGCCAAAGACACGAAAACCGCTGCTTTGTCCTTCCTGCAATAAATCTTTTGCATCGACCGTATCGTAGGAGATAACCCCTCCCAATGCGCCACTGCCATACAGTAATGCCGAAGGTCCACGGACAATCTCAACACGTTTGATCAGCGCCGGATCGAGGAAAGTCCCATTCAGGTGCCCGGTATCGGTTCCCTGACGAACACCATCAACAAGGATCAACACGCCGCGATGGTCATAGCCACGCATATTCACATCCTGTCCATTTGTACGCCCAGTACCATCAAGGGTAATCCCTGGAACATGACGCAGTAGATCGGTGGCTGACGTAGCCGTTTGGTTTTCAGGGGCGGAAGTGTCGATAACGCTGACCATCATTGGCGCTTCGAAGGAACTGCGTGCATTCCCTGTTGCCGTAACGGTCATGGTTTCAGTAGCAAAAGCAATCGTCGGCAAGCTGGCAGAAACAGCCAAAGCCAACAAACTCAAGCGCAACGAGGTAAATTGCGGACGTGACATAGCGATTCTCCATGAGGAAAATAAAAAATGCTGGCTGCCTGGGTAAAAACCGGGGTGGCTGGCGAAAAATAAATTTATTTGTGATTCAACGCGATAGTATTAGCCGGGTGAGTTAATTGGCGTTTATATCCCGTGAAATTACCTGGTATTTCTGACCATTGCGCAAAAGCACGCCCTCTTTGTCAGGCAAAGTGGTACACCACGTCTGAAGTGAAGAGTGCTGTGCGTTATCCTTCGCAAAAGCTATGATTTTGTTATCCATATAGTCATATTTTGTTAAAGCCAAGCGTGATAATGAGAATTATTATCGATCAATTTTTTATGATCAAGCTTTTTTTTAACCGCTATTAGCACAATAAACAGGGGGTTATGAAATCTATCTTGTCTCCTGGAAACCATCCTGTTCTTGTGGTAATTCCTCACGGCGTCATCACGAAGCTTTGTCGTTAACGGCAATAATTTCCCCATCTCTTCGCTCTGTAAGCCGCAATATCCCTGAGATCTCCGCTTTTTCCCGCCCTGAAATTTAGTCGGCAACAATAACGTTAGCTGACGAAGCATCTTGATAAAAATCAAAAATAAATACGCTTGTAACACCTTGTGTATTGAATCGATGGTTGTGTTTCATATATAACTCAAATGATAATCATGATCATTCTCAATTTGATACGAGTTCTCATATGATGCCAAGGATCACCAACAGGCTGTTTCTTTTTTCCCCACTAACGTTATGTATTTCAGTTATGGCCTCCACCGCGAAGACCACTGTAAAACGTATCCCCATGAAAAAACTGTTTACGGCAGTGTTGGCACTTAGCTGGGCCTTTAGTGCAACGGCTGCCGAACGCATTGTGGTCGCAGGAGGATCACTGACGGAGCTGATCTACGCGATGGGCGCTGGCGACCGCGTGGTTGGTGTCGATGAAACGACATCTTATCCACCAGAAACCGCCAAACTGCCGCATATTGGCTACTGGAAACAGCTAAGCAGCGAAGGCATTTTGTCACTTCGCCCGGATAGCGTAATTACCTGGCAGGATGCAGGACCGCAAATTGTGCTCGACCAGCTACGGGCGCAAAAGGTCAATGTCGTCACTCTGCCGCGTGTACCCGCCACCCTTGAGCAGATGTACGCCAACATTCATCAACTGGCAAAAACGTTACAGGTTCCTGAACAAGGTGACGCGCTGGTGACACAAATTAATCAACGCCTGGAGCGAGTACAGCAAAGCGTGGCGGCAAAAAAAGCCCCGGTTAAAGCGATGTTTATTCTCTCTGCTGGCGGCAGTGCGCCACAGGTTGCCGGTAAAGGCAGCGTCGCAGACGCCATTTTGTCGCTTGCCGGAGCAGAAAACGTCGCTACCCACCAGCAATACAAAAGCTACAGCGCGGAATCGCTGATTGCGGCTAACCCTGAAGTGATTGTCGTAACCTCACAAATGGTCGATGGCGATATTAATCGTCTGCGTTCTATTGCCGGAATTACCCACACTGCCGCCTGGAAGAACCAGCGTATTATCACCGTTGATCAAAACCTGATTCTGGGAATGGGCCCGCGTATTGCTGATGTCGTTGAGTCGTTACACCAGCAACTTTGGCCGCAATAAATGGATTTGAATCAGACATATGAATACGAATACTACGTTAGATCTCAAACCACATTTTGCTTTAGACGGTACGCAGCCATTTAAAGACAGACGCGCCATGATGCCATTTCGCGGGGCTATTCCGGTCGCCAAAGAGCAACTGGCGCAAACCTGGCAAGCGATGATCAACCAAACAGCAACACCACGTAAACGACTGGTTTATCTGCACATTCCATTTTGTGCGACACACTGCACGTTTTGCGGTTTTTATCAGAATCGTTTTAATGAAGATGCGTGTGCTCATTATACCGACGCCCTGATTCGAGAAATCGAACTGGAGTCAGACAACGTATTGCATCAGTCCGCGCCCATCCATGCGGTCTATTTCGGTGGCGGTACGCCTTCCGCGCTTTCGGCACGCGATTTGGCCAGAATCATCACCACATTACGAGAAAAGCTGCCATTGGCACCTGATTGCGAAATCACGATTGAAGGCCGGGTGCTGAATTTTGACGCTGACCGAATCGACGCTTGCCTTGATGCGGGAGCAAACCGCTTCTCGATTGGCATTCAGTCATTTAACAGCAAAATCCGCAAGAAGATGGCACGCACCTCAGATGGCCCAACTGCCATTGCGTTTATGGAAAGCCTGGTCAAACGCGACCGTGCTGCGGTGGTCTGCGACCTGCTGTTTGGCCTGCCTGGTCAGGATGCACAAACCTGGGGAGAAGATCTGGCTATTGCCCGTGATATCGGCCTCGACGGCGTCGATCTCTATGCGCTCAACGTCCTTCCCAACACGCCGCTGGGCAAAGCCGTGGAAAACGGGCGCACTACCGTGCCCTCTCCGGCAGAACGTCGCGATCTTTACCTGCAAGGATGTGATTTTATGGAAGACGCGGGCTGGCGCTGCATCAGTAACAGCCACTGGGGCCGCACCACACGCGAACGCAATCTCTATAACTTGCTGATTAAGCAAGGTGCCGATTGTCTGGCCTTTGGTTCCGGCGCAGGCGGTTCGATTAATGGTTACTCCTGGATGAACGAACGCAATCTTCAGACCTGGCATGAATCCGTCGCGGCAGGCAAAAAACCGTTGATGATGCTCATGCGTAACGCCGAACGTAACGCGCAGTGGCGTCATACCTTGCAGTCGGGTATTGAAACGGCGCGTGTACCGCTGGACGAACTTACGCCACATGCCGAAAAACTCGCACCGTTACTGGCTCAGTGGCACCAAAAAGGCTTAAGCCGCGATGCTTCAACTTGCCTGCGGTTGACCAATGAAGGTCGTTTCTGGGCAAGCAACATTTTGCAGTCTCTTAATGAGCTAATTCAGATACTTAATGCGCCAGCGATTGCGCTTGAAAAACCATAACAGGAGTGACTTATGAGCCATGTCTCGTTACAGGAATTTTTGAAAACGGAGCCAGACGGTACGCTGGAGGCCATTGCCGAACAATACAATACCTCACTGCTGGAAGTGGTGAAAAACCTCCCCTCCCCGACAATCGTGCCAGGCGATAAATTCGATACTGTCTGGGATACCGTCTGCGAATGGGGCAAGGTCACCACGCTGGTGCATACCGCTGATGTGATCCTCGAATTTAGCGGCGAACTACCTTCCGGTTTCCATCGCCACGGCTATTTCAACCTGCGCGGAAAACAGGGCATGTCCGGGCATATCAAAGCAGAAAACTGCACGCATATTGCCTTGATCGAACGTAAATTTATGGGCATGGATACCGCCTCTATTCTCTTTTTCAATAAAGAAGGCAACGCCATGCTGAAAATTTTCCTCGGTCGGGATGAGCATCGTCAGCTCCTGAGTGAACAAGTCAGCGCCTTCCATACTCTGGCGGCATCTCTGAAGGAACACGCCTGATGACGCCCTGGCTACTCTTTGGCGCAGGCGGAAAGGGGGTTGGAGCCAGAACGCTCGAACTGGCACTGGCGGAACAACGTCCGGTCGTCGCTGTCGTTCGTCATGCCGATGCCGCCACGAGGCTGGCGCAACAAGGCGTACAGGTTTTTACTGGTGACGCTTGTGACGCCAGCATAGTCGCAGCCGCCTGTCGCGCTGCGGGTCCGGATGCGCTTGTCATCTCATCAATGGGTGGCGCACAGGATTATCTGGCGCACAGAACAGTGATTGATGAAGCCGAAAAAGCAGACATCAGACGCATGATTCTGGTGACTTCTTTGGGATGCGGCGATAGCTGGCCGTTCTTATCGGAGCGGGCAAAAGCCGTGTTTGGTCAGGCGGTACGGGAAAAAACACTGGCGGAAAGCTGGCTACAAACCAGCCGGCTTGACTACGCCATTCTCCGCCCTGGCGGACTGCTTGACGGCGCAGCAACAGGCAAAGCACAACGGATACAAAATCAGGAGTGTCATGGTTTTGTCCACCGTGCCGATGTTGCCGCACACATTCATGAACTGGCAAACGCGCCAGCACTCAATAAGCAGATCTACAGTCTGATTGAACCGGGCCTGAAACCGGCGTAATCCCATGCGGCGCAGGCTCTCCGCGCCGCAACGTCATAACGGAGTTTTACGTGCTCAAGGATTCATTTTCTTCCGCCAGTGTCTTTATGGGGCTATCACTATTATTGCTTGCCCTGGTGCTGTTCGGTGCCAGTCAGGGAGCGTTAAAAATCAGCTTTAGCGCCCTTCTTGATGAGGAATACCGCGATATCTGGCTGAATATTCGCCTGCCACGCGTTTTACTGGCAGTGCTGGTAGGCGCAGCGTTGGCAACCGCTGGGGTAATTATGCAGGGGCTTTTTCGCAACCCCATGGCTGACCCAGGATTGCTCGGCGTCAGTAGCGGTTCAGCATTAATGGTTGGCGTGGCAATTGTCCTGCCCTTTTCCTTCCCTGTGGTGCTGGTGCTCTATGAGCAAATGGTGTTTGCCATCGCCGGAAGTTTAGTGGTCTGCACCGTCATTTTTCTCATCACACAGCGCCATCGCGATGGCAGCATGATGCAATTGTTACTCGCCGGGATCGCCATCAACGCCCTGTGCGGTGCGGCGATCGGCATACTGAGCTATATAGGCGATGAGCAGCAGCTACGACAACTCACGTTGTGGATGATGGGCAATCTCGGTCAGGCGCAATGGCCGACATTATTGGTCGCCAGTTCATTCATTCTGCCAGCCATTATGGCAACAACCTGTCTCGCCGGGACGCTGAATTTGCTGCAACTTGGTGATGAAGAAGCCCATTACCTCGGCGTGAACGTAAAGCGTAAACGCCAACAATTACTGTTGATTAGCTCGCTGCTGGTTGGTGCTGCGGTATCGGTAAGCGGCATTATCGGTTTTATTGGCCTGGTGATCCCGCATCTGATTCGCATGACGACCGGGGCGAATCACCGCTGGCTAATCCCTTGCTCTGCCCTCGCCGGAGCCTGTTTGTTACTGATGGCAGACACACTTGCCCGCACGCTGGTACAACCAGCAGAAATGCCCGTAGGATTATTAACCAGTCTGCTTGGTGGGCCTTATTTTATGTGGTTGATTCTGCGTAACCGGAGGATCGCATGATCAGCGCCAAAAACCTGGTTTATAGCCTTCATGGGCGACGTCTGACTGACAATGTCTCGCTGACTTTTCCCGGCGGAGAAATTGTTGCCATTCTCGGCCCTAACGGTGCGGGAAAATCCACGCTGCTTCGCCAGCTAACCGGCTATCTTCAACCTGATAGCGGCGAATGCCGGTTGTTTAATAAGCCATTAAATGAATGGTCAATTACCGAACTGGCGAAACACCGGGCCGTGATGCGTCAGAATAGCCATATGGCATTTCCATTCAGCGTACAAGAAGTGATCCAGATGGGGCGACATCCTTATCGTACCGGTAATCAGGGTGATGAAACGGCACAAATACTGGCGTTATGTGACTGTCAGTCGTTAGCTAACCGCGACTACCGGCAATTATCCGGCGGCGAACAACAGCGTGTGCAATTGGCTCGCCTGCTGGTGCAACTCTGGGAAGCAATACCCTCGCCAAAATGGTTATTTCTTGATGAACCAACTTCGGCGTTGGATATTCACCATCAACAACATCTATTTCGTTTATTACGTCAGTTAGTTCGAGAACGGCAATTTAACGTCTGCTGCGTATTGCACGATCTTAATCTTGCTGCCCGTTATGCTGACCGTGTCGTATTAATGCAAAAAGGCAGAGTTGTCGCAAATGGCAAACCGCAAGATGTGTTGACGCAGCAGGCGCTAACTACGCTCTACGGCGCGGATATTACAGTATTAAGCGATCCCGCTAATCATTCGCCACTGATCGTCCTCGATCATTAAATTCGACGGGAGTGCCAGTCTGGTACTCCTGTCGAATTAACTATTATGAACATCAGCTAATTGAAACACCTTTCACCCCTGCCATTCCTTTTAGTAATCGCAACAGGTCTTCTATCGGCGTCGTAGCATGAAGCTGGATATCAATAGCAACCACCTCATGATCTTCATTTTCCTGCAACGAAACTAAATCTGTTTTTATTTTTTTCTGCTTAAACCAGTCGAGCATCGACACTGTATTACCGTTCACCAACGTAAGCTGCAAATGATAATTTTTGCTCATCAGGCGGAAGGTTAATTGATGGAAGACTTCCAGCACCAATAAGGTCATTACAGAACCGTAAATCCCCAGTTCATACATGCCGCTGCCAATCACCATACCGATCGCTGCTGTTACCCAAATATCCGCAGCGGTAGTTAAACCGACAATATTTTGATTACGAACGAGGATGTTCCCCGCGCCGATAAACCCGACGCCAGTGACGACCTGAGCGGCAATACGGCTGGGATCAAACCCGACATGGTCGAACGCCAGCACATCAGCAAAACCATATTTCGACACAATCATAAACAGCGCACTGCCCATACCAATCAAGACATGGGTACGTAAACCAGCACCTTTGCCGCGTATTTGCCTTTCTATGCCAATAGCACCACAAACAATTGCGGCCAGGATCAAACGAATAATGAATTCGCTAGTCATATAAAAACGCAAAAAGGAGCAGCAAGATGGCTCAACTTGCTACTCCTTTTTGCTTTATTCCTGTTAATTCGGCAGGACATTTGCCAATTTATCTTTGAAGGTATACAAATTTTTCTGCGGATTTTTCTTACAGTATTCAATCACTTTAGGGATCTGAGTCAGGTCAGTTTCGTTTAAGGTTACAGTATCACCGCCTTTATAAACTGTTTCTTCATGCAACATCCACCATGCAACAGGTGTCATTGCTTTTGGATTCAGGTCAATAAATTCCTGACAAGTCATATCCTTAGCAGATTCATTAGCAGCCAGTGCAGATTGCGCATTCACCAGTGACAGAGCTGCTACAGCGCCAACGAAAACAATGGCTTTACGTAGAGATGAAATATTCATTTTACAACCCATTCAATAAATAATTTACATATGAACAGGAGGATCACCTGCTTTTAACGCAAGGTATTCCGGCCTGTTCAATATTTAAGGAAATACGATGTAACGCATTCCCTTAATTACATATCTTTCTTGATTTTGTCCCATTCGCCTTTAACTTTATCTTTAAAGCTGGCTTTTTTATCCTGGGTACAAGCCTGAACGATAGCAGGCGTTACGGTTGCAATACCCTGAACATCTAAAACCGCATCTTCTGGTTTGTCTTTATTATTCAGAGCCTCAGCAAAACCGACTGCAGTCGGCTGGAAGGATTCGTCTACAGCCAGGAAATCTTCACAGGTCCAGGAGTTGACCGGTTTTTTATTGTCGGCTGCTTTTTGCGCATCGGCTGCATTGCTCACTACAGGCAGAAGAAGCAGACCACCTAGAATAACGCCTAATACTTTTTTCATCGTAATATCCTCAACTATAAAGTGAAAGAGCCGTCACGAATCAATTTCGACATTGAGGTTATAACCTGGTTTTCTGGGTATGTCATGTTGAGACAAAATATCAAAATCAGATATTTTTATTATAATACAATAGGTTACATAGTCATCAAGCACAGTAATTAGGAAATTTTTATTAAATCAACTGCATTCTCTGATGCATTTTTGGCATAGATTGATAGCAGGGGTTTTCCTTCTTAAATTTATAGGGTGGTTCTATGTTATATATAGATAAGGCAACAATTTTAAAATTTGATCTGGAGATGCTTAAAAAGCACCGCAGAGCGATCCAGTTTATTGCCGTGCTGCTGTTTATCGTCGGTTTGTTATGTATCAGTTTCCCGTTTGTTTCTGGCGACATTCTAAGCACAGTCGTTGGCGTATTATTAATCTGTTCGGGTATTGCGCTTATTGTTGGATTATTCAGCAACCGCAGTCATAATTTCTGGCCTGTATTATCGGGTTTCCTCGTGGCGATAGCCTATTTATTGATCGGCTATTTCTTCATCCGTGCACCAGAACTGGGGATTTTCGCCATTGCGGCGTTTATTGCAGGATTGTTCTGTGTCGCAGGGGTTATTCGCCTGATGAGTTGGTATCGCCAGCGCTCAATGAAAGGCAGTTGGTTACAACTCGTTATTGGCGTGCTGGATATCGTCATTGCCTGGATCTTCCTTGGCGCAACGCCAATGGTTTCTGTGACATTGGTGTCAACCCTGGTAGGGATCGAACTGATATTTAGCGCTGCCAGCCTGTTCAGCTTTGCTAGTTTGTTCGTAAAAAATAATAACTAGCAGACCTATCTCTGCTCCATTTTTTAGCCAGGATCATAGTTACGTATAATAACTATGATCCTGGCAATATTCACATCACCGCATTACTCCTTTGATAAATTACGTACTATTGTTGAAATAACTATCACACAACGATTAAACCAACCATTTGAAAATTTTATATTTTTCTTTATTTTGCAGCAAATTAGCCATTTCAAACATTATCATGGCTGATATTTTTCGTTGTCAGGTTTAATGTTTTAGAAGTGCTGTGAGAAAGTGAACTGAAGGTTCCATAAACATCGATACTATGGGTACAGTCTGGGGTTTGTTTTTGCACTATCAATGCACTAAAAGAAAGCTGGCAATCCAATTGCCAGCTTAAATAGAAACAAGGAGACTCAATATTTAAATCGGATTACGCTTTAACTTTAGTAATATTCTTCAGAGATCACAAACGGATAAATTATAACTTATTCTTGGGTAGATTCCTGCAAACTGTTAATATTCTGTTTACTAATCACAAATTGATAACAACCAGGAATATTACCTAGGATCAATATATGGAGTACGTAATGGATAAATCTGAAGTTTTGATTAGTGTTAATAGACGTATTAGTTCACGAAGGGCAAAGTTCTTATAGGCGTTTACTATATTGAACACCATATTCGGACATGGATGTAAATAATGAAAAGGACAACATGTTCGAAACGATAACGGCTAAGGAGCAAGTTATGATTTTTCTCATGACGAAGGATTCTTTTCTTTTACAGGGCTTTTTGCAGTTGAAAGATAATCACGAAATGATAAAAATCAACTCCCTGTCAGAGATAAAAAGCATAGGCAACAAACCATTCAAGGTGATCATTGATACCTATCATAATCATATCCTTGATGAAGAAGCGATTAAGTTTCTTGAGAAATTAGATGCCGAAAGAATCATTGTTCTGGCACCTTATCACATCAGTAAACTTAAAAGTCAGTCACCTATTTATTTTATCAGCCGCAAAGAAAGCATTAACACTCTGCTTGATATTACCTATGGAAAACACTTGCCCCATAAGAATTCTCAATTATGTTTCTCGCATAATCAATTCAAAATCATGCAACTGATTCTGAAAAATAAAAATGAAAGTAATATCACGTCAACACTGAATATTTCTCAACAAACATTAAAGATCCAGAAATTCAATATCATGTACAAGCTGAAACTTAGACGTATGAGCGACATCGTGACTCTGGGGATCTCTTCTTATTTCTAAATAAGGAGTCGATGTGGCCCAGCGATAATTGCCTGAAATTAATGGCTGGCATGACGAGGGATGCAAATGCTGACTCCATTACTCCCGGTGATAACCAAAGGAGAAGCAAAAACGAGCTTATTCCCCTGGTATGTGTATCCACCAGTAGAAACCTTCGTTGCCCGGATGCAGGCAGAGACTGTCGGCAGAACGGCAACATTTTTTTTGCCATTCGCGTCACTATATTGGTCGCTCTGCCTACATGTTCCCTCGCTGGCTTACAACCCCATGGCTTGCATTATGCCGCTGGTCTGTAAATCCCTCATACCTCTCCCCGCGCGTAATTCAAAGAACCGTTATTTCTCACGAATTTTCAGGGACTAAAATGAACAGAAAAAGAAAACTGTTAATACCGTTGTTATTCTGCAGCGCGATGCTCACCGCCTGCGATGACAAATCGGCGGAAAATGCCGCCGCTATGACGCCTGAAGTGGGGGTAGTGACGCTCTCCCCCGGTTCGGTCAATGTGATGAGCGAACTGCCCGGCAGAACCGTTCCTTATGAAGTTGCCGAGATACGCCCCCAGGTGGGTGGCATTATCATTAAACGCAACTTTATCGAGGGTGATAAGGTCAACCAGGGGGATTCACTTTATCAGATTGACCCTGCTCCATTGCAGGCAGAGCTGAACTCCGCGAAAGGTTCGCTGGCGAAAGCCCTCTCCACCGCCAGCAATGCCCGCATCACCTTCAATCGCCAGGCATCGTTGCTGAAAACCAACTATGTCAGCCGCCAGGATTACGACACCGCGCGCACCCAACTGAATGAAGCGGAAGCCAATGTCGCCGTCGCCAAAGCGGCTGTTGAGCAGGCAACCATCAATCTGCAATACGCTAATGTCACCTCGCCCATTACTGGCGTCAGCGGAAAATCGTCGGTGACCGTCGGCGCATTAGTCACCGCTAATCAGGGAGACTCTCTGGTAACCGTGCAGCGTCTGGACCCGATTTATGTCGACCTCACCCAATCAGTGCAGGATTTTTTGCGCATGAAAGAGGAAGTCGCCAGTGGGCAAATCAAACAGGTTCAGGGCAGTACGCCAGTGCAGCTTAACCTGGAAAATGGCAAACGTTACAGCCAGACCGGCACGCTGAAATTCTCCGACCCGACAGTGGATGAAACCACCGGCTCCGTCACGTTGCGTGCAATTTTCCCCAACCCGAATGGTGACTTGCTGCCTGGTATGTACGTCACGGCTTTGGTAGATGAAGGTAGTCGGCAGAATGTGTTGTTAGTACCGCAAGAAGGCGTTACCCATAACTCCCAGGGCAAAGCAACGGCGCTCATTCTGGATAAAGACGATGTTGTACAGTTACGCGAAATTGACGCAACCAAAGCCATCGGAAATCAGTGGGTTGTTACCTCTGGTTTGCAAGCTGGCGATCGGGTGATCGTTTCCGGTTTGCAACGCATTCATCCAGGTATCAAAGCACGCGCAATTTCCTCCAGCCAGGAAAACGCCAGCACCGAATCGAAACAGTAACGTTGCAGGCTTAAGGGGACTTTCATGGCTAACTATTTTATTGATCGCCCGGTTTTTGCCTGGGTACTTGCCATTATTATGATGCTCGCGGGTGGGCTGGCGATCATGAACCTACCGGTTGCGCAGTATCCGCAGATTGCGCCGCCGACCATCACCATCAGCGCTACCTATCCGGGGGCTGATGCGCAAACGGTAGAAGACTCGGTCACTCAAGTGATCGAACAAAATATGAATGGGCTGGATGGCCTGATGTATATGTCATCAACCAGCGATGCGGCAGGCAATGCTTCCATCACCCTGACCTTTGAAACGGGAACATCGCCCGATATTGCGCAGGTTCAGGTGCAGAATAAACTGCAACTCGCGATGCCTTCGTTACCAGAAGCGGTGCAGCAACAAGGGATCAGCGTTAATAAGTCGAGCAGCAACATCCTGATGGTAGCGGCGTTTATTTCTGATAACGGTAGTCTCAACCAATACGATATCGCGGACTATGTGGCTTCTAACCTCCAGGATCCACTAAGCCGTACCGCGGGCGTCGGTAGCGTGCAGCTCTTTGGGTCAGAGTACGCCATGCGTATCTGGCTGGACCCACAAAAACTCAATAAATACAGTCTCGTTCCTTCTGATGTTATTTCCCAAATCAAGGTACAGAACAACCAGATTTCCGGTGGTCAACTGGGGGGGATGCCACAGGCGGCAGACCAGCAACTGAACGCCTCAATCATTGTGCAGACGCGTCTACAAACGCCGGAAGAATTTGGCAAAATCCTGCTGAAAGTGCAGCAAGATGGTTCGCAAGTATTGCTGCGCGACGTTGCCCGCATCGAGTTGGGGGCAGAAGATTATTCCACTGTGGCGCGTTATAACGGCAAACCTGCTGCCGGGATTGCTATCAAGCTGGCTGCCGGAGCGAATGCCCTTGATACCTCGCGGGCGGTAAAAGCGGAGTTAAACCGATTATCAGCCTATTTCCCCGCCAGCCTGAAAACGGTTTACCCTTACGACACCACACCATTTATCAAAATTTCAATTCAGGAAGTTTTCAAAACGCTGGTTGAAGCTATCATCCTCGTCTTCCTGGTCATGTATCTGTTTTTACAAAATATTCGCGCTACGATTATCCCAACGATCGCCGTGCCGGTCGTTATTCTCGGCACATTTGCGATTTTGTCGGCGGTCGGTTTTACCATCAACACCCTCACCATGTTTGGGATGGTGTTAGCTATAGGGCTTTTGGTGGATGATGCCATCGTGGTGGTAGAAAACGTCGAACGCGTGATAGCGAAAGATAAACTGCCACCGAAAGAAGCGACGCATAAATCGATGGGGCAAATCCAGCGTGCGCTGGTCGGGATTGCCGTTGTTCTTTCTGCGGTATTTATGCCGATGGCCTTTATGAGCGGCGCAACCGGGGAAATTTATCGCCAGTTCTCCATTACGCTGATCTCCTCTATGTTGCTTTCGGTGTTTGTGGCAATGAGTCTGACCCCAGCCCTTTGCGCCACCATTTTGAAAGCCACACCGGAAGGCGGTCACAAACCGAACGCCTTGTTCGAACGCTTCAACCATCTGTTTGAGAAATCGACTCAGCACTATACCGACAGTACCCGCTCACTGTTGCGCTGCACTGGTCGCTATATGGTGGTATACCTGCTGATTTGTGCCGGGATGGCGGTGCTGTTCCTGCGTACACCGACCTCTTTCTTACCGGAAGAGGATCAGGGGGTATTTATGACCACGGCGCAGTTACCGTCAGGTTCCACAATGGTTAACACCACTAAAGTGCTGCAACAAGTAACCGATTACTATCTGACAAAAGAGAAAAATAATGTCCAGTCGGTGTTTACCGTTGGCGGCTTCGGCTTTAGCGGCCAGGGGCAAAACAACGGTCTGGCATTTATCAGCCTGAAACCGTGGTCTGAACGCGTCGGTGAGGAAAACTCGGTGACCGCAATCATTCAGCGGGCGATGGTGGCTCTGAGCAGTATCAATAAAGCGGTGATTTTCCCGTTCAACTTACCTGCGGTAGCGGAGCTGGGTACAGCATCAGGTTTTGATATGGAACTACTGGACAACGGCAACCTGGGGCACGAAAAGCTGACTCAGGCGAGAAACGAGTTGCTGTCACTGGCAGCACAATCGCCTGACCAGGTAACGGCGGTTCGCCCGAACGGCCTGGAAGATACGCCAATGTTCAAAGTGAACGTCAACGCCGCGAAAGCCGAAGCGATGGGCGTGGAGCTGTCTGATATCAACCAGACCCTCTCTACCGCCTTCGGCAGTAGCTACGTGAACGACTTCCTCAACCAGGGGCGTGTGAAAAAAGTGTATGTCCAGGCAGGAACACCGTTCCGTATGCTGCCGGACAACATCAACCAGTGGTATGTACGCAACGCCTCCGGCACGATGGCACCGCTTTCCGCTTATTCTTCAACAGAATGGACCTACGGTTCGCCGCGACTGGAACGCTACAACGGCATTCCGTCGATGGAGATTTTAGGGGAGGCCGCTGCTGGAAAAAGTACCGGTGACGCGATGAAGTTTATGGCAGAACTGGTGGCTAAACTTCCGGCGGGCGTCGGCTACTCCTGGACTGGGCTGTCGTATCAGGAAGCGTTATCGTCCAACCAGGCACCCGCGCTGTATGCCATTTCACTGGTCGTGGTGTTCCTCGCCCTCGCCGCGTTGTATGAAAGCTGGTCAATTCCATTCTCGGTGATGTTGGTTGTTCCGTTGGGCGTTATTGGCGCATTACTGGCAACTGACCTGCGCGGCCTGAGCAATGACGT
Organism: Escherichia sp. MOD1-EC6098; assembly: GCF_002965865.1. Classification (NCBI taxonomy): domain Bacteria; kingdom Pseudomonadati; phylum Pseudomonadota; class Gammaproteobacteria; order Enterobacterales; family Enterobacteriaceae; genus Escherichia; species Escherichia sp. MOD1-EC6098. The sequence goes on from NZ_PTSN01000009.1 coordinate 196,121, forward strand.
CTACTTCCAGGTCGGTTTGCTGACCACCATCGGGCTTTCAGCCAAGAACGCCATCCTGATCGTCGAATTTGCGGTTGAGATGATGCAGAAAGAAGGGAAGACACCGGTAGAGGCGATTATCGAAGCGGCGCGGATGCGTTTACGCCCGATCCTGATGACCTCTCTGGCCTTTATTCTTGGCGTACTGCCACTGGTGATCAGTCATGGCGCAGGTTCCGGCGCACAAAATGCGGTCGGTACAGGCGTTATGGGGGGGATGTTTGCAGCAACCGTACTGGCGATTTACTTCGTTCCCGTCTTTTTCGTCGTTGTGGAACATCTCTTTGCCCGCTTTAAAAAAGCGTAACGTATGAATGAGAGTAAGGCTGAACGTGAATGTTCTGCCTTACTCTTTCCTGACAACCATTCACTACTCAACAACCAGCTAACCATCAGGAATACCAGACTTAGCAAACAGCATTGAAAGTAGAAACCACTCCAGCCATTGGTCATCAACTTGAACAGTACGACACAAACCAGCATTCCCGTAATTATATGAATAATCAGCTTAATAACTCCAAACATGCTGCACCTTTTCCTCCTGAAAATACTAATATCCGTTTGCGAACTGCCAAAGAGAACTTGCCGGTGCCCCCGGCAAATATGGATGGGAAAAGATTTTTACATGAAGCGTAAAGCAGATCCTGACCGACTTTCGAATGATAGATGAAGTCAGGAAAAAGTCCCTGTTGACTGTTGCGCAAACTGGTGTGGTGTTACGCCATAATACTGGCGGAAAGTGTTAATAAAGTACGACGTACTGCTATAGCCACATTTTTCTGCGATCATCGGTAGCGGGAATTGTCGTAACTCGAGCAATTGTCTGGCCATCGACATTCGCGAGGCCAGTAATATTTTACTAAAGCAGGTGTTTTCATCCTGTAGCTTCTTTTTGATTAGGCTTTCACTGGTATACATCTTTTCTGCGATATCACGCAGATACCAGCGTCTGGCAATATCAAAGCTAATAATGCGTTCAACTTTTCCTGCAATGGTACTAATGCTATTAAAAAGGAATGGAATCAGCTCTTTATTTCGTGAAAACATCGAAAGGCAGGAGAAATAGAGCATATTATTTAATGTCGTTGAAGCAATGTCCTCTTTAGTAAAACTATCGAATATTGCTGTAACCAACGGCATCGGTGGGGTCATGTTAACTAACAGCTTTTTTTTATTGTGCAATCCTAAACACCGGAACGGTGAACGGACATTGTGTAAGTAATGAGTAATTATTCGTTCATCAATATCCAGCCTGCGGACATTTGATTCATTAAAGTCAAAACTCTCCGCCATATTTTTTTCTATCAGTAGAATACTATCTTTATACAAAGATAGTTTTTGCTGCTCATGGTATATATCAAATGAGCGACAGGTGAGGATCACCGAACAAACATGTGCCATGACAAGCCCTTATATTCCATTACCACGAACATTACAATTTCAGTATACAAATGAAATGATGAATGATTCACTCCGTGAGCCAAAACTGCCAAAATTGGTAGGACCAAAAGCCAGCCATAGCGCAGTGTACATAACAGCTAATTACTAATAAGTAAATGCGTCAGCAATATATTTTAAGAAAGCGTATAGCTTATGTTTATAAAAAAATGGCTGATATTATCGACAATTAAAGTTATATTTTATTTACTGAGAGCACAAAGTTTCCCGTGTCAACAAGGAGCGTTATAACGGTTTATTAGTCTGGAGACGGCAGACTATCCTCTTCCCGGTCCCCTATGCCGGGTTTTTTTTATGTCTGAGTAAAGAATCAGAGTCTTATCCCTTCAGCATGGCGTTCAGAACTGTAAAAATTTCCCTGCCCAACAAAACTTGCTATCGGGTCACCATTCAGTATTCCCTGCGCTATTCGCTCCTGATACTCTGTCGGCGTCATACCATAATAGTTTCGAAAGACATAAATAAAATACGACGCACTGTTATAACCGCAGGATACGGCTACTCGTTTTATTGGAAAACCATGAACAACAATCAGTTGCAACGCCCGCTGCATTCTACATTCAGTCAGTAACTGTGAATACGATGTCTCTTCTTCACGCAATTTTTTCTTTAACAAACTCGGACTCACCAATAACTCACTGGCAATCTGTGCTAATGACCATTCATGAGCAATATTATTATTGATGACCGTGCAAACCCGCGTTCGCATATTCGGTCGCAAAATATTCATAAGCAGTGGTATAAACTGTTTATCTTCAAGAAAAATAGACAATAACGCAAATGTTAATGCTCTTTTACGTAATATCTCACCATAGCGGAGATCTTGATTTTGCGAAAGATGTACAACTTCCTGAAAAACAGGGATCTCTCTGGAACAATGATGAACAACTAACGAAGGAGCTTTTTTATTGGTATAAAGATTTAGCGTCTCCTCCTTGAGCATCGGGAGAAATAGTGAAAGTGTGTCCTTCGTGACTAATACGACGTTACCTACACACTTATCAATCAAGATCTGGCTTGCATCCGCAAAAACCACATCACCACCATTAAAGCAGCGATATTCACCATTCAACATAGTGAGAATAAATTTATGTTTTGCGTACGCAATTAAACAATTCCCATATTGTGATTGCATAGTTGACTTAATATAACATAAATATATTACTGATTATTAATGTAGCACGCCGCCATCTTAAGTCAAATTTATTGGCAAATAAATTTAAACAATTTTGACAGGGGAATTGATTAAATGTGAAGGAAAATTGTGTAAGAGCATTGAATTTATAATAAAAAATCGAAAGTACCAACGTAAGGAGATTAATACAAAACAAATGATCTACTGGCGTCATTTTGTTTGATTTTAGAAAGATTTATATTAGATACAACTTAACAACGCCATGAATACAAAATCAATATAATATTAATATTGCGCTAATGAACGTATGCCCCGGTTTTCAAACCGGGGCAAAGATTATTATAACGCCCTGTTATCAGGTATGTTTAAAGCTGTTCTGCTGGGCAATACCCTGCAGTTTCGGGTGATCGCTGAGGTATTTCAGGGAGGCTTTGTAGTCTTCCAGCAACAGTTCAGCGAAGTCCATTTCGAAGCCACG